>NZ_JASHKU010000099.1:0-680 GCF_030056875.1 Rhodococcus sp. IEGM 1351 | reverse complement strand
ATGACGATCGAGCAGACTCTCACCGACAAGGAACGCCTGGCAGGTCTCGACCTCGGCCAGCTCGAGCAGCTGGTCGGGCTCGTCGAATACGACGGCACCCGCGATCCGTTCCCGGTCAGCGGCTGGGACGCCGTCGTCTGGGTGGTCGGCAACGCCACCCAGACCGCCCACTACTTCCAGTCCGCGTTCGGGATGACCCTCGTCGCCTACTCCGGACCCACCACCGGCAACCGCGACCACCACAGTTTCGTCCTCGAATCCGGTGCCGTCCGCTTCGTCATCCAGGGCGCCGTCGACCCCCAGAGTCCGCTGATCGAGCACCACCGCACCCACGGCGACGGCGTCGTCGACATCGCCCTCGCCGTCCCCGACGTCGACAAATGCATCGCCCACGCCCGCGCCCAGGGCGCCACCGTCCTCGACGAACCGCACGAGGTGACCGACGAGCACGGCACCGTCCGCCTCGCCGCGATCGCCACCTACGGCGACACCCGCCACACCCTCGTCGACCGCAACAACTACACCGGCCCCTACCTACCCGGCTACATCGCCCGCACGTCGTCGCACACCAAACGCGACGGCGCCCCCAAACGCCTGTTCCAGGCCCTCGACCACGTCGTCGGCAACGTCGAACTCGGCAAGATGGACCACTGGGTCGACTTCTACAACCGGGTCATGGG
>NZ_JASHKU010000098.1:0-695 GCF_030056875.1 Rhodococcus sp. IEGM 1351 | reverse complement strand
GCGCACACCCACATGGTCAAATCCGGCGTCGCCCACTACGTCGCCTCCGGCGAACAAGACGCCCTCGACTACGTCAAGGACCTGCTGTCCTACCTGCCGTCGAACAACCAGGCCGCGGCCCCCCGGATGCTGCCCACCGACCCGATCACCGGATCGATCGACGACTCCCTCACCGCCGAGGACCTCGAACTCGACACCCTCATCCCGGACTCGGCGAACCAGCCCTACGACATGCACGAGGTCATCCGCCGCATCCTCGACGACGACGAATTCCTCGAGGTCCAGGCCGAACGCGCCGGCAACATCGTCGTCGGCTTCGGCCGCGTCGACGGCCGCTCCGTCGGGATCGTCGCGAACCAGCCCACCGTGTTCGCCGGCTGCCTCGACATCGACGCCTCCGAAAAAGCCGCCCGCTTCGTGCGCACCTGCGACGCGTTCAACGTCCCCATCATCACCCTCGTCGACGTCCCCGGCTTCCTGCCCGGCACCGACCAGGAATACAACGGCATCATCCGCCGCGGCGCGAAACTCCTCTACGCCTACGGGGAGGCCACCGTCGGGAAGATCACCGTCATCACCCGCAAGGCCTACGGCGGCGCCTACGACGTGATGGGCTCCAAGCACATGGGCGCCGACGTCAACCTCGCCTGGCCCACCGCCCAGATCGCCGTCATGGGCGCCTCCGGCGCCGTCGG
>NZ_JASHKU010000097.1:0-702 GCF_030056875.1 Rhodococcus sp. IEGM 1351 | reverse complement strand
GCAATCATGCCCGTAAGGCACTCGCCCAGGCGTGCACACCGCGGATCGTCAGGCCGCGCGTCCCGCGACCACCGACATACGGTCCGAACGTCATTGCCGCGCTGGTCTTCTGCTGGGCGGTGTTGGGGATGCCTGCCGGGAAGCGGCTGGCCCCGATCCTGGGCGAGCTGGTGCCGCGGTTGCGCCACTTCGGTGAGTTGGACATCGACGACGACACCGCCGCGTTGCTGGTGTCGATGTCGGCGGCCACCATCGACCGGCGCCTGGCCCCGGAACGCCGCAAGCACGAGCTGAGGGGCCGCAGCCACACCAAGCCTGGGTCGCTGCTCAAGTCGCAGATCCCGATCCGTACCTGGGCGGACTGGGACGACGCGAAACCGGGGTTCGTCGAGATCGACCTGGTCGGCCACGAGGGCGGCAACGCCGCAGGTGAGCACGCCTACACGCTGACCGTGACCGACATCGCCACCGGCTGGACCGAGAACCGCAGCGTGCGCAACAAGGCCCGCAAATGGGTGATCGCCGCCCTGGACGAGATCGCGAAGATCATGCCGTTCCCGATCCGGGGCGTGGACAGCGACAACGGCAGTGAGTTCATCAATCATCACCTCCTGGCGTGGTGCGAAAAACGCAAAATCACCTTCACCCGGTCGCGGCCCGGCAACTCCAACGACGGCTGCCACGTGGAGCAGAAGAACTGGG
>NZ_JASHKU010000096.1:0-717 GCF_030056875.1 Rhodococcus sp. IEGM 1351 | reverse complement strand
CTAGAGCGTGTCTGCTATTTACGGACGCGATGATGAATGACGAGCGCAGCGAAGAGTACGCCACCGAGGAAGGTGGTGGCGTACTTGTCGTAGCGAGTGGCGATGCCGCGCCACTGCTTGAGACGCCCGAAACCACGCTCGACGGTGTTGCGTTCGCGGTAGCGGTCCTTGTCGAAGGCCGGCGGTCGACCCCCGTCCGATCCTTTCGTCTTGCGACGTCGGATCTGGTCGCGGCGTTCGGGGATGGTGTGCGAGATTCTGCGTTCCCGCAGGTTCTTTCGGGTGCTCGGGTGCGAGTACGCCTTGTCGGCCAGCAGGCGGAACGCTGCGGTGTCGTGGGCGCGGTGCGCGTCGAGCAGCGGCGCCAGGTAGGGGTTGTCGCCTGCCTGTCCCGGCGAGAGCAGCAGCGTCAGCGGGCAGCAGAAGGTGTCGGTGAGGGCGTGGATCTTGGTGCTCAGCCCGCCGCGGGAGCGGCCGAGTGCGTGGTCGGCGGGTTCGTTGGCCAGATTCTTGTCATTCGACCGAGCCCCCTGTGTGCGCATCGGTCAGGGCGCCGGCCGAATGCTGGTGGGCGCGGACAATCGTCGAGTCGATCGACAGCAGACGTTCGAGCTGTTCCTCTCGTTCGGGGGCTGCCGCCCGCACCGCGGCGAACATCCGGATGTAGGTGCCGTCGTCGGACCAGCGGCGATGCCGTTCCCAGATCGACTGCCACGG
>NZ_JASHKU010000095.1:0-746 GCF_030056875.1 Rhodococcus sp. IEGM 1351 | reverse complement strand
CCGATGCACTCATGATCGAGCGGTACTACGCGATCCTCGACAGCGGCCGGATCGACGACGCAGTTGCCCTGCTCGACGAATCTATCGAGTTCGCCATAGCCCTCCCGGGTACCGTCCGCAGGGGATACAACCGCTCCGACATGCTCGACTACCTGAGGGGACGGCCCCCGGTCGATCGACGACACGTGCTGCTCCGAACGAGCAGCGCCGGCGACGTCCAGTTCGCCTACGGCTCCGTCGTCGAGAACGACGTGAAGACAACCGGCTACTTCCTCGCCGCCATGCACCTCGGCAGCGACGGAACCATCGACGCGTACGAGGTGTCCTTCGACACGGAATTCAGCATTCTCACAAAGGAGTTGACCCATGGGAAGCGCGACTGACCTGACCGAGACGACGTCTGCGACTCCCGTGCTGATCGCGTGGTTCGCGATCATGGATTCGGACGATCCCGACCGCGTCCTGAACATGATCACCGACGATTTCCGGATGTCGGTGCAATTCTCCACCGGCGGTGGGAATGCCGCCGAATTCGTCGGGGATCGCGCCGGACTCGTCGAGTACCTGCAGCAACGCGAGAAGAGTGTGCTCGTACACGAAATCCTCGCGGGAGCTCGTGTCGGAGAGGTCGAGCTGGCGCTGGGACGCACCACACGGAACGGCGATTTCGAGGCCTCGTTCAACACCTCGGCACAGCTCGACGGCTCGGGCCGCGTACGGAGGTTGCTGATCTGCCGCACACCCGA
>NZ_JASHKU010000094.1:0-756 GCF_030056875.1 Rhodococcus sp. IEGM 1351 | reverse complement strand
GTGGGTGGTGGGACGTGAGTCCTCGAAGCAGCCGCCCTGGTCGATGGCGATGTCGACGAGCACCGAGCCGGGCTTCATCCGTGAGACGAGGTTGTTGGAGACGAGGGTGGGGGCCTTGGCGCCGGGGACGAGGACGGCGCCGATGACCAGGTCGGCGCCCTCGACGGCCTGTTCGAGTTCGAGGCTGTTGGAGGTGATGGTCTTGACCTGGCCGTGGTAGAGGGCGTCGATCTCGCGGAGGCGGGCGATGGACAGGTCGAGGACGGTGACGTCGGCGTGCATGCCGTGGGCGATGGCGATGGCGTTGCGGCCGGAGACGCCGGCGCCGATGACGACGACCTTGGCCGGGCGTACGCCGGGGACGCCGCCCATCAGGACGCCGCGGCCGCCGCCCTGGCGCATGAGGTGGTAGGCGCCGGCCTGTGGGGCGAGGCGTCCGGCGACCTCGCTCATCGGGGCGAGCAGGGGGAGGGAGCCGTCGGTGCCGATGACGGTTTCGTAGGCGATGGCGGTGGTCTTGGACGCGAGCAGGGCGTCGGTGCAGTCCTTGGAGGCGGCGAGGTGCAGGTAGGTGAAGAGCACCTGGTCCTGGCGCAGGCGGGTGTATTCCTCGGCGATGGGTTCTTTGACCTTCAGGAGCAGGTCGGCGGTGTCCCATACCTGGTCGGCGGCCTGGAGGATGTGGGCGCCTGCGGCTTTGAAGTCCTCATCGGCGAAGGAGGAGCCGATGCCGGCTTCGGATTCGATGATCACCTC
>NZ_JASHKU010000093.1:0-768 GCF_030056875.1 Rhodococcus sp. IEGM 1351 | reverse complement strand
GGTTACGTCCACGATGATGGTGTACGAGCCGGATCTCGTACCAATGACCGGCGTGTCGTAACCGGACGAGAGACGGTCACCGCGTGATTCTTCGAGAGAGGTACCAACTCGACTCGACGAAAGAGCACGCGATGACCACTGCCCACGATATCGACCTGCATCAGATCCTGACCGACCGACTCACCGGTGCGAGCCCCGACCTGCTGCGCGAGCTGCTGACGCTGTTCATCCATACCCTGATGGGCGCCGAAGCCGACGCGCTGTGCGGCGCCGGCTACGGACAGCGCTCCGACGAGCGCACCAACTCCCGTAACGGATACCGGCACCGCGACTTCGATACCCGCGTCGGAACCCTCGACGTCGCCATCCCCAAACTGCGATCCGGTTCGTACTTCCCCGACTGGTTGCTCGAACGCCGCAAACGCGCCGAAAAGGCCCTGACCACCGTGGTCGCCACCTGCTACCTACTCGGGGTCTCCACCCGCCGGATGGACCGGCTCGTCGACACCTTGGGCATCACCAGCCTGTCCAAGTCGCAGGTCTCCGTCATGGCCAAGGAACTCGACACCCAGGTCGAGGCGTTCCGCAGCCGGCCGCTCGATGCCGGGCCATACACGTTCGTCGCCGCCGACGCGCTCGTGCTCAAGGTGCGGGAGAACGGTCGGGTGGTCAACGTGCACACCCTGGTCGCGGTCGGGGTGAACGCCGAGGGGTACCGCGAGATCCTGGGCGTGGATGTGACCTCGTCCGAGGACGGTGCCGGCTGGC
>NZ_JASHKU010000092.1:0-782 GCF_030056875.1 Rhodococcus sp. IEGM 1351 | reverse complement strand
TTTTTCTGGTGTTCGGTGGCGACGAGGACATGGTTGGTTGTGTGTTGTTTGAGAACTGCACAGTGGACGCGAGCATCTTTGTTGTAAGTAATGAAGAGCGTACGGTGGATGCCTTGGCACCAGGAGCCGATGAAGGACGTAGGAGGCTGCGATAAGCCTCGGGGAGCTGTCAACCGAGCTGAGATCCGAGGATGTCCGAATGGGGAAACCCAGCACGAGTGATGTCGTGTTACCCGCACCTGAATATATAGGGTGTGTGGAGGGAACGTGGGGAAGTGAAACATCTCAGTACCCACAGGAAGAGAAAACAATAGTGATTCCGTGAGTAGTGGCGAGCGAAAGCGGAAGAGGCTAAACCATGGATGTGTGATAGCCGGCAGGTGTTGCATTCGTGGGGTTGTGGGGTTCATCTTGTCAATGCTGCCGTGTTGGCCGACAGTAAGAAATCATTGTGTTAGTGGAAGTGGTCTGGAACGGCCTGTCGTAGAGGGTGAGAATCCCGTACACGAAAATGCGATGACTGTCGTGATGGAAACCCAAGTAGCACCGGGCCCGTGAAATCTGGTGTGAATCTGTCGGGACCACCCGATAAGCCTGAATACTCCCTGGTGACCGATAGCGGACTAGTACCGTGAGGGAAAGGTGAAAAGTACCCCGGGAGGGGAGTGAAATAGTACCTGAAACCGTGCGCTTACAATCCGTCAAAGCCTTCGAGCAGCTTGCTGCTGGGGGTGATGGCGTGCCTTTTGAAGAATGAGCCTGCGAGTTAGTGGCATGTCGCG
>NZ_JASHKU010000091.1:0-783 GCF_030056875.1 Rhodococcus sp. IEGM 1351 | reverse complement strand
AGATGGCGATCGAGATGATCGACGAGCTGACCGAGTGGGGCCGGATCCCGCCGGTTGTGGTCGCGGACGCCGGATACGGCGACACCACCGCCTTCCGGCTGGCGCTGACCGAGCGGGGCATCGACTACGTCGTCGCCGTCAAGGGCGCGACCAGCGCCCATCCCGGCGACGCGGTCCCGGAGACTGCGGCCTACAGCGGCCGCGGGCGCCCGTCGACGCCCCGTTACGGCCCGCACACGACCTGCAAGGACCTCGTCCTCGCTGCCGGACGCAAGTCCCTGCGCACCGTGACCTGGCGCAAGGGAAGCAAGGCCGACCCCACCAACCCGACCGCGTCGATGCGCTCGCGGTTCGCCGTGTTGCGGGTCCGTCCGGCGAACCGGGACATCCCCCGCGCCGAGGACGGCGCCCTGCCCGCGGTGTGGTTGCTCGCCGAGTGGCCGACCGGAGCGGATGAGCCGACCGACTACTGGCTCTCCACCCTCCCCGAGGACATCCCGCTGCCCGAGCTGATACGGCTGGCGAAGATCCGCTGGCGCGTCGAGCACGACTACCGGGAGCTGAAAACCGGTCTCGGACTGGATCATTTCGAAGGTCGTTCCTGGCTGGGCTGGCACCACCACGCCACCCTGGTCACCGCCGCCCACCTGTTCCTCACCACCCTCCGGCTCACCGACCCAAAAGCAGCTGGGCAGGACTGACCCTGTACGGCGTTCTCCGCGAACTCCAACGCGCACTTGCCCGTTGGGTCGGTACCTGCCCACTGTGCCACCACACCTTCCC
>NZ_JASHKU010000090.1:0-813 GCF_030056875.1 Rhodococcus sp. IEGM 1351 | reverse complement strand
GATCCCGAGAACGGGATCATGCTCCAACTCGTCTGGCTCGACCCCCGCACCCAACCCGGACACCTCCTCATCACCATCCACCACCTCGCCACCGACGGCGTCTCCTGGCGCATCCTCATCCCCGACCTCGCCACCGCCCACCACGCCCACACCACCGGCACCACCCCCACACTCCCACCCGTCACCACCACCGCACGCCGCTACGCCCACGCCCTCACCGACACCACCACCCACCGCACCCACGAACTCCCCCACTGGCGCAACATCCTCACCACCCCCGACCCCCCACTCGGCACCAGACCCCTCGACCCCACCCACGACACCGAAAACACCACCACCCCCACCACCATCGAACTCCCACCCCACACCACCCACACCCTCCTCACCACCCTCCCCACCACCTACCACTGCGGCATCGACGACGCCCTCCTCACCGCCCTCGCCCTCGCCATCACCACCTGGCGCCACCGCCACCACACCCCCACCCACACACTGCTCGTCAACATCGAAGGCCACGGCCGCACCGACCCCCTCATCCCCGGCGCCGACCTCACCCGAACAATCGGCTGGTTCACCACCATCCACCCAACCCTCCTCGACCTCACCGACATCGACCTCGACAACGCACTCACCGGCGGACCCGCCACCGGACACGCCCTCACCACCATCAAAGAACAACTCCACAACACCCCCGACCACGGCACCGGATACGGCCCCCTCCGCTACCTCAACCCCCACACCGCAACCCAACTCCGCAACCTCCCCCAACCCCAAACCACCCTCAACTACCTCGGCCGCTTCGACTACCCGCCG
>NZ_JASHKU010000008.1:0-335188 GCF_030056875.1 Rhodococcus sp. IEGM 1351 | reverse complement strand
TGTAGGTGCCGTCGTCGGACCAGCGGCGATGCCGTTCCCAGATCGACTGCCACGGACCGAAGTATTCGGGCAGATCGCGCCACGGTGATCCGGTTCGGAACCGCCAGGCGATTCCTTCCAGGGTCAACCGGTGGTCGTTCCACGGACGCCCCCTTCGGCCCGCCAGTGCGGGTAGGACGGGCTCGATCACAGCCCACAGGTCATCGGAAATCTCATCGGCGCGCAACACATACCCAGCATCACGCATCAAGCATCAAACATTAAGCAGACACGCTCTAGCCTTCACCGACCCGATGTGTGAATAGATCATGACAGAGGGGTCCGACAAGTCCCGGGGGCAACACTTACTGAATACGATGGCGAAACCATCACGTGCACCTACTGATCCACCCACAGTGCAACTCTGCGCCTTGGTCAACAGCCTCACAGGCGTGTCCACCCGCCGTCTACGGCAAGCGTTCCCCGGACGCAAATGCGAAAACCTGTGGAGCAACCACTTCTGGTCGCCCGCAAGCACATCGACGGCCGACCCGCTGCGAGCGACGCACACGGCGCCGGCTTCCCGTCACGGTCTTGCTCGTCGTGCTGGCCGTCACGATGCTCTACGTGGCCCGGGGTTACAGGTACGGTCCGGTGTTCCTCTCGCTGTGTGTCCTCACGGGTATCGCGGCCTGGCTGATGCTCCCTCCCCGCCGCCGCGATCATCCGGCAGATGCGCGGGACACTCGACGCCCGCCGGCAACGTGCCGAGGCGGCGGAATGCAGCGCCCTGGACGAGCAGTGTCGATGCGCCAGCCGGGAGCGCCTCGCGATCGCCCGCAAACTTCACGATGTTCTCGCACACAGCCTCTAACTGATCACGTGCAGGCCTCGGTCTCACTCGAGCTGTGGGACAGCAGACCCGAAAGGTCCCAGGAAGAGCTGTCCACGATGAAGTTCGCGAGCCGCGACGCGATCGGCAACGTCCACGCGCTGTTGTCGTCACTGCGGGTTTCGGCGAGGACACCCCGTCGATCGCGCCCACCGCACGGATCGGGGACCTGGACGGTGTGGTCGAGCGCGCCCGTGCCGCGGGTCTCGCGGTGACGAAGCCCTTCGGCCGATCGGCCGATTCGGCTCACCGAGTCGCCGATCGGCTTCGGCGAACACACCGCCCTGGTACTCGCGGTCGAGTATGGGCGTGACCCAGCTCGTCGGGGCGGTAACGTCGGATTTCTGGCGTGGGACGCCCGCCAGGTCGCGCAGGTGCGGCGAGTACGCCGTTCCCGGCGAACTCTCCGATGCGTTCCTCCCTGCCCTGGAACTGATGCGGGCCCGGACCTCACGGTCCGGGCCCGCCCGCATTCCGGCAGGGTCACGTCGACGCCAGGACCGCCTTCGACCGTCCCGGCATGAGGGCGGCGGCGACGACCGCGACCGCCACGAATCCGGCTCCCACGTACAGGGCGGGCGCGAGGGCGTCGATGTATCCCGTCGGCGTCAGACTGCCGCCCGCACCGAGGAACACCGCAGTCAGGAGCGCGATCCCCAGCGCGACGCCGATCTCACGGAGCGTTGCGTTGGTCGAACTGGCCGTGCCGTGGTCGGCCTCGGGCATGTCGGCGAGGACGGCGGTCGCGTTGGGGGCGAACGTCAAACCCATCCCTGCGCCCGCCATCACGAACGCCGGAATCATGCTGCCGTACGTGGCGCCGGGGACGATGAGCGACGCCATCCAGAGCAGCGACAACCCCTGCAGGACCAGTCCGGTGACGAGGAGGGTCCGGACTCCCAGCCGCGGCGCGAGCAGGCCTGCGATCGGCGCCACCAGCATGGGTGCGGCCGTCCACGGCAAGGTCCGCAGGCCGGCCTCGAACGGTGAGTACCCCATGACGATCTGGAGGTACTGCGACAGGAGGAAGACGGCGCCCATCATTCCCAGCGTGAACGTCAGCCCGATCACGTTGGCCAGGGAGAACTGCCGGGACCGGAACAGCCGCAGCGGCATCACGGGGAAGGGGGTGCGCAATTCGCGCACCACGAACGCCGCGAGCAGTACCGCCGATGCGACGAGAGCACCGAGCACCGTGGCGCTGGTCCAGCCGTCGTCGTTGCCGTGCACGATGCCCCAGACTCCGAGGAACACGGCGGCTCCGGCCAGGACGACGCCGAGCGGATCCAGCGGCTGCCGCTTGCCCTTCGACTCGCCGAGCGCATAGAGCGCCAACGGGATCGCGACCGCTGCGACGGGGACGTTGATCCAGAACACGGCTTGCCAGGACACCCCGTCGACGACGGCGCCGCCGACCACGGGGCCGAGGGCAACCCCCAGTCCGGAGACGCCGCCCCAGATCCCGATGGCGAGCGCGCGTTTGGCGACCGGCACGGCACCGGCGAGGAGGGTGAGGGAGAGCGGCATGATCGCTGCCGCGCCGACGCCCTGGACGGCGCGCGCGGCGATCAGCATCTCGGAGGTGGTCGACAGGGCCGACGCGATCGACGCGAGCGCGAAGAGCACTATGCCCCAGAGAAATACACGGCGACGGCCGAGGCGGTCGCCCAGCGCGGACAGCGTCAACATCAACGTCGCGAAGGCGAGTGTGTAGGCGTTCATGAACCACTGCAACTGCCCCACCGACGCGCCGAGGTCGCGCTGGATCACCGGGAGGGCGCTGGTCATCACCAGATTGTCGAGTGTGGCCATGAACATCGGTATCGAGGCGGCGACGATCGCCAGCCATACCGGCACCCGCCGGCCGCGGCCCCACCCGGGGGGAGGCGCCGCCGATTCGTGTTCCAGGCGTTCGGAGAGTGTCGTCATGACGGGTCCTCGCATCCGGGTCGTGAGCACGGGAAGAAGAAGTTGTAAGCATCAGATGATTACCTATTTCGAAGACTAGTAATCGACTGATAACATGTCAACATGGCATCGCCCGTGAAACAGACCCGCATGAGCGCGACCGAACGTCGCGAACTCGTACTGGCCGCGGCCTCCCGCGCATTCGCCAGGGACGGCTATCACGGCACCAGCACCGACGCCGTCGCACGCGAGGCCGGGGTGTCCCAGCCCTACGTGGTGCGCATGTTCGGTTCGAAGTCACGGCTGTTCGCCGACGTCTTCGACCGCGCGATGCGTCGGATCATGGACACCTTCGAGCCGTACTTCGACGATGTCGCCGCGGACCCCGAGAACGACGAGTCGTGGCTCCCGATGGGCATCGCGTACACCGAACTGCTCGAGGACCGCGACCTCCTGCTCGTGATGATGCACGGCTTCACGTCCGGCGCGAACCCGGAGATCGGCGCGCTGGCCCGCGATTGGATGTCCCGGCTCTACACGCAGATCCGAACGCGCACCGGGTGCAGCCCCGAACAGGCCCGCACCTTCATCGCCAACGGAATGCTGCTCAACACCCTGCTCGCCATGCAGGTACCCGAGCACGCCGGGCAGGATCCGGCGCTCGAGGAGCTCGCCGTGTGCGCGTTCGGCAACGCCCTGGACGCCGCGGGCTCCGAGAACGCATCCGAGATCGGCGATTTCCGCTCTTGATCTTGCTCATCGGACACACGGCAGGGCACGATGGAAGCGTGCGGAAGGGGCGTCGCCGTGGACCGAGCCGTTGAGTCTCGACTGAGCTATTCCGACCGGGAGGGTCACCACCACACCGTGGACCTCTCCCCCGCTTCCGCGCGCGTCACGATCGGACGGTCGCCCGGTTCCGATCTGCTCCTCACCGAGGACGACGAGGTCTCGCGGCTCCATGCCGTCCTCGAATGCGTCGGCTCGCACTGGACCATCCTCGACGACGGGCTCTCCCGCAACGGCACGTTCGTCAACGGCGAACGGCTGGCGGGGCGCCGACGGCTCCGCCAGGGCGACAGCATCCGCATCGGCGGGACGAAGATCCGGTACCTGGAATTCGGCGGTTCTCTCGACGAGGCCACCCGGATGGGAACCGACATGCCCGAGGTCCGGTCCCTCACCGACACCCAGCGCGCGGTCCTCACGGCGCTGTGCCGGCCGTACAAGCACGGCGCCGCATTCGCGAATCCCGCGTCGAATCAGCAGATCGCCCAGGAACTGTTCCTCAGTGTCGACGCGATCAAGACTCACCTCCGGGCGTTGTTCGCGAAATTCGGCGTCGGCGATCTCCCGCAGAATCAGAAGCGGGTCAGCCTGGCCGAGCGGGCCATGCGCAGCGGCATCATCAACGAGCGCGATCTCTGATCAGCCGACGGCCATCAGTTCGCGGTCGAAAGCGGCGGTCTCACCGTGCGCGATGCGCTCGACGAGGCCGATGATCGCGAGGGCGACGTCGGCGGCGCGCTCGAGGATTACCGAGTGCCCGGCTCCGTCGACGCTCACGAGTTCCGAAGCGGGGAGCTTCGAGGCCATGGCGACCGAATGCTGGAACGGGGTGAGCATGTCCACCGAGCCGCACAGAATCAGCGACGGAATGTGAGCGAGTGCGGCCAGGGAGTGCCGCTCGTCGAACCCGAGCAGGGATTCGAGGAAACTCGACATGGTGACGACGGACGTCGTGTTGACCATGGCCGAGACCAGAGCGGCAAGCCTCGGATCGACGGCCCGATTGCGGGCGCTCGCCGCGCGGGCAATCGCCGTGCAGACGGTGCGTCCCACTCGCTTCGATCCGTGCACGACCCGGGGTGCCCGGCGCACCGCGGTGCGGAACAGCGACACCGCGGGGCTACGCAGGTGACGACCGAGACCGGCCTCGGCGAGATCGAACGCCGCAGTGGAGATCAGGGCCATGCCGACGATCCGCGAACCGATCGTGTGCGGGTTCTGCCGCGTGTACGACAGCGCGGTCATCCCGCCCATCGAGTGCCCGATGAGGACGACCGGACCGTGCGGTGCGACGGCGTCGAGCACGGAGCCGAGGTCGCGGCCGAGCTGATCGATCGTGTAGGTGGCGGCCGGCGCCTCCCCCGACTCTCCGTGTCCGCGGTGATCGTAGAAGACCATACGAACATCGTTGCGCCAGAAACGAACCAGCTGTTCACGCAGTGCCCACCAGGATTCGGTGCGCAGGCAGTGACCGTGAACGAACACCACGGTGGTGGCTGCGTCGGGCGAACCGAACTCGCGAACCGCCAGCGCGATCCCGTCGTCGGTCCGAACCGTGAGGCGACGGCCCTCGTGCTCGTGTGCAACCGGGGTGTTCGTCATGATGGCCTCCTCGGTTTCTTCGCTCGCGGCTGGTAAAGCGTTACGTTCTTGCTTGTCCTCTACTGTGCCGCGCACGGTCCGACCCGACCAGGACCCCCAGTGGTGGCCAGTGCACCCGGAGGTGTTGTGCTTTCCACCCCTGGGGTGGGTGGACGCGGGCACGCCGAAGCCCCCTCGGCGAGGGGGCTTCCGCACAGCAGATGTTCCCGCCGCAGCGTCAGGTCGTCTCGCTCGCGGGACCCGCCTCGATCGTGCGATGCTCACCGGTTCCGAGGCTGGAGACCTCGATCCGCCGCGGCTTCGCCCGTTCGGCGAGCGGGATTGTCACGCTCAGGACACCGTTCTCGTAGGACGCCGAAATGCGGTCGGGGTCGACGCCGTCGCCGAGCGACAGCTGGCGCCGGAACGTTCCGCTGAACCGCTCGGAGGCGATCCATTGCACGTTCTCCTCGGACGGCGCGCTGCGATGAGCCGTCAAGGTGAGCGTGCCGTTGTCGACACTGACGTCGACGGAACCGGGATCGACGCCCGGCAGGTCGGCGTGCAGGACGTAGTGGTCGTCGACCTTGTACAGATCCATCGGCATGAATCGTGGTACCCGCGCGGTTCCGGATTCCGTGCCGAGGAGACTCTTGGTCATGGATTCGAGGTCATTGAAAGGATCGAAGCGAAGCACAGCAACACACCTCCTGCATCACTCGAGGCGCCCGCCACCCCGACGGGAGCCAGATTCACTGTGCATCGCTAATTTAGCACTCGACACCCGAGAGTGCCAGTTCGGGAGGACCCTGGAATCTTCGCCTTGTGAGGTCCGGTTCCGGGGTCCTCGCCGCGACGTACCGACCGGTCCGGGCCGCTCGCGACTGGAGGGTATTCTCTACTGCCACTTCAGAATGCGGTGCACGGACCGGCGCGACCAGGCACCCTGGGGTGCGAATCCCGTCACCCCCAGGGTTGCCCCTGGCCGCCGCCGAAGTCGTAGCCGCCGACGCTCGCTCCGTCCGGACCGGCGTTGATGCCGTCGATCGCGATCACGGTGCCGACAGCCGCTCCGCCGATCGTCACGGTGCCGCCCTGAGGGTTCTGTCCGGGCGCGAGGTTGCTCACGGACGGGTCGTCGGCGGGGGCGTCGGGTGCCGCCGACGCGATGCCGGCGCCTGCGGCGAGGACGAAGAATGCGGCGGCGACGGTGGCACCCGTGCGCGTCAGAGCAGTGGTGAAGTCGAAGGACATCGACATGAAAGAACCTTTCACAGTGTGTGGTGCCGGGGAGGCGGCGTGGGCAGTACTGACGCCGAGGGGCCGGCACCCGCGGGTGGCGGCCCCTCGAACTTCAGGAAGATCGCGCAGTCACGACGCGGTCAGATGCAGAAGATGAACGAGCAGTTTTCGGTGCTGTCCCCGGCGCCCGCGCCGCCGGCGCCACCCGCACCACCGGTGGCAGGACCACCGTTTCCACCGTTGCCGCCGTTGGCGTTGCCGCCGTTGGCGTTGCCGCCGTTGCCGACGTTCGTGTTGACCGTTGCACCGTCTCCGACCGCTGCGCCACCGATGATGACGCCGCCGGAGTTGTCGACGTTGCCATTTGCGGAGCCGCCGTTGGCGCTACCGCCTGCGCCGCCGGCGCCGCCCTCCGAACTACCCGGAGCCCCGGCACCGCCGGCTCCACCAGCGGGGTCGGCCGAGGCGATTCCTGCTCCGGCAGTGAGGGCGAAGCCCGCGATGGCGAGAGCGGAAAGGGTGCGCTTGAGGGTGTGTGTCATGTGTGGATCTTTCTGTGGGGGTGGGGTTTTGCTTGCCACATAAGAATGCGCCGATCGGACCCACCCGACCAGGTACCCCAGGGGGCGCAACCGGCACCCCGAGGGATGACGCCACCCCACCCCCGTAGAGCCGTGTCTACGGCCGCATTTCGTAGGCGCCGTCGTAGTTCTCCACCTGCGCCCACACCCGCGAGAACCGCTCCGCGTCGACCACCGGGCGGCGTATCGCGCCGAGCGCCCACTTCTGCTGCGCCTCGGTGGCAGACGATTTGCCGTGCAGCGCAACGGCATAACCGGAGAAATCACGGATCTGGAAATCGAAGATCTGGTCGATCAGATCGCGGTCGACGCCGGCGATCGCGGCCTGCTCGAGAATCAGGTGCCCGTAGACCACGAGCGAGAACAAGTGCCCGAGGTCGAGCAGGAAGTCGAGATCCTTCTGCTGGGCCGCGTCGGGCGGGGCGGTGGTGAGCAGTTCCCTCAGCGCGGTCGCCTGCTCGTGGAAGCGAGCCACGTTGGGGACGTCCGAGTGCGCCTCGTAGGTCTTCGTCCAGTCGTGGAACTGAATCTTGCCGGCACCGCGGGTCGGGCCCTGGGCCCAGAAGAACGCATCGTCGGCGGCGTCGAGCCGGGTGCCGATCTCCGGGTACTCCGCCGGGTTGAGCAGGTAGTTCGGCATGAACTTGAGGATCAGGCCGACGTTGACGTGCACGGTGCCCTCGAGCTTCGGCAGAGTGCCGATCAGCTGGGCGGCCTCGCGGAAGTAGGTGTTCTTCTCGTAGCCCTTCGCCGCGATCACGTCGTGCAGCAGCGCGATCACCTTCTCCCCTTCGGAGGTGACCTTCGCCTTCGTCATCGGGTTGAACAGCAGGTACCGGCGATCGTCGAGACTCGCGCTGCGGAAGTAGTCGACCGAGCGTGCGCTGAACAGCTTCATCGCGATCAGCCGGCTGTAGGCGTCGACGAAGTTTCCGCGCACGTGCGCGAAGTCGGTGACGGGGCTGCCGTACAGAATCCTGTTGTGCGCGTGGGTGATCGACTCGTAGAACGCGTGCTCGGAGATCCCGATGGATCCTGTGCACAGGTTGAACTTGCCGACGTTGACCGTGTTGAGCGCCGCCTCGAACGCGGCCACCCCCGTGTGGAGAATGTCCTCTTCCCACACCGGGTAGTCCTCGAGCCGGAACGTGCTGACGTACATCTGGCCGTGCACCACATTGCCCTGCAGGTGGTAGGCCGGGTGGCGGCTGTCCGCGACGAAGAAGACGTACCCGTCGCTGCCCTCCACATCGGTGCGCCTGCCGAACACCGACACCATGCCCGCGACGTTGCCGTTGCCGATGTAGTACTTGTCGCCGCTCGCGGTGAACGCCAGATCCGGGTCGTTGTCCGCGGGGGTCAGCAGCATGTCCGTCGAGTAGACGTCCGCGCCGTGCTCTTTCTCCGACAGACCGAACGCCAGCACCCCGCCGTCGTCGAGGAGCGTCGCTGCCCGTTCCTTCGCGGCGCGGTTCCCGCTCATCCAGATGGGGCCGAGACCCAGGATGGTCACCTGCCACGCGTACCAGTACGCGAGACCGTAGAAACCGAAGATCTCACTGAGGGCGGCGTTGCGTGCGGCATCCCAGCGCTTGTCCGGATCGCCGCCCGCCAGGTCGGCGGGGGTGAGGAACTTCGCGAACAGCTTCTCCCGTTTCACGAACTCCAGGAAGTCGTCGGGCCACACGGCCTCGAGATCGTCCTCGAGCAGCCGCTTCTTGCCCCGCGACTCGAACCACTCGATCAGCGCTCGCAGCAGTCTGCGCGTCTCCGGATCGAAATGCTCGGGATCGTAGGAGGTCGGATCGAACAGCAGGGAATTCGTCACAGCAGGCCTTTCGTCCGGACGTGTCAGGCCAAGCTAACAGTCCGGACGAAAGGCGTGGGGCGGTTTGATCAGCCCCTGACGGTCTCGACGATCTCGCTCAGCGCGGACTCGGCGGCCACCTCGCGGCTCTCGCCGGTGAAGCGGTCGCGGACCTCCACCTTGCCCTCGCCCCAGCCGCGGCCGACGACCACGACGAGCGGGACACCGAGCAGTTCGGAGTCCTTGAACTTCACGCCGGGCGACGCCTTGCGATCGTCGAGGATCACCTCGAGACCGGCCTTGTCGAGTTCGGCGGCGAGTCCCTCGGCGCCTTCCCGGGCGGTCTCGTCCTTGTTGGCGATCACCACGTGCACGTCGGCGGGCGACACCTCGGCCGGCCAGCGGAGGCCCTTCTCGTCGTGGTGCTGTTCCGCGATCACGGCGACGAGGCGGGAGACGCCCACGCCGTAGGACCCCATGGTCGGGCGGACGGGCTTGCCGTTCTCGCCGAGCACGTCCACGGAGAACACGTCGGTGTACTTGCGGCCGAGCTGGAAGACGTGACCGATCTCGATGCCCCGCGCCGCGACGAGCGCACCGGCGCCGTCGGGGGACGGGTCGCCGTCGCGGACCTCGGCGGCCTCGATGGTGCCGTCCGGGGTGAAGTCGCGGCCCGCGACGAGCCCCACCACGTGCTTGCCCTTCTCGTCGGCTCCGGTGATCCAGCTGGTGCCGTCCACGATTCGGGGGTCGACGAGGTAGCGAACTCCGTTGGCCTGCAGCGCCTTCGGTCCGACGTATCCCTTGATCAGGAAGGGGTTGGCCGCGAAGTCGGCCTCGGTGAGCAGTTCGAACTCCGCGGGCTCGAGAGAGGCGCCGAGACGCTTGTCGTCCACCTCACGGTCGCCGGGAACGCCGATGCCGAGCAGTTCCCACTTGCCACCGGGCTGCCGGGTCTTGACGAGGATGTTCTTCAGCGTGTCCGCGGCGGTGACGGTCCTGCCCAGGTCGGCGCCGTTGGCCCAGTCGACGAGCGTCGCGATCGTGGGGGTGTCCGGGGTGTCGTACACCGTCGCGGCGGGAAGTCCGTCGAACGGCACCGGCTCGGGAGCCAGGGTCTTCACGGCCTCGACGTTGGCGGCGTAACCCGACTCGAGGCAGCGGACGTAGGTGTCCTCACCGATCTCGCTCTCCGCGAGGAACTCCTCCGATGCGCTGCCGCCCATCGCACCGGACGTCGCCGACACGATCACGTACTTGACGCCGAGCCGGGTGAAGATCCGCTCGTAGGCGTCGCGATGCGCCCGGTACGACTCGGTGAGTCCCTCGTCGGTGAGGTCGAAGGAGTACGAGTCCTTCATGACGAACTCGCGGCCGCGGAGAATGCCTGCCCGCGGGCGCTCCTCGTCGCGGTACTTGGTCTGCACCTGGTACAGGGTGACCGGGAAATCCTTGTACGAGTTGTACTCCCCCTTGACGGTGAGCGCGAACAGTTCCTCGTGGGTGGGGCCGAGCAGGTAGTCGCCGCCCTTGCGGTCCTTCAGCCGGAACAGTCCGTCGCCGTACTCGGTCCAGCGGTTGGACGCCTCGTACGGTTCGCGCGGCAGGAGCGCGGGCAGGGAGATCTCCTGGGCACCGATGCCGTTCATCTCTTCCCGCACCACCCGCTCGACCTCACGCAGCACGCGCAGACCCAGTGGCAACCACGAGTAGACGCCGGGCGCGATGCGACGCACATAACCGGCGCGGACCAGCAGCTTGTGGCTGGGGACCTCGGCGTCGGCGGGGTCGTCGCGCAGAGTGCGGAGGAACAGGTGGGACAGGCGGGTAATCACGGGATACCAGAATAGTCGGCTGGGACGGGGACGGGCGCGTCGGTAGGGTTTCGTGCGTGCTGGTGCTACTTCCTCCCTCCGAAACCAAGTCCGACGGCGGCGCCGACGCGCCCCTCGACCTGGCCGAGCTATCGATGCCGCAGCTCACCGAAACCCGCGAAGTGCTGGTCCAGGCGCTGGTCGCGCTGGCGGCAGACGGGGAGGCGTCGCAGCTCGCGCTCGGCCTCGGCCCCACCCAGGCCGACGAGATCGAGCGCAACGCCAAACTATGGGTCTCCCCCACCCGGCCCGCACTCGAGCGCTACACCGGTGTGCTGTTCGACGCGCTCGACGCGAAGTCGTTCACCAAGGCGCAGAAGTCCAAGGCGCTGTCGCGGCTGGCAATGGGGTCCGCGCTGTTCGGTGCGGTGCGCGCGGGTGACCTGATCCCCGCCTACCGATTGTCGGGCGGATCGAAGCTCCCGGGGCTGGGCACTCTCCGCGCGTTGTGGAAACCGGAACTGAGCCGGGCGATCGCCGCGGAAGCGGACGGCCTCGTCGTCGACCTGCGGTCGGGGACGTACCAGCAACTCGGACCGATCCCCGAGGCCGTGATCGCCACCGTCCTCACCGAGAAGCCGGACGGCACCCGCACCGTCGTCAGTCATTTCAACAAACACCACAAGGGTCTGCTGGCGCGTGCGCTCACCGTCTCCCGCGCCGAACCCCAGGACGTGCGCGGGGTGGCGCGGGTGGCGTCGAAGGCGGGCCTGCGCGTCGAGGTGGCGTCGGACCGCGAGCTGATCATCCTCACCGACTGACCTGTGAGTACTTATTAACCGCCGGCGGTTAATAAGTACTCACAGGGGCTTCATTCGGGCTTGACTGCCAGGACCGGTTTGCGGCAGGACAGCAGCAGGCGCTGGGCGGTGCTGCCCATCAGGAGCTTCCCGACCGGGGTGCGGTCGCGGATGCCGATCACGAGCAGTTCCGCGCTTGGCGCCGTCATGGCCTCGAGAATCACGTCGACGGTCTCGTCTCCCACGATCTGCCGGACCTCGTGGTCGACCCCGCTCGCGGCCAGCTTGCCTTCGAGTTCCTCCAGGTGGGCGTTGTCGGCGAACGACTGGTCGGCGAGGGAGTCGCCCTTCGACGTGTTGATCACGAGCAGCGACGTACCGCGCAGCTGCGCCTCTGCGACGCCGTGTTCGAGGGCCGCCGCTCCGAACTGGTCGGGGGTGTATCCGACGACGATCATGCGTGTGCCTTCTCTCTGGTGTCGGTGGAGTCGCCACCGGCCGGTCCGTCGGGGAAATCGGGCGCCGCGACGGGGTAGTGCGCGCGGACGACCTTGGCGACGAGGGGTGCGATGAGGAGCACTGCGATCACGATATAGACGATGATCGCGACGGGCTCGGTGAACAGGCTGCCCCAGTCACCGCCACCGAGCTGCAGGCTCTGCCGCAGTTGGCGTTCGATGCGCGGTCCGAGGATGACGCCGATGATGAGCGGCAGCACCGGCAGCCCGAACCTCCGCATCATCAGACCCATCAGTCCGAACGTCAGCAGCAGCGCGAGGTCGAGCCACTGGAGGTTGACGGCGAACGCGCCCAGCGCGGCGAAGAACAGGATGCCCGCGTAGAGGTAGGGGCGCGGCGTGCGGAGCAGCTTCGCCCACAGCGGTGCGAGCGGAAGGTTGAGCACCAGGAGCAGGAAGTTGCCGATGAACAGGCTCGCGATCAGCGTCCAGATCAGCAGCGGTTCCTTCTCGAACAGTGTCGGTCCCGGCTGGATTCCGTACGACACGAATGCCGTCAGCATGACCGCGGCCGTGGCGTTGGTCGGCAGGCCCAGCGACAGCATCGGCACGAGTGTGCCCGCCGCGGACGCGTTGTTGGCGGCCTCGGGACCGGCGACACCTTCGATGGCGCCCTTGCCGAATTCGTCCTTGTGCTTCGACAGCTTCTTCTCGGTGATGTAGGAGAGGAAGGTGGGCAGTTCGGCACCGCCTGCGGGAAGTGCGCCGAACGGGAACCCGTAGGCGGTGCCCCGCAACCACGGCTTCCACGAACGCTTCCAGTCGCTCTTGCCCATCCACGGCCTGCCGACGGGAATGACCTCGGCCGGCTTGCGGCGGAGGTGAGCGGCCACCCAGAGGGCCTCACCGAGTGCGAACACGGCGACCGCGACGACGACGATGTCGATCCCGTCGGACAGCTGCGGGATGCCGAACGTGGCACGCGGCTGGCCGGTGAGGAAGTCGATGCCGACCAACCCGATCGCGAGACCGAGCAGCAGGGAGATGCATCCGCGGAGCTTCGAGGTTCCGAGGACGGCCGTGACGGCCACGAGGGCGAGCAGCATGATCGCGAGGTAGGACGGGGCTCCGAGGGTGACCGCGAAACTCGACACCATGGGCGCGAACAGCACCAGGAGCATCGTGCCGATCGACCCGGCGACGAACGACCCGATCGCGGCGGTCGCCAGGGCCTGCGCGGCCCTGCCGGCTTTCGCCATCTTGTTGCCCTCGATCGCCGTGATCACCGACGACGACTCCCCCGGCGTGTTCAGCAGGATCGACGTCGTCGACCCGCCGTACATGCCGCCGTAGTAGATGCCGGCGAACATGATGAACGCTGCGCTCGGGCTGACGTTGTAGGTGACGGGAAGCAGGAGTGCCACGGTCATGGCCGGTCCGATGCCCGGGAGGACGCCGACCGCCGTGCCGAGAAGGACGCCGATGCACGCGTAGAGCAGATTCATGGGGGTGGCTGCTTGCTCGAACCCCTGCAGCAGCCAGTTCAGATTGTCCATGTCAGAGAATTCCGTCCAGAATGCCTGCGGGCAGCGGTATTCCGAGCCCGACGTAGAACGCGTAGAAGCTGCCGAATCCGAGCACGGCCCCGATGGCGATGTTCCGCACCCAGTGCCGGCTGCCCAGAATGGTTGCGGCCCCGGCGAACAGGATGGTGCCGATGATCGCCCAGCCCAGGAAGTCGACGAGCGCGATGGTCACCACGAACAACCCGACGAGCAGGCCCACCGTCTTCCAGTCGCCCGGGGATTCCGGATCGACGTCTTCGCCGCTGTCGGCTTCCCCGGTGGAGCCCCTCATGATCGCGACGGCGAGCAGCACGGCGAAGACCAGCAGTCCCCCACCGATGACGAGCGGGAACAGTCGCGGACCCACCGGGTCGACCTTCGCGAAGCCGTCGCTGAGCGACAGTGCGTCGACGATGAGGAACACCCCGATCACGGCCATCACCGCGCAGACGATGAACTGTGCGTAGTCCCTCCGCTTCGGCGCCGGCGCCGTGTCCGCGGAAACGGCGGACGGTTCTGCGGGCGCGGTCATGTCAGCCCCAATTCGGCCAGGGTGGACGAGACCCGCTCGTCCTGGTCCCGGAGGAACTGCTCGAACTCCGGTCCCGTCGTGAAGGCGTCACTCCAACCGTTCTTCACCAGGGCCTCCTTCCATTCCGGTGTGTCGTGCAACTTTCCGAGCGCCTCGACCATGTCGGCCTTGGCACCGTCGGACAGTCCGGGCGGCGCCAGGATTCCCCGCCAGTTGGTGAAGGTGAGGTCCACCCCGGCCTCCGTAAGTGTCGGCGCGTCGATACCTTCGACCCGCTCGTTCCCCGACACCGCGAGGACCCGGACCTGGCCTGCCTCGATCTGGTCGACGTACTCGCCGAGTCCCGACGTGCCCGCGGTGATCTTCTGGCCGAGAAGGGCCGTCAGCAGGTCGCCACCGCCGTCGTAGGACACGTAGTTCACCGCGTTCGGGTCCACTCCGACCGCGCGCGCCGTCTCCATCGGGAACAGGTGGTCCGGCCCGCCGGGCGAGGACCCGCCGCCGATGGTGATCGACGCCGGGTCGGCGCGCCATGCGGCCACGAAGTCGTCGATGGTCTGCAACGGTGAATCCGCGGGCACGAGGATGCCCTCCTGCTCCTCGACCACCTTGGCCAGCGCGGTCGCCTCGGACACGCGCGCGGTGGATCCGTTGGTGTAGCCGGCACCGACGACACCCAGGCCCATCATCATCATGAGGTCGTCGTTGCCGGCCTCGTTCATCAGCCTGGCCATCGCGACCGTTCCACCTGCGCCGATCACGTTGAAGACCTCGACGCGGCCGGTGATGCCCTCGTCTTCCATGATCTTCACCGCGGTGCGCGCCGTGAGGTCGTAGCCGCCGCCCGGACTGTTCGGAACCATCATCCGCACCCTGTGCAGGCCCTCGTCCTCGCCGCGGGTGACCCCGCAGCCGGCCACGAGGAGGCCTACGAGCGCGAGCAGGAGCAGCGCGCGTACCCTGCTCCCGCTACCTGTTCTCGACATCGTTCCTCATTTCGCCATGAATGTGATCTTCCGCAATACTGAACCTCAGGGGTGATGCACGTCACCTATGCGAACGAAACGGAACTTAAGTTCATTGTGGTCACCACTTCATCCCCGCGTGCGTAGCCTCGCGGGCCAGGTCCTGCTCCTCCAGCTCGTCGTCGTCGGCGTCGTGCTGCTCGCGGTAGCCGCCGTGTCGGTGCACCAGTCGACCGTGGAGTTCCGTGACCTCCAGGGGCAGCGCATGATCGCGGTCGCCGAGAACGTGGCGTCGACGCCGGTGGTGCGCGACCAGCTGTCGGACCGCTCGGTCGAGCGCGTGCTGGCGCCCGAGGTCGATCGCGCCGTCAACCTGTCGGGCGCCACACTCGCCGAGATCGTCGCGCCGAACGGGGCGGTGACCGTGTCGTCCGATCCGACGCGGCTCGGGGTGCCCGCGGAACTCGGCGCCAGCGATGTGATGACCGGGCGGGCCTGGTCGGGCGACGTCGACGTCGACGGACGCCGCGCCATCGTCGGACACGTCCCGATCCTGTCCGCCACCGGGGACGTCCTCGCGGTCGTCTCGGTCAGCGACGACTACCCGTCGGTCTGGGATCTGCTCAGCAGCGCCGGGGCGCGCCTGCTCCTGTATCTCGGAATCGGTGCCGGTCTCGGGCTTCTCGGCTCGTGGCTGCTGTCCCGCCGGATCAAGACCCACACCCGTGGACTCGAGATCGCCGAGATCGCAAGCCTTGCCGACCATCGCGAGGCCCTGTTGCACAGCATTCGCGAGGGTGTGGTCGCGGTGAACCCCGACGGGGTGATCACCGTGCTCAACGACAGCGCCCAGGAACTTCTCGACCTCACCGACGACGCCGTCGGCCGTCACGTCGACGACGTCGCGCTCGACCCCGCCGTCCGGCAGTACCTCCTCAACGGGGAGGACGGCCGCGACGTGGTGCTGTCGACGTCGTCGCGCATGCTCGCGCTGAGCCGGCGAGCAGCCACCAGCCAGGGGCACAAGATCGGAACCGTCACCACGATGCGCGACAGCACCGAACTGGCGTCCATGCAGAGCCAGCTGTCGTCGCACAAGAGTGTCACCGACACCCTGCGCGCGCAGACGCACGAGTTCGCCAACCAGCTGCACACGATCTCGGGTCTGACGCAGCTCGGCGACTACGACGCCGTCACCGAATTCGTCGGCACCCTCACCCGCCGTCGAGCGGAGATCAGTAACGCTGTCACGCAACGCATCTCGGATCCGGCCGTCGCCGCGCTGCTGATCGCGAAGACGTCGCTCGCCGCCGAGACCGGGGTGTCGCTGACATTGGAACCCGACTCGCACCTGCACGCCCTCGACCCCGAGCTCGCCACCGACGTGATCACCGTCCTCGGCAACCTCATCGACAACGCCGTCGACGTGTCCGAGGGCGGCCGGGACGCGCGGATCTCGATCCGGATCACCGACGACGACGGCATTCTCATCGAGGTCGCCGATTCCGGCCCCGGCGTTCCCGAGACGATGCGGGAGGAGATCTTCTCGCGCGGTGTCACGTCGAAGCCGGGCACACCCGGTGGCCGCGGAATCGGGCTCGCCCTGGTCCGTCTCGTCAGCTCCCAGCACGGCGGCTCCGCGGCCGTCTCGGACGCACCCGGCACCGGTGGTGCCTTGTTCACCGTCCACGTGCCGCGAAGCTAGACTCTCCGATCATGACGGGACGGCGTGGCGATGTATGAGGTCCTGGTCGTCGACGACGACTTCATGGTCGCGGAGATTCACCGCCGATTCGTCGACAAGACACCGGGGTTCACCACCGTCGGGGTGGCGCGTACCGCCGCCGAGGCCCTCGAATCGGTGTGCACCGCACACCCCGACCTCGTGCTCCTCGACGTGTACCTGCCGGACATGTCCGGCCTCGACGTCCTGCAACAACTGCGCGCGGAGGGCAACGCGGTCGGCGTCATCATGATCACCGCCGCCCGGGAGATCGACACCGTCAGCCGCGCGCTACACGGCGGCGCCTCCGATTATCTGGTCAAACCGTTCGACTACACGCAGCTGCAGGAAAAACTCGAGAACTTCCGCCGCCGCGCCCGCGCCCTCGAATCACAGTCCGGCGCAGACCAATCCCTGATCGACTCCCTGTTCGGGGGCAAGGGCAGGAATCCGGAACCGAGCCGGCTCCCCAAGGGGCTCAGCGCCGAAACCGGGCGCCTGGTGCTCGACATCCTGCGGTCGAAGGGCGAGCTGTCGTCGACCGAATGCGCCGAACTCGCCGGACTGTCCCGGGTCAGCGTGCGCCGTTACCTCGAGCACTACCTGTCCGAGGGTCTGCTGGAGGTCCGGCTCGAATACGGGGGCGCGGGCAGGCCCGTCCGCCGGTACCGGCCTGCCCCACGCTGACACGGTCGGTCAGGATCGGGTGCAGGCGCCGGCGAGGGCGAACGGTGTCGAGTCGCCGGCACCGCGACGCTCCGCGCGGTCCAGCAGGGCGATCGTTCCGGAACCGAACGTCGGCGAGTAGGACACCGAGTCGGTGCACCCGCCGTGGTCGAGGCCGCCGACGAGGGCGACGACCCGCGAACCCGTGATCCACGGGCCGCCGCTCGTTCCCTCGCCCAGCCCGTCGCAGACCACCGTGGGGTAGCTGTCCGTCGACGTGGTCGCGGCGGTGCACGACACCGGACCGTCACCGAGGGTCGGATAGCCGGTCACGGCCACGGTTGTCGCGGGTTCGGGCGCGGACGCCAACTCGAATCCCCCACCGACCACCGATTCGACGGACGCCGGCACAGTGGTTCCGCTCGGGGCCACCCGGAGAACGGCGTAGTCGTGCTGCGGGTCCTGCGACTCCAGCCAGGCGGGGTCGACGTAGATCTGAGACACCGTCCACAGTCCGAACGGGGACACGCCACGATCGAATCCGGGTGCGAACGACAGCGCACCGCCGGACCCTGCGATGCAGTGAGCGGCAGTGAGCACGAGGTCGCCGTCCGCGCTGTCCAGAACCGATCCGGTGCAGACGTGGAGCGGTGTGCCGGCCAGGAACAGCGGGCCGACGCGAGGATCCGGTGCGTCGGGCGCAGGCGCGGCGGCGGCCGAACCCCCGGCTACGCAGGAAGCCAGGAGCAGGACCGCCGCGGCTGCCCCCGTGACGGACGAGCGGGAGGGCGTGACCACAGGATCATCATGCTCCGCTCGTCGCGCTCGGGTAGGCCGATTTCTGCTACCGGCCGCCGGTCAGCTGCGTGGCGGAAGCTGCTGCAGCGCCCACTCGTTGCCGTCGGGATCGGCGAAGTACACGAAGCGCCCCCACGCCAGGTCCTGCACCTCGCTGACGGGAACGCCGCGGGTCGACAGCTCGGCGTGGGCGGCATCGGCGTCGTCGATGACGATCTGCAACCCGTGCACCGAGCCGGGCGGGGTGTCGACCAGGCCCTCACCGACGGCGATTGAGCACGCCGACCCGGGCGGTGTGAGCTGGACGAAACGCATGTTCTCGTTCACGCGGTGGTCGTGATCGACGACGAAGCCGACCTGGTCGGCGTAAAACGTCTTGGCCCGGTCCACGTCGGACACCGGCAGGATGATCAGCTCGATTTTGTAATCCATGACCGGATGCTATAGACGGCGTCCGACAACCGGGCCGAAACCGGGCCGGACCGCGTTCACGCCTGTTGCGCGGCCTTCTCGGCGGCCTGCGCCTGCGCGACCTGTTGCGGGGTGAAGCGGATGAACATCGCGGCCAGTCCCGCGATGAGGGCGCAGCCTGCGCTGCCGACGAGGGCGAAGGTGTACCCGTTGCCGAGCGCCTCGAGTTGCGTCGGATTCATGTCGGCGACCTTGCCGGAGATGCCGCCGAGGGACAGCGTGCGTGAGGTGGCCATCGCCCCGATGACGGCCAGGGCGAGGGGTCCGCCGAGGGTTTGCGCCACCTGGGCGATGGCGGCGAGCGGACCGATCTCCGTCTCCGACACTCCGGCGATGGCGCACAGCGGGAGCGGGACGACGGCAAGTCCGACACCGAATCCGATCCCGATGACCGGCACGAACAGGTTGCCGAGGTAGGTGGCGGAACTGTCGAGGGTCGAGCCGTAGAGCAGCCCGACCACCATGATCGCCGCGCCGGCGACCACGAGCCACCGGGGCTGGATCCGCACGGCGAGCTTGGACGCCACCGCGGCCGCGCCGCCGAGGCCGAACGCGAACGGGATGAACGCGAGGCCCGCCTCGAGGGGGCTGTAACCGAGAATGTCCTGGACGAACAACGCGACGAAGGCGGCGACGGTGAACATGACGGCACCGGCGAAGAAGATCGCGACGAGCGTCGCCACCCGATTCTTGTCGCGGAACAGGGAGAACGGCAGCAGCGGGTTGTCGGCGGTCCGTTCGACGTACAGGAACGCGCAGAACAGCAGCAGTCCGGCGACGAGCGCCCCGATCACGTAGGGACTCCCCCAGCCGAGTTCCGGACCCTCGGTCAGCGCGAATACGACGCCCGTCGCCGCGACCGTGGCGAGAACCGCCCCGGGAACGTCGAGGGCCAGGCGCTCGCCCGCGGTCTCCTTCAATGCCACGAACGCGCACCCCACGATGACGACACCGATGGGCACGTTGATGAGGAAGATCAGTCGCCACGACACCTCGGTGAGCGCGCCGCCGATGATCAAGCCCGCGATCGATCCGATGCCCGTCATGGCCGCGAAGATCGCGATGGCCTGGTTACGCGCAGGTCCGGCCGCGAACGTGGTCGCGACCAGGGCCAGCGCCGTCGGGGACGCCACCGCGGCGCCGACACCCTGCAGGAACCGGGCGGCGATCAGCATGAACTCGCCCACCGCGAGACCGCACAGCAGCGAGGCGACGGTGAACAGGGCGACACCGCCGACGAACATCTTCTTCCGGCCGAACGCGTCGCCGAGCCGTCCGCCGAGGAGCATGAGGCCACCGAACGCCAGCGCGTAGGACGTCAGCACCCAGTTGCGGCCGCTGTCGCTGAGACCGAGATCGGCTTGCAGCGGCGCGAGCGCCAGGTTGGCGACGGTGCCGTCGAGGACCACCATCATCTGCAGCCCGCTCAGCACGATGATCGCAAGCCCCATCACACGGGTGGCGGCGGGCGGATTCACCGTGGCTCTCGCCGCAGACTTGTTCGACGCGGATGCGCCTTCGGGCACTCGGGATTCAGACACGAGGGTTCACGTTACCCAGCGTCCACAGAAAACCCGGCCACGGGCCCGATGACCACGATGGCGGGCGGCCGGATCTGTTCTTCCTTCACCCGGGCGGCGACGGTCTGGAGATCGGCGCGCACGGTGCGTTGCGTGCGCAGCGTGCCCTCCTGGATGACCGTGACCGGGGTGTCCACCGGACGTCCGCCCTCCATCAGGACCGTCGCGAACGCCTCGATGCGCTCGACGGCCATCAGCAGCACGATCGTGCCCTTCAACCGGGCCAGCGCCGACCAGTCGACGAGGGAATCCGGGTGGTCGGGGGCGACGTGACCGCTGACGACGACGAACTCGTGGGTGACGCCCCGGTGAGTGACCGGGATGCCGGCGGCCGACGGCACCGAGATGGCACTGGTGATTCCGGGGACGACCGTGACGGGCACGCCCGCCGCGGTGCACGCCTCGAGTTCCTCGTAGCCGCGCCCGAACACGTACGGGTCGCCGCCCTTGAGCCGCACCACGAACTTGCCGGCCTTCGCGCCCTCGATGAGGGCGGCGTTGATCGCCTCCTGCGCCATCGCACGGCCGTAGGGAATCTTCGCGGCGTCGATGACCTCGACGTCGGAGCCCAGTTCGGCGAGCAGTTCCGGCGGGGCGAGGCGGTCGGCGACCACCACGTCGGCCCGGGCCAGCAGTCGGCGGCCGCGCACGGTGATGAGATCGGGGTCGCCCGGACCGCCGCCCACCAGTGCGACACCGGCCGCCGGTGACTCGGCGGTGTCTGCGACCACACCGGATTGCAGGCCCTCGACGAGGGCGGTGCGCACTGCGGCGGACCGCCGGTGGTCGCCGCCGGCCAGCACGCCGATGCTCATCCCGTCGTAGCTCGCGCTCGCCGGAGTGACGGCGGTGCCGAAGCGGGCGTTGTCGGCGCGGACGCAGAACACACGATTCCGCTCCGCCTCGGCGACGATCGCCGCGTTGGTGTCCGGTTCGTCCGTGCACGCAATGGCGTACCAGGCGTCGGCGAGGTCGCCGTTCCGGTATCCGCGAAGTTCCACTGTGATCTGTCCCGCGGTGGCCATCCCCTCGACCGCCGGCGTGACCGCGCGGCTGATCAGGTGCACCCGCGCCCCCGATGCGATCAGGAGCCCGAGCCTGCGCTGTGCCACTGTTCCGCCACCGACCACGACCACACGACGATCGGCCAAATTGAGTCCGACCAGGTAGTTGGTCTCGTCTCCGGTGGCAGCAGTCACGCGCTCTCCCCGTTTCTCCAGAAAATCCTGCACGTCTCGTCTCGAACCTACGAAACTTTACGGGCTGCCGCGACGACGACGCCATTCGCGGACCACTTGGTCATGATCAGGGGCCCGCCGCCCGCGCCGAGCACCGCCGCCGCTTCCGCGACGCTCGGCGATCCCGTCGCCGAGTGCACCCGGTCCGACGGGTTCGCCACCTCGACGGCGGCCAGTTCCCCCACGGCGAATCCGCGGACGGGGACACCCAACGCCGCTGCCGCATCGCGGACAGCCGGATCCGCGGCCTTGCGGTCGAGGGTGCACAGGCAGTCCAGTGTCGCGTCCGGACCCAGGTTCGTGGACGTCAGCACGTGCCGGACGGCGGCCAGGACGTCCGCGCTGCCCGCTGCCGCACGGAACCCGACGCCGACGCTGACGTCACCCATGCGCGGCGAAGGTCCGGGCCGCGGCCACGAAACGGGTGATCGCCTCCGGGTGACCCGCGGGGTGCGTGTGCAGGTACGAGGCGTGCACGCCGCCGCGCACGAAACCCTCGCGCGCAGGGTCGCCGTCCCAGGGTCGCCAGCCCCAGGCCGGTGCGAAGCCGTCCGCCTCGGCCGCGGCGAGCGACGTGCGATGGAACTCGTGGCCGACCACCCGCTCACCTGCCGCGAAGAGTGTGGAGTCCGTGACCGCCACCGCCTCGCGGTACCCGAGCGTGAGACGGGACCCGAACGAGGCGTCGACCCCGACCACGGAGGCCATCGCGTGCCCGTCGAGGCTTCGGGCGAGGTAGAGCAGACCGGCGCACTCCGCATGGATCGGCGCCCCCGCTGTCGCGAGTGCGCGTATCTGTGTCAGGAGCGCGGAGTTCTCCGCGAGGGCGACGGCGTGCTCCTCGGGGAAACCACCGGGCAGCACCACGCCGCTCGTGCCGGACGGCAACGCGTCGTGCAGGGGGTCGAACGTGATCACGTCGGCACCGGCGGCACCCAGGAGTTCGCGGTGTTCGGCGTACCCGAACGTGAACGCCCGGCCCCCGGCGATCGCCACGGTCGGGCGCGGGCCGGACGGAATCGGCCCGACCTCGGCGGCGGGGTCCCACACCGGCCCGTCGACCGCCGAGGCCGCGAGTGCGCGGATGGCGGGCAGGTCGAGGTGGCGGGCGGCCAATCGGGTCATCGCGTCGACGGCGTCGACCGCGTCGGCTCCGTGCTCCGCCGCCGGGATCAGCCCGAGGTGCCGGGACGGGACCTCCAGTTCGGCCATCCGCGGCACGGCGCCGAGCACGGGAAGTCCGACGCGCTCGCATGCCTGCCGCAGTACCTGTTCGTGCCGCGGACTTCCCACCCGGTTGAGGATCACCCCGCCGATGCGGACCCCGGTGTCGTAGGTGGAGAAGCCGTGCAGGACCGCGGCCAGGCTCTGACTGTGCCCGCGGGCGTCGACCACGAGCACGACCGGGGCGCCGAGCAGAGCCGCCACCTGGGCCGTCGATCCCTCGGCCGACGGCTCCTGCGACGCGGCGTCGATCTTGCCGTCGAACAGGCCCATGACGCCCTCGACGACCGCGAGGTCGCATCCCGAACTGCCGTGCCGGTACAGCGGGGCGATCCGCTGCGCGCCCACCATGACCGGGTCGAGATTGCGTCCCGGCCGTCCGGCCGCGAGCCCGTGGTATCCGGGGTCGATGTAGTCGGGGCCGACCTTGAACGGTGCCACCGCGCAGCCCGACTCACGCAGCGCTCCCACCAGACCGGTTGCGACGGTGGTCTTTCCGCTACCCGATGCGGGGGCTGCGATGACCACCGCGGGCGCCGCGGAGAGCGTGGTCACCACTCGATGCCCCGCTGGCCCTTCCGGCCGGCGTCCATCGGATGCTTGATCTTGGTCATCTCCGTCACCAGATCCGCGGCGTCGATCAGTGCCTGCGGGGCGTCGCGGCCCGTGATCACCACGTGCTGGTTGCCGGGGCGGTTCTGCAGGACCTCGACCACCTCGTCGACATCCACCCACCCCCACTTCAGGGGATACGTGAACTCGTCCAGCACGTAGAACCGGTGTTCCTCGGCTCCCAGCCGGCGGGCGATCTCGCGCCATCCCTCGGCGGCCGCGGCGGCGTGGTCTTCCTCGCTGCCGTGCTTGCGCGTCCACGACCAGCCTTCGCCCATCTTGTGCCACTGCACCGCCCCACCGACGCCGGTGTCCTCGTGCAGCTTGCCGAGGGCGCGGAAGGCTGCTTCCTCCCCCACCTTCCACTTGGCGCTCTTCACGAACTGGAACACGCCGACATCGAATCCCTGATTCCAGGCACGCAGCGCCATACCGAACGCGGCCGTCGACTTCCCCTTGCCCGGTCCGGTGTGGACCGCGAGCACGGGAGCGTTGCGTCGTTGACGTGTGGTGAGGCCGTCGTTCGGAACGTTCTCGGGAACACCCTTGGGCATGTGTCTTCTCTCTCCCCTACCGAATCCGCGTCCGGATCACGCTGCGGCGCGGACGACGCCCGCGACCTGCTGCGCGGACAATTCACCGAGGCGGACGTAGCCGCCCCGCAGCCGGCGGGCCAGCTCCGCGGCCAGCCCGAGCCGGACCATGCCTGTCTCGCAGTCGACGACCACCGACGCGACCGAGCTGTCGGCGAGCAGCCCCGCGGCCACCTTGGCCCGGTGCAGTGCGTCCTTGCCGCCCGTCGCCCGCCCGTCCGTCAGTGCGACGACGAGCGCGCGACGCTGCGGATCGCGGAGACGTTCCCGCAACACGACCTCACGCGCACGCAGAAATCCTTCTGCCAGTGGGGATTTGCCGCCAGTCTTCATTCCGCGGAGGCGGCGGACGGCGATGTCCACCGACGACGTGGGCGGCAGGACCAGTTCCGCGGCGCGTCCGCGAACCGTGATCACCGCCACCTTGTCGCGGCGCTGGTAGGCGTCGCGCAGCAGTGAGACGACGGCACCGGTGACAGCCGACAATCGGTCACGGGCCGCCATCGACCCGGAAGCGTCCACGACGAACACCACGAGGTTGCCCTCGCGGCCCTCGCGAATCGCCCCGCGCAGATCGGCGGAGTCGAGGATCATCCGACCAGCGCTCCGGCCGCGGGCCACCTGCCGCTCGGCGGCGGCGAAGAGCGTGCCCACCAGGTGGAGTCCGTGCCCCTGTTCGGCGGTCGAGCGCACCGCGCGACCGCGGGAGGAGCGCGAACGGGAACGCCGGCCCGGCGCGCCCTCGCCGACTCCGGGTACCTCGAGGAGTTTGGTGGTGAACTGGGTGCCGGTCGGCCCGGCCGGGCGTTCGGGGGGTGCCGGAGCCCCGCCTCCGGGCCCGTCGGGATCGTCGGGCCCCTCGGGGTCGGTGTCCCCGCCGTCCGGTCCGGGCGGGGTCCCGGGCGGAGGCCCCGGCTCCTGCTCCGGCGGTTCCTCGGCACCGGACCTGGCGTCGTCGTCGGCCTGACGGAGAGCGTCGTCGAGCTGCTGTTCATCGAGGCCGGGTTCGTCGAACGGATCCCGGCGGCGGCGGTGTGGCAAGGTCAACTCGGCCGCGACCCGCACGTCCTCCGCCGTGACGGCGCCGGCGCCCCGCCATGCTGCGTGCGCGGTCGCGGTCCGGGCGAGGACGAGATCGGCGCGCATGCCGTCCACGTCGAACGACGCACAGAGAGAAGAGATTCGGCGCAACTCGACGTCGTCGAGCTCGACGGAGTCGAGCCGGTCGCGGGCCTCGAGAATGGCGGCGGCCAAGGCGGCGTCCTGCTCGGCGTAGCGCTCGGCGAACCGTGCGGGGTCACGCTCGAAGTCCAGTCGACGCCGGACCACCTCCATGCGCACGTCCACCTCCCGCGACGCAGCGACGTCGACGGCCAGCCCGAACCGGTCGAGGAGCTGCGGCCGGAGCTCGCCCTCCTCAGGATTCATCGTGCCGACCAGCACGAACCGCGCGGCGTGCGAGTGCGAGATGCCGTCACGCTCGATGTGGACGCGGCCCATCGCCGCCGCGTCGAGGAGCACGTCGACCAGATGGTCGTGCAGAAGATTGACCTCGTCGACATAGAGAACACCCTGATGGGCGGCCGACAGCAGTCCGGGTTGGAACGCGCGCTCACCGTCGCGCAGGACCTTCTCGAGGTCGAGGGAACCGACGACGCGGTCTTCCGTGGCTCCGACCGGCAGTTCGATCAGTCGCGCCGGGCGGGTCCCGTGCTCGTCGTGCACCGCCGGCAGCAGCGCGGTGAGAGCGCGGACCACCGTCGATTTGGCCGTCCCCTTCTCACCGCGGACGAGGACGCCGCCGATACCGGGATGGACCGCGCAGAGGATGAGGGCCAGCCGCAACCGGTCCTGACCGACCACCGCGCTGAACGGGAATCCCCACGAAAAGTCGGGTCGAACCTGGTCCACTTCACGATCCGTACGCACGCTGCAATCCCTTCACGTCCCGGTTTCCTCGCCGAGAGCTTTGGCCGGTACGAACGCCGCGGCAATCTGGCTGGGAGACCGGATCGGCAACCAGGGTGGTGGCAGCCGGTCAGAGATCCGTCACAGTGGCGGGACCGCGCCTGATTCGAACAGGACTTCCCCGCGGACATTCACCTGACGACCCTAGTCGGGGCCTACTGCCCGGCGTTCGACGGGGCCGCCTCCGCCACCTCGTACGCGACACCGCCGCCGACACCATGGGCGGCACCGCCGCCGACACCATGGGCGGCACCGCCGCCGCGCCGCATGGGGACGTGCGGGATGCCGTCCTCGACGAACTCCTCGCCGTCCGGCTTGAAACCGTGCTTGGCGTACATGTCCACCAGATACGTCTGCGCGTTGATGCGGCACGGCGCGTCGCCGACCTCGGCGAGCGCGGCGCGCAGCAGACGCGTCGTGTGTCCCTGACCGCGCGCCGGCCGCGACGTGCACAGCCGACCGATGCGGAACGACGTGGTGCCGTCGGCGTGCTCCTCGAGGAGCCGGAGGGTGCAGACCACCTGACCGTCCTGTTCCAGCCAGAAGTGGCGGGTCTCGACCAGCAGATCACGGCCGTCGAGTTCCGGGTACGGGCACGCCTGCTCGACGACGAAGACCTCTACGCGGAGCTTGAGCAACTCGTAGAGCGTCTTGTTGTCGAGATCGAGTGCCCACGAACGCTTGAGTGCTGCAGTTGCCGTCATGACAGGCAACTATCGCACAGCACCGGCAAGTGTGCGCGCCCGTGGACCCGGGCCGGGCGGTGCATCAGACCGCGACCGACGCGTCCTCCACCTTGCTGGTGTCGAGCTGGAGCACCTTCGACGTCCAGTCCCACACCTGCGAGAACAGTGCCGTGTCGTCGGAGAGCTTGATGCCCAGCGACGGAACCATTTCCTGGAGCTTCGGCTTCCACGACTCGTACTGGGTCGGGAAGCAGCGCTGCAGCACGTCGAGCATGGCGGGCACCGCGGTGGACGCACCCGGCGACGCGCCGAGCAGTCCGGCGATGCTGCCGTCGGCGGCGTTGACGACCGCGGTGCCGAACTCGAGGACACCGCCCTTGCCCTTGGCTCGACGGATGACCTGGACGCGCTGGCCCGCGGTGATCAGCTCCCAGTCCTTGCCGAGCGCCTTCGGGACGAACTCCCGCAGGGTCTCGATCCGGCCGGCCTCGGACATCGCGAGCTCACTGATCAGGTACTTGACGAGACCGAGTTCGCTGACGCCGACCCCGAGCATCGACAGCAGGTTGTTCGGCTTGACCGAACTGGGCAGATCGGTGACGCGGCCCTGCTTGAGGAACTTGGGCGACCAGCCGGCGTAGGGGCCGAACAGCAGTCCGGGCTTGTTGCCGATCACGCGAGTGTCGAGGTGCGGAACAGACATCGGCGGCGCGCCGACGGCGGCCTTGCCGTAGACCTTGGCGCGGTGCTGGTCGATGAGCTCCGGGTTGGTGCAGCGCAGGAACGCGCCGCTCACGGGGAACCCGCCGAAGCCCTTGGCCTCCTCGATGCCGGACTTCTGCAGCAGGTGCAGCGCACCGCCACCGGCGCCGACGAACACGAACTTGGCGCGCACGACCTTCTTCACACCGTTGCGGCGGTTGGTGACCTTGACCACCCAGGTGCCGTCGGACTGCTTGGTGAGGTCGGTGACCTCTTGCCCGAAGTGGACGACGCCGCCGGACGCGCCGACGTAACCGAGAAGCTGCTTTGTCAGGGCGCCGAAGTCGACGTCGGTGCCGTCCTGGGTCCAGTTGAGAGCGACGGGATCGCTGAAGTCGCGGCCCTTCGCCATCAACGGCAGGCGACGGGTGAACTCGTCGGGGGCGTCGATGTACTCCATACCCGCGAACAGGGGGTGACCGGCGAGGGCGTCGTAGCGGGCCCGCAGGTACTTCGCGTTGGCTTCGCCGTGCACGAAGCTCACGTGCGGGATGGGGTTGATGAACTCCTTGGGCTGCGTCAGCACACCGCTCTCGACGCCGTGCGCCCAGAACTGCCGCGACACCTGGAACTGCTCGTTCACGTTGACGGCCTTCGTGATGTCCACCGTGCCGTCGGCGTTCTGCGGGGTGTAATTGAGCTCACACAGCGCGGAGTGGCCGGTGCCCGCGTTGTTCCACGGGTCGCTGCTCTCGGCGGCTACTGCGTCGAGCCGCTCGAATGTGGTGATCGACCAATCGGGCTGCACCTGACGCAGGATCGCCCCCAGCGTCGCGCTCATGATGCCCGCGCCCACCAGCACTACATCCGTTTTCGTCTCTACCGCATTCTGATCTGACACTGGAGTATCGACTTCCTTGTCCATAGCCGTACGCGCATACGCCTGCCGTGTTCGCCGGATAGGTTACCCGCGCGTATGAGCGAGAATCACCTGCCCCAATTGTGCGCCTCCCCGCGCCCCCGAATCGCACATTAGATTGTGATCTGTGACTACATGGGCTCCCGACGTTCTCGGCGACGGTTATCAACAGCTGACCATCCCTCTCGGCACCGACCCCGACGGCGAGGGCGAGGTGAAGGCGACGCTGATCCGCTACCAGCCCGCGCAGGAGACGAGGAAGACCGGCCGCGCCGTGCTCTACGTCCACGGATTCACCGACTACTTCTTCCAGAAGCACCTGGCCGAGCACTTCGCCGAACAGGGTTACGCGTTCTTCGCACTCGATCTGCGCAAGTGCGGGCGCTCGCTCGAACCGGGCCAGACGCCGCACTTCGTCTCCGATCTGACACTCTACGACGCCGAACTGAACGAGGCGTTGCGCCAGGTCCGGGAACAGACCGGTGACGGCGAGGTCCTGCTGGTCGCGCATTCGACGGGCGGTCTGGTTCTGCCGCTGTGGCTGCACCGCCTGCAGCGCAAGCCGGGCGGCACCGCCGCACTCGGCATCAGCGGGGTCATCCTCAATAGCCCGTGGTTCGACCTGCAGGGTCCGTCGTACCTGCGGAACGTGGGGACGGTGGCCGTCGATGCGCTCGGGCGCGTCAAACGTAAGTCGATCATCCCGAAGACCGGGCTCGACACATACGGCGTGAGCCTGCACGTGGAGGGCAACGGCATCTGGAACTACAACCTCGACTGGAAGCCGCTGAGCGGTTTCCCGGTCACGTTCGGGTGGCTGCGCGCGGTACGCCGCGGCCATGCCCAACTGCACCGGGGTCTCGACATCGGGGTTCCCGCCCTGGTCCTCCGATCCAAGGCGTCGTATTTCGCGCCGCGGTACGACCCCAGGGTCGACACGGCCGACGCCGTCCTCGACGTCCGGCAGATCGCCCGCTGGGCGGGGTGCCTCGGCGACCGCACCACGATCGTGCCCATCGCGGGCGCCCGGCACGACGTGTTCCTGTCCGCCGACCAGCCCCGGGCGGAGGCGTTCGCCGAAGTGGACCTCTGGCTCGACTGGTTGCACGGCCACAACGCCGCGGAGGCCAACCGATGACACATTTCGATCTGGCGATCATCGGTTCGGGGTCCGGCAACTCGCTGCCCGACGATCGGTTCGCGGACAAGACGGTCGCGATCCTGGAGGAGGGCACGTTCGGCGGGACGTGCCTGAACGTGGGTTGCATCCCGACGAAGATGTTCGTCTACGCCGCGGAGGTGGCCCGCACGGTCGGCAATTCCGCGAAGTACGGCGTCGACGCGGAGCTCGAGGGGGTGCGCTGGCCGGACATCGTCAAACGGGTCTTCGGCCGCATCGACCCGATCTCGGCCGGCGGGGAGCGCTACCGCGCCGAGGACAGCCCGAACACCACGCTGTTCCGCGGGCACGCGACGTTCGTGGGCCCACGAACCCTCGACACCGGAACCGGGGAGGTCGTCACCGCCGATCAGGTGGTGATCGCGGCCGGATCCCGCCCGATCATCCCCGACGTGGTCCGGGAATCCGGCGTGCGGTACTACACGAACGACGACATCATGCGGTTGCCGGAGCTGCCCGAGCGCATGGTGATCATCGGTGCGGGATACATCGCCGCCGAGTTCGCACACGTGTTCTCCGCGCTGGGCACCCGGGTGTCGCTGATCGCGCGTAGCTCTCACCTGCTGCGGCACCTCGACGAGGACGTCTCCCGCCGGTTCACGGATCTCGCCCAGAAGAAATGGGACGTGCACCGCGGCAGCGCCGTCGCAGCCGTGCGCAGCGACGGTGACGGCGTCGCGGTCGAACTCGAGGACGGCACCGTCGTCTCGGGTGACGTTCTCCTGGTGGCGACCGGGCGGCAGTCGAACGGGGACGCCATCGGGGCCGCCGCCGGTGGCATCGACCTCGACGACGAGGGACGCGTCGTGGTCGACGATTACCAACGGACCAGTGCCGAAGGCGTGTTCGCGCTCGGTGACGTCTCCTCGCCGTACCAGCTCAAGCACGTCGCCAATCACGAGGCGCGAGTCGTTCAGCACAATCTCCTGCAGGACGCGTGGAAGGACACGTCGGGTCTGCGCGCCGCGGACCACCGGTTCGTTCCCGCCGCCGTGTTCACCGACCCGCAGATCGCGCACGTCGGGCTGACCGAGGCCGAGGCCAGGGAGGCGGGCCGGGACATCACGGTGAAGGTGCAGGCGTACGGCGACGTCGCCTACGGGTGGGCGATGGAGGACGACGAGGGCCTGTGCAAGGTGATCGCCGAACGCGGCACCGGGCGGCTGCTCGGTGCGCACGTGATCGGCGCCCAGGCGTCCACGGTGATCCAGCCGCTGATCCAGGCAATGAGCTTCGGGCTGACGGCGCAGCAGATGGCGCGGGGGCAGTACTGGATCCACCCGGCGCTGCCCGAGGTCGTCGAGAACGCTCTCCTCGGCCTCGACCTACCGGCCGAGTGACGGTCGCCAAGTCCGTCGCGCTGTTCGCAGTCGCGGCGCTGTTCGAGATCGGCGGCGCCTGGCTGGTGTGGCAGGGCGTCCGCGAGCACCGGGGCCGGATCTGGATCGGCGCCGGTGTCGCGGCGCTCGGGGCATACGGGTTCGTCGCGACGATGCAGCCGGACGCCCACTTCGGCCGCATCCTCGCCGCGTACGGCGGGGTGTTCGTCGCGGGCTCGCTGATCTGGGGCATGGTGGCCGACGGTTTCCGCCCGGACCGCTGGGACGTCTCGGGCGCCCTGATCTGCCTGCTGGGCATGGCCGTCATCATGTACGCCCCACGCTGAGCACGGTCGTGCTCGGCGTGGGGCCGGGATCTACCAGGGGCTGGTGCGGAGAACGATCTCGGTGGCCAGCTCGGCCGCCGCGGCCGCCGGGACGTTGGTGACGTCGTCGAGTTGAACGACGCGGAAGTCGGAGTAGACGAAGCGTCCGCTCGCGTCCGCCTCGGCACGCCGGTCGGGGCTGCCGATCATCACTGTCGTGGGGAGTTCGACGGGCGGGCAGTCGGATCCGCGAACCGCACCGGCGCCGTCGGGTGCGGCCGGATGCCCCCGGTCGGCGACCACGAGGCTGGCGAAGCGTCCGAACTGGCGAGCCGCCAGCGACCACGCCAGTTCGGCTCCTTCCCGGCTGCCGACGAGGTTGACCCACCCGACCTTCAGTTCCTCGAGCAGCGCCATGATCGTCGTCTCGTCGAGACCGGTGATGTCCTCGGGCACGATCGTGCGCAGATCGGAATTGTGCAGGCGCTCGCAGACGCCGTCGTAGACATCCGGTCCGTCGCCGGCCCCCGGTAGCAGGAGAACGGTGTGTTTGCTCTCCGGTCCGTCGATGCGGACCGTGCAGGTTCCATTTCCCACCGCCACGTGCGTCAGTTCCATGGGCTAAAAACTACGCGATCGGCGACGTCTTGCGCTCGGACCTCCCTGGTTCTATGGTTCATTACATGAGTAATGAACCGATCAACCGGCGGGTCGGGCGTCGATGATCGACAACGGCAGACCGCTGTTCCAGCAGATCGCAGAGCTCATCGAGAACTCGATCATCGACGGAACCCTTCCCGAGGAAGGCCAGGTGCCGTCGACCAACGAGCTCGCCGCCTTTCACCGGATCAACCCGGCGACCGCAGCCAAGGGACTGAATCAGCTCGTCGCCGACGGGATCCTCTACAAGAAGAGGGGAATCGGAATGTTCGTCACCTCCGGCGCCCGGAACGCGCTGCGCTTCCGGCGACGCGAGCGGTTCGCGCGCCAGTTCATCGATCCGCTCGTCACCGAGGCGGACAAACTCGGCGTCAGCATCGCCGAACTCAAGACCATGCTCGACCAACGGGAGGGAGCACGATGATCGGCACAGCGTTCGACACGAAGACGGTCGCCTCGGCGCGGGGCCTCGGCAAGAGATTCGGCGACTTCGTCGCACTCGACGGGATCGACTTCTCCCTGCAGGAGAACAAGATCTACGGCCTCCTCGGCCGAAACGGGGCCGGCAAGACCACGCTCATGCAGATCCTCACCGGGCAGGAGTTCCAGACTTCGGGTGTGGTCGAGATCTTCGGTCAGGCCCCGCACGAGAATTCCCGGGTACTCACCGACGTCTGCTTCGTCAAGGAGAGCCAGAAGTACCCGGACGACTTCAGGGTCGGGCACGTCCTCGCGACCGCACGGCACCTACTCCCCCACTGGAACGAGGAACTCGCACAGACACTGCTGGAGGATTTCGATCTTCCGTTGTGCCGCAAGGTGAAGAAGTTGTCGCGGGGCATGACGTCCGCGCTCGGTGTGACGGTCGGTCTGGCCTCCCGCGCACCGCTCACCCTGTTCGACGAGCCGTATCTCGGCCTCGACGCGGTGGCACGGCACCTCTTCTACGACCGGCTTCTCGCCGACTACGCCGAACACCCGCGCACGGTCGTGCTCTCCACACACCTCATCGACGAGGTCAGCGACCTGATCGAACACGTGATCCTGATCGACAAGGGACGGATCGTCCTCGACGAGGACACCGACGCGCTTCGGGAAGGCGCCGTCGTCGTCTCCGGCCTGGCCTCGCTCGTCGCCGACTTCACCTCGAACAAGACTGTCCTGCACCGTGAATCGCTGGGGAATCACGAACGGGCGACCGTGCAGGCCAGCCTGTCGGACTCCGAACGGGACCGGGCGGTGGACGACGGCCTGCATTTCGAGCCGCTCAGCCTTCAACAACTCGTGGTCCGCAGCACCACGGCCACCAAGGAGGAGGCACGATGACAACCCGGGTCCTGACCGTCTCCCGCATCCACACCGTCGCCTGGCCCCTGCTCGTCGCGTGGCCACTGGGCGTGCTGGTCGCGTCGTTCACGATCGCGGCGGCCATCTTCGCGATGGTCGGCGACACCGGCAGCGATACCAACTTCACCGGCGGCGTCTTCTCCCTGTTCGGGATCGCCCTCGCGTTCTACCTGCAGGCCATGACACAGACGTTCCCGTTCGCACTGGGGATGAGCGTCACCCGGCGCGACTATTTCGCGGCCACCCTGATCGTCGCCGCCGTCCAGGTTCTCGTGTTCGGGGTGATGCTCTACGGACTGTCGCTGATCGAGGAGGCCACCGGCGGCTGGGGTGTGGGGATGCGGATGTTCGCGATACCCAACTATTTCACGTCCGACCCGGCGATTCAGCTGGGCGCCGACTTCGCCTTCCTGTCGCTGACCGCGGCGGCGGGGATGTTCCTGGGCGCACTGCATCACCGGTGGCGGGTGGTGGGGCTCTTCACGCTCGGCGTCGGCACTCTCCTCGCCGCGGGCGCCGCCGCGTTCGTGATCACGTGGCAGCAGTGGTGGCCGGACATCGGCCACTGGTTTGCGGACGTGCCCCGGTCGGTGCCGCTGGTGTGGCTTCCGGCACTGGCCGCGGCGGCAGGGATAGTCGCGGCGTGGGCGCTCGTCCGCCGCGCGACGGCCTAGCGCACCAGGGTCGACGCGACGGCCGGGAGACCTTCCGGGGCGCCCGCGCCGAGGAGGTCCGCGAGGGCGCGGAGATCGAGATTCTGCTCCACCAGGTCCGCCAGCAGATCGAGTTGAGCCGCCCGGATCGCGGCGACATCCGTGTCCGGCGCGGTGACGAAACCGGTTCTCCCCGCGTGTTCGGCCACGTCGTCCAGCAGAAGCCGGCGGAAGCGGTCGGTCTCGAGCAGTCCGTGCCAGTGCGTGCCGTAGACGGCGCCGCGGATACTGCCTTCCGCGGCGCCGCTGCCCGCGTGGAGCAGCGGCTGGTCGCCGTTGCGCCGCACCTGGCCGTGATGAATCTCATACCCGGACACCGGAACTCCGTGGGCGTCGCCGCGCACCTGCGCGAGCACCTTGTCCGGGGCGAACTCGACCTCGAGGTCGAGCAGTCCGAGGCCCGGCACCGCGCCCCGGCCGGATTCGACGTCGTCGACGATCACGGAACCGAGCATCTGGTAACCGCCACACACGCCGAGCACCGGACCGCCGCGTTTCGCGTGCACGGCGATCGCATCCGCGATGCCGTTGCGGCGCAACCACTCCAGATCCGACACGGTCGACTTGCTTCCGGGCAGGACGATCAGGTCGGCGTCCTCGAGCCGCGACGGGTCGGTGACCCAGCGCACCGACACCCCGGGTTCGCACGCGAGCGCCTCGACGTCCGTCGAATTGGAGATGCGGGGCAGGCGGATCGCGGCCACCCGCAGCCAGTCGTCGCCGATCGGTGGTGCCGGACGTCCGACCGGGGCATCCCCCACCACACCGAGCGAATCCTCCGCGTCGAGCCACAGGTCCTCGGCGAAGGGAATCACCCCGAGCGTCGGACGTCCCGTCATGGCCGTCAACTGCTCGAGGCCCGGCCCCAGCAACGACACGTCGCCGCGGAACTTGTTGATCACGAATCCCGCGATCAACGCCTGGTCTTCCGGTGCGAGTACGGCCACGGTGCCGAACAGGTGGGCGAGCACTCCACCGCGGTCGATGTCGCCGACGACGACCACCGGCAGGTCGGCGGCCCGGGCTAGCCCCATGTTCGCGAGGTCGGTCGCTCGCAGGTTGATCTCGGCGGGTGAGCCCGCTCCCTCGCAGATCACCACGTCGTACTCGGCGCGCAGCGACGCCAGTTCCTCGGCCACCACCGCGCGCAGGTGCTGCCGGTGCTCGATGTAGTCGCGGGCTCCGACGGACGTCACCGCGCGGCCGCGCACCACCAGTTGCGACGTGCGGTCGCTACCCGGTTTCAGCAGCACGGGGTTGAAGCGGACGCTCGGCTCCAGTCCGCAGGCCGCGGCCTGCAGGGCCTGCGCCCGGCCGATCTCGCCGCCGTCCAGCGTGACGACGGAGTTATTCGACATGTTCTGCGCCTTGAACGGCGCCACTCGGACACCTCGCCGCGCGAGCATCCGGCACAGTCCCGCGACGAGCACACTCTTGCCCGCGTCGGACGTGGTGCCGGCGACGAGCAGGGCGCCCTTCCACCGGCCCTCGCTCAAGGCAGGGTGAGGATCTCGTTGCCGGTCTCGGTGACCACGATGGTGTGCTCGAACTGAGCCGTCCACTTGCGATCCTTGGTGACGACGGTCCAGTCGTCGTCCCAGATCTCCCAGCCGATGTCGCCGAGGTTGATCATCGGTTCGATCGTGAACACCATGCCGGGTTCGATGACCGTGTCCACGGAGGGCTCGTCGTAGTGGAGGATGACGAGTCCGTTGTGGAAGGTGGTGCCGATGCCGTGCCCGGTGAAGTCGCGGACCACGCCGTAGCCGAAGCGGTGCGCGTACGACTCGATGACGCGGCCGATGACGTTGAGCGCGCGGCCCGGCTTGACGGCCTTGATGGCGCGCATCGTCGCCTCGTGGGTCCGCTCCACCAGCAACCGGTTCTCCTCGGCAACGTCCCCGGCGAGGAACGTGGCGTTGGTGTCTCCGTGCACGCCGCCGATGTAGGCGGTGACGTCGATGTTGACGATGTCGCCGTCCTGGATCACCGTCGAGTCGGGGATGCCGTGGCAGATCACCTCGTTCAGCGACGTGCAGCACGACTTGGGGAAACTCTTGTAGCCGAGCGTCGACGGATAGGCGCCGTGATCGATCATGTACTCGTGCGCGATGCGGTCGAGCTCGTCGGTGGTGACACCCGGCGCCACCGCCTTACCGGCCTCCTGCAGGGCCTGGGCGGCGATCTTGCTCGCCACCCGCATGGCCTCGATGGTCTCCGGGGTCTGAACCCACGGCTCGTTGCCTTCCTTCGCCGTGGGCTTCCACGCGTACTCGGGACGCTCGATCCCCGCCGGTACGGCGAGGACGGGAGACACGGTTCCGGGGCTCAGTGCTGTGCGGACAGACATGGGTACCAGGTTAGCCCCGTGCACGGCCCGGGCGCCTCCGGACCCGTCGGGCGCGTCGACGTCACTCCCGCAGTGTGGTGAGGAAGGCGATCCGGTCGCCGCGGTAGAGGGAACGCACCCGTTCGATCGGCACGCCGTCGGTGTCGAGCGAGACGCGATGGAGCCGCAGCATCGGCATCGCGGTGGTCGAGTCGAGCAGCGCGGCCTCCCGCGGGGAGGCCAGCACGGTCTCGATCCGCTCGGTCGCCGACGCGAACACCACGCCGGTCTCGCGGATCGCCGCGTACAGCGAGGTACCCGGATCGAATCGGCGCGCCATCGCCCCGAACCGGTCGGCGGGCAGATGGGTGCTTTCGAGCCCGATCTTCTCGTCGTCCGCGAGCAGGACGCGTTCGAGGTGGATCACCGGCGCTCCGAACGCGAGACCGAGCCCCTCGGCGAGATCCGCGTCGGCGCCGAGTTCCTCGAACGTCACCAGTTCGCGTCCGGGCACCCGGCCCTGGCTGACCGCACCCTCGGTGTAGGACCGCAACGACAGCGGTTGCACGAGCTTCGGGCTGGCGACGACGGTGCCGCGGCCGCGACGCTCGACGCGACCCTCGACCAGCAGTTCGTGGATGGCCTGCCGCACCGTCTCGCGGGACACCGTGAACCGGACGGCCAGTTCCCGCTCCGCAGGGATCGCGTCCCCCACCTCGAGTTCGGCGAGGATCGACTCGAGTTCGGTGCGGACCCGGTAGTACTTGGGGACGTTCGGCGTTTCCGTCATGGCGTGGGCAACACCGCGAGCCGCACCCTGCGCGCGACGGCGATCACGTCGTGGACGCTCGGGGCCTGCGCCCCGGGAATTTTCGCGGCGTCGTCGTAACGCCGGAGCCGGACGGCGTCGGGCCAGTAGGAATGCTTGGTGAACTCGGCGTCGACGGCGGCACCGCCCTGCTTTTCCAGCGTGGCCACCGATTGGTCGGACAGCGTTGCCGCGTAACCAGATTCGGTGGACACCAGATAGCGCTTGGCCGCGACGTGCGCCCCGGCGAGCCACCCGACACGTTCCCCGAATCGCGGCGTGAGCCAGTCACGTGCCTCGCGATCGTGCGCGCAGTCGTCGGGAAACCCGAGCGCGGGACTGCGGGCGATGTCGTGCAGTGCGGCGGCGAGGATCAACTCGTCGTCGGCGCCGTCGTCCATTGCCCGCCCCGCGGACTGGAGGGCGTGGTCGAGTTCGTCGATCGCCTCGCCGTCGTAGACGCCGCGCAGCGACCACAGCGCCCCGACAGTATCGATCAGCACGGACTCTCCGGACGCGCTGCCGTCGTCGTTCATGCGGCCGAGCGTACCCGAAAAATGGTCTATACCAATTGTTCACCTGCCGTTCTCCACGCGGTGGCCCAATGGTCTAGACCAAACGGCAAGCTCCTTTTCACAGTCCCCTCATCGTTAGGAACACCCCATGCGTCTTCGTCCCCGGATCGTCGCGGCCGCGCTGGCCGCGGCCCTCCTCACCCTCGGAACCGCCTGCGGCGGAACCGGCACCGCCGCCGATTCGGGCACCGACACGGTCACCGTGTACAGCGCCGACGGGTTATCCGGTTGGTACCAGTCGCGTTTCGACGCCTTCACCGCACAGACCGGAATCGCGGTGAACCTCGTCGAGGCCGGATCCGGCGAAGTCGTCTCCCGTCTCGAGAAGGAACAGTCGAACCCACAGGCCGACGTCGTCGTCACGCTGCCGCCGTTCATCCAGAAGGCCGACTCCCAGGGACTCCTCGTTCCGAGCGGTGTCGACACCTCCGCGGTTCCCGCGGCGGAGAAGGACGCCGCCGGTCACTACGTTCCCGTCGTCGAGAACTACCTGTCCTTCATCGCCAACCCGGCGGCCTCACCTGCTCCCCGGACCTGGGACGACCTGCTGTCCGACCAGTTCGAGGGCAAGATCCAATACTCCAGCCCCGGCCAGGCCGGTGACGGCACCGCGGTGCTACTGCTCCTCCAGCATCTGAGGGGCAAGGAGGGCGCGCTCGACTATCTCGCGAAGCTGCAGGCCAACAACGTGGGACCGTCGTCCTCGACCGGCAAGCTGCAGCCGAAGGTCAGCAACGGCGAACTGCTCGTGGCCAACGGTGACGTGCAGATGAACCTCACGTCGATCGCCGACGACGGCTCGAAATTCGCGCTCTTCTTCCCCGCTGCCGCCGACGGCACCCGCACCACCGTCGCCCTGCCGTACGTGATGGGTCTGGCGAAGGGGGCGCCCCGCAGCGAGCAAGGCAGGCAGCTGATGGAGTTCCTGCTCTCCGAGGAGTCGCAGAAGACGGTCGCCGACGAGGCGCTCGGCATGCCGGTCCGCGAGGACGTGCGCGCCGCGGCGGGCGAGAGCGCCCCGGCACGGGCACTGCAGGGGGTCCAGGTGTGGTCGCCGAACTGGAACGACGTACTCACCGAACTCGATTCGGACGTCGCCGCGTACCAGAAGGCCACCGGGAGCTGATCGTGTCGGGACTTCCAGCCAGGCGGGCACACCCGTCGCACACCACCGCGGTCCGCGGAGCCACCGACTTCTCCGCGCCGGCCATCACGTTCGACCGCGTCACCGTGGGCTACGGCCGCGGCAAGGGCGTCACCCACGCCCTGATCGACTTCAACCTGCGCGTCGGCCGCGGTGAGACGGTGGCCCTGCTCGGCCCGAGCGGTTCCGGGAAGTCGACCGCGCTCGCGGCGCTCGCGGGATTCGTTCGCCCCACTTCGGGTTCCGTGCGGCTCGGATCCCGCGACGTCACCGACCTACCGCCCGCGAAACGGGGAATCGGCGTCGTCGTGCAGTCCTATGCGCTGTTCCCGCACATGCGGGTGGCCGACAACGTCGCGTTCGGCCTCCGCTGCCAACGGGTGCCACGCGCGGAGATCGGCGCGCGGGTGGCCGAGGCCCTCGACATGGTCGGCATGGCCGCCTACGGCAAACGCCTGCCCCGCGAATTGTCGGGCGGACAGCAGCAGCGGATCGCGATCGCGCGGGCCCTCGCGATCCGGCCCGCAGTCCTGCTGCTCGACGAACCACTCGCCGCGCTGGACGCACAACTACGCGAGAGCATGCTCGGTGAGCTCTCGCGACTGCGTGCGGCCCTGCCCGACACCGCGATGCTCTACGTCACGCACGATCAGAGCGAGGCGCTGGCGCTGGCCGACCGGATCGCCGTCATGCGGAACTCCCGGCTCGCCGACATCGACACCGCCGAGAACCTCTGGAAGCGGCCACCGAGCAGTTTCACCGCGGAATTCCTCGGCGGTGCCAACCTGCTGCCGTGCACCGTCACCCGGGTGATCGGGACGTCGGCGCTCGTGTCGATCGGAGGGGTGCCCGTCACTGCCACCGCCCCTCAACCCGACATCGGGCACGTGGAATGGGAGTCGGACCTGCCCGCGTTCCTGTGTGTCCGCCCGCATGCGGTGACGCTGACGGCGCCCGGCGCGCGGGGTTCGTTCTCGGCACGGATCGTCTCGACGGTGTGGCGGGGATCGACCACGCGGATCACGCTCGCCGTCGACGACTTCGAGGGAGTGCAGGTGGACGCGGACGTGCCCGGGCACGACCAGCGCCCTCCGGGCACCGTCGTCGGCGTGCAGTTCCCGTCCGACGGCAGCGTCCTGGTGCCGGCGACATGACCGCGACACTCGAGCGTCCGCCCGCCGCGGCCCCACCCCGCCCCGAGCCGGTCCGGTGGCGGGGCATCGCGTGGACGCTCCCACCCCTGCTACTCGTGCTCGGATTCGCCGCCTACCCGATGGCCCGGGTACTCACCGAATCCCTCGACTCCGAAACCGGGTCGGGTCTGGACAACTGGTCCGGCGTCCTCGGGTCGGAACTGTTCCGCACCGCGCTGTGGCGGACGGTGCAGATCGCCGCCCTCTCCACCGTCGGCTGCCTGATCCTCGGCACGTTCCTGGCGCTCGTGCTGGCGTTCGTCCCGTTCACGGGATCGAAGGTCGTGGGACGGCTGATCGACGCGGTGCTGTCGCTGCCCTCGTTCCTGATCACGCTGGCGTTCACGTTCCTCTACGGCACGGCCGGGGCAGTGAACGCGCTGATCGCGCGGATCACCGGCGACACCGACGGACCGCTGAACTTCCTCGGCACCCCACTCGGGGTGATCGCCGCGGAGATCACGTTCTTCACGCCGTTCGTCGTCCGCCCCCTGCTCGCCGCGTTCACCCAGATCCCCCGCGAACAACTCGACGTCGCCGCCAGTCTCGGGGCGTCGCCGCTGCGGGTACTCCGGACCGTGGTGATGCCCGAGGCATGGCCCGCACTGCTGGCGGGTGGATCGCTGGTGCTGCTGCTCACCCTCAACGAGTTCGGCATCGTCCTGTTCACGGGCGCCAAGGACGTGGTGACGCTGCCCGTCCTGATCTACACGCGCGGCATCGTCACGTTCGACCTGCCGGGCGCCGCCGTGATCGCCACCATCCAGGTGGCGCTGTCGCTGACCCTGTACTGCACGTACCGATTCGTGTTCGCCAAGCTGACGGGAGGCAGCCGTGCTGCTGTGGACGACAAGATCTAGGGCGCTGACCCTGAGCCTGTTCGCCCTGGTGGTGACCGTCGTGTTCGCGGCACCGATCGTCACCGTGATCGCTGCCGCGCTGGCCGGATCCTGGACGGGCCCACTGCCCTCGAACCTCGGCGGCCGGAACTTCGCGGCGGCGCTGTCCGACGAGAATCTCGCCAGCCTCACCGTCAGCCTACAGACGGCGTTCGTCGCGGGCGCGCTGGCGCTGGCGGTCGGGACGTGGGCGGCACTCGCTGCGCGGGAGGCGCCGACGTGGTTGCGCCGCACCACCGACGCCGTCTTTCACCTGCCGATCGCGATCCCGTCCGTGGCGATCGGTCTGGGCCTGCTGATCACGTTCAACTCGCGACCGCTCCTGCTCGGCGGAACCAAGTGGATCGTGATCCTGGCACACACGATCCTCGTGCTGGCCTTCACGTTCAGTGCCGTGTCGGCGGCACTGGACCGGCTCGACCCGGCCTACCGGCAGGCGGCCGAATCCCTCGGCGCCGGTCCCACCCGCGTCCTGCTGCGGATCACACTGCCACTCCTGCTTCCAGCGCTCGGCGCCGCCGCGGGCCTGTCGATCGCGCTGTCGATGGGCGAACTGGGCGCCACCGTGATGGTGTACCCGGCAACATGGAAGACGTTGCCGGTGAGCATCTTCGGGCTCACCGACCGCGGTCAGGTGTTCCTCGCCGCCGCCGACACCACCCTGCTGCTGGCGGTCACCCTCCTCGCCCTGCTGGTCGTCGGCCGCCTCCGCAGGCGCTGACGCACCCGTGCGCCTTTCTGGTAGCTGGAGCTACCGGAAAGGCGCACAGGCCCGGAGGGCCTACTTCTGGCGGAGCAGGTAGCGCTGCACCTTGCCGCTGGGGGTCTTCGGCAGGTTGGGGACGAAGTGCACGGTGCGCGGGTAGGCGTGCGCCGCGAACTTCTTCTTCACCAGCGTCTGCAGCTCGACCTCCAGTTCGTCGGTCCCGTCGACGCCGTCGCGCAGGACCACGAACGCCTCGAGCACCTCACCCCGCAACTCGTCGGGCATCCCGACGACCGCAGCCTCGACGACCTCGTCGTGCATCACGAGCACACTCTCGACGTCGAAGGGCCCGATCCGGTAGCCGGCCATGATGATCACGTCGTCGTCGCGGGCGGAGAAGAAGTAGAAGCCGTCCTCGTCGGTCTGCCCGGCATCGCCCGTGAGGTACCAGCGACCGTCGGCGGTGAACCGCTGCGCGGTCTTCTCCGGGGCGTCGACGTAGCCGGTGAACCACATCAGCGGGCTGCCCAGGGTGTCGATCGCCACCCGGCCGGGGGTCCGCGGCGGGGCGATCGCGTCGGAGTCGTCCTCGAGCACGGCGCACGCCCACCCCGGCAGCGGTTTGCCCATGGACCCGTCGCGCACCTCTTCCCGCAGTCCGTCGGCCCAGGAGTTGGCGATGAACATGCCGTGCTCGGTCTGGCCGTAGTGGTCGCGCACGAACACGTTCAGGTTGGCCTCGGCCCACGAGATCACATCGGGAGTGAGCGGTTCACCCGCCGACGACGCGCGTCGCAGTGTCACCGTCTCGGGGATCGGCGTGGGGTCGGCCCGCAGGCTGCGGTAGACCGTCGGCGCGGCGGCGAAGTTGGTGACGCCGAAGCGTTCCATCACCTGCCAGGTGAGGGGCGCGGAGAATCCGGCGTGCAGCAGGATGCTGCGGGTGCCCGCGGCGAGGGGTCCGAGCAGGGCGTAGTAGAGGCCGTAGGCCCAGCCGGGGTCGGCGGCGTTCCAGAACACGTCGTCCTTGCGGACGTCGAGGCCGAACTCCAGGTAGGCGTGGAAGGACGCGAGGGCCCGCAGCCGGACGGGCACCCCCTTCGGTGTGCCGGTCGTGCCGCTGGTGAACAACTGGACGAGGGGTCCGTCACCGCCGACCGTGACGGCCGCCCCCTTCGCATCCGCGGCGTCGTGCGACTCCACGAGCGTCGCGAAGTCGAGCGCGTCGGCGCCGGCCCCGCCCACGACGACGACCTGCCAGGACGCGTCCGCGGGGATGTCCTCCCCGGGATTCAGCTTGTCCAGCTGGTTGGCGTCGGAGACCACGACCTTCGCCCCGCTCGCACCCAGCCGGAACGCGATCGCGGGCGGCGCGAACGCGGTGAACAGGGGAACGTGGACGGCACCCCGCCGCCAGATGCCGAGCAGCGCGACGACCAGTTCGGCCGACTTGCCCATCAGCGTCGCGACGTGGTCACCCGGCTCGACGCCGAGGTCCGCGAGTGCGGCGGCGAATCGCGTCGACTGCTCGCGCAGGTAGCCGTAGGTGAGGTCCGTCGACGACAGATCCGATTCGACGACGGTGAATGCCACGTCGTCGGCGGGGTGTCGATCACACAGCAGCTCCGCGGCGGACGCCGTCGGCGTGTCGTACTGGTCCAGCAGCTCACGCACGCGTGCGGTGGGATCGGTGGTCATGCGGTACTCCTTGTGCTCTCATGGCCCGTGACAGATGGTCGGGCCGTCGCCCGAACTCACTACGGTTATGATCTAGCTCACAGACCGCTGTGACTACCCCCGGAAAGGGGTGACCGACTTGGTTGCTCGTGCACCGTCGCTGCTGCGCCCTCGGGACGGGGACGCACTTCGGGGTGAGCTGCGCTCCATCGCAGCTCACGGCGTCGCGCCGGTCCTGTTCGGCGGCGAGGTCCAGGACGGCACACTGCACCTCAGCGAGTTCGTCGGCACTCGCACCAACAACCTCAAGGGCCTCGCGATCCCCTCGCGTTCCGGTCTCGGTGGCCGCGTGGTCGCCCAGCGCACACCGGTGGCGGTCAACGACTACGGCCGCTCCTCGACCATTACCCACCACTACGACCGGCCCGTCCTCAGTGAGGGACTCCGGTCCATCCTCGCGGTGCCGGTCATGGTGCGGGGCAGCTCGCGCGCCGTGCTCTACGCCGCCATCCGCGACTGCGCACCGATCGGCGACCGCACCGCCGACATCGTCGTCGCGGCATCCCGGCGCCTCGGCACCGAGATCGCCATCCGGGACGAGGTGGATCGCCGCCTCGAGATGATGAAGACGCTCGACGTGGGCGGTGCCGGCGGCGCCACCACCGAGGAGCTCCGCGACATCCACGCGGAGCTGCGGAGTGTGGCACAGACCGTCGCCGACACCTCGTTGCAGGCCCGTCTCCGCGGGCTGTCGCAGCGACTGGCGGGCATTCTGCGTCCGGACGCCGACGGCGGCGACGAGGACCCCGGCGTCCACCTCACCCCACGTGAGATCGACGTCCTGTCCCACGTGGCCCTGGGATGCACCAACAGCGAAGCAGCACAGCGCCTCTCGGTGGGACCCGAGACGGTCAAGAGTTACCTGCGCAGTGCCATGAGCAAGCTCGACGCACGGTCGCGGCACGAGGCGGTGGTCACCGCGCGCAGGCTCGGGCTGCTCCCCTAGCGAACACAGTCTTCTCGAACGAGGGACGCAGGCGGTAGCGAAAGGCGGTGGATCATGGGATCGACAGCGGACGCCACGAGTTCGAATGCACCAGATTCGAATTCGCCCGAACAGCCGAGCCTCAAGCGGGTGATGGGCCCAGGGCTGCTCCTGCTGTTCATCGTCGGAGACATCCTCGGCACCGGTATCTACGCGCTCACCGGAAAGGTGGCCAATCAGGTCGGGGGCGCGGTGTGGCTGCCGTTCCTGGTGGCGTTCGTCGTCGCGATCATCACCGCATTCAGCTATCTGGAGCTGGTCACCAAGTTCCCGAAGGCCGCGGGCGCCGCGCTGTACACGCACAAGGCGTTCGGGGTGCACTTCCTCACGTACATGGTGGCGTTCGCGGTGATGTGCTCGGGAATCACGTCCGCATCGACGGCGTCGCGGGCGTTCGCCGCCAATTTCGTGGAGGCATTCGACCTCGACTTCTCCACCGGGATCGGCATCACCCTGCTCGGTCTCGGCTTCATGACGCTGGTGGGTCTCGTCAACTTCCGCGGGGTCAGCGAGAGCGTCAAGACCAACGTCGTACTCACCTGCGTCGAGCTGTCCGGTCTCCTGATCATCATCATGATCGGGCTGTGGGCCCTCGGCGTCGGCGACGGCGACTTCTCCCGGGTGGCAACGTTCGACACCGGCGACCGATCCGCACTCGGCGCGGTCGTCGCGGGAACCGCCCTGGCGTTCTTCGCGATGGTCGGGTTCGAGGACTCGGTCAACATGGCCGAGGAATGCAAGGAACCGAGCCGCATCTTCCCCAAGGTCCTACTGACCGGCCTGATCATCACCGGCTGCATCTACGTGTTCGTGTCGATCACCGCGATCGCCCTCGTACCCGTGAGCGAGCTCGGCGAGGGTGACACTCCGCTGCTGAAGGTCGTTCAGGCCGGAGCGCCCGGGTTCCCGATCGGAATCTTCGCGTTCATCACCATGTTCGCCGTCGCCAACACGGCACTGATCAACATGCTGATGGCGAGCCGGTTGCTGTACGGCATGAGCCGCGAGGGCGTCCTGCCTCCCCCGCTCGGCAAGGTTCACGCCACGCGGCGCACACCGTACGTTGCCATCGTCTTCACCACGATCCTCGCGTTCGGCCTCATCACGTTCGTCGGTGAGGTCCCCGAACTCGGCGGCACCACCGCGCTGCTGCTGCTGGGCGTGTTCACCATCGTCAACATCACCGTGCTCGTCTTGCGCAAACAGCCGGTGGAGCACAAGCATTTCCGGGTGCCGACCATCTTTCCGATCATCGGCGCCCTCACGTGTGGCTTCCTCGTCACTCCTTTCGCCGACCGTCCCGCGGTGCAGTACCAGATCGCGGGCGTTCTCCTCGGAATCGGTGTCGTGCTGTGGGCCGGGACCGTCCTCGTGAACAAGAGGCTCGGCAAGGGCGGGCCCCGGATCGACCCCGAGAAACTCGCCGAGCACGAGTGACCCGCCCGGTCGCCGCTCAGTGCAGTGAGAGGAACAGATCGACCGACCCGTCCGGATGATGCACCTCGAGGTCCTCGGTGAAAGCACGTTCGATCCGGCCGCGCGCCGCCGCGTAGTCGGCGACGCTCCACGTCTCGGCGAGCGCATCCGGTTCCGATTCGTCCTCGCAACAGAATCGGGCGAAATAGCCAGCACGTACGCCGACCAGGACGTCGCCGGGCTCCATCTTGTCGGGCGAATCGCACGGATATCCGACGACCACCGTGAACGTGCGCGGCGGCGGGGACGCCGCGTAGATGACGAAGATCTCGGAGATCCCCCGATCCCTGATCCGTTCCACCGTGTAGTCGACGAGTTCCCGGCCCGGCCCGGGACGCCCGGGTTTGCCTTCGGGAATGGTCAGGCCCACAAACGATTCGGCCTGCCGCTTGACGATCTCGATCATCGCTTCTCACCCATCGCACTCGACGGCGCCCCGGACTCGTCCACGCGGATCGGAATGTACAGGTCCACGGCGTAGGCGTGGGGATACGCTTCGAGGTCACCGGTGTACGTCCGCTCGATGTCGCCGTTCGTCTCCGCCTCGCTGACCTGCGCCCACAGCCGCAGCATCACGTCGGGAAACATTCCCCGCGAGGAGAACTTGGCGTACGTGCCGGGCGGGATCCGCGAAATGACGTGACCCCGCGTGGCGTCGTCCACCGTCGCACACTCGTACCCGACGATCTGGGTGTAATACGACTCGACGTCGGGAGCGAAGTCGATGTAGGTGGAGGCGAGCGGCCCCCCGACCTCGTGGTGGAGCACTCTCGTCCATGCGCGGTCCAGGCGAGGGTCGCTCAGCTTCCCCAACGCGCGCTGGGGGCTTCGCACGGGCAGACCGGCCACCAGGGTCTCGCCGCGCTCGATGATCTCGAAGCCCATGTCAGACCGCATCCTCGAGAACATGTGCGTCGCGAACGCCGACGCAGGGCACCCCTCGAGCCCGCGCCAGCTGCATCGCCATCGCATCGGACGGCGAGCAGAGTCCGTCCAGGACGTCCTCGGTCACGATCGCGCAGACGACGTCACCCTCACAATCGCTGATCGATTCGATTCCGCGGTCGGAAGCCCACTGCCGCAACGCAACCCACCGCGTCAGCTCGGTGCCGGCGCCCGGGCGCCCGACGAACAACACCCTCCGGGTACCGTTCGCTGTCTCCAGGCCGTTCACTTCTGCACTGATGGTCATGGTCCGACTTCCTGTCCACGTTGGCTTTTCGATCCCGACTGTGCGGGTTCTTCCGTCTGCAACCAACTATGGACCGCACCGGCGGCAGCGTCTGTCCACCGATCAGCCCCTGACCAGGATGAATTCCGCGTCCCCCGATCGGTGGACAGCGGCCCGCGTCAGTACCCCTCGGGCAGCGCGGCGAACATGTCGCGGGTGACGGCGACGGCGTTGTCGGAACTGCCGCCGCGCACCACCAGCGTCGCGAACGCGAGATCGCCGCGGTAGCCGACGAACCAGGCGTGCGAACCGCCCTCGACCTCGGCCTCACCCGTCTTGCCGTACACCTCGCCCTGGTCTTCGATCCGCTCCGCGGTACCGCTCGTCACCACGAGACGCATCATTCCGCGCAGCCCGTCGACCATCTCCGGGCTGATCTGCGGATGCTCGCCGTCGATCGTGGTTTCCCGTCCGGCGATCAACCGCGGCACGGGCGTCGAACCGTGTGCGATGGTCGCGGCGGCCAACGCCATCCCGAACGGGCTCACCACCACCTTGCCCTGACCGAATCCGTCCTCGGTTCGCTGCACCAGATCCTCGGCAGGCGGCACCGACCCCGAGTCGGTCGGCAGGCCCACCACTTCGTAGTCGGGGCCGATTCCGTACTGCGACGCAGCGACCGACAGTGCGTCGGGACGCATCTCGCTGGCAAGTTTCGCGAACGACGTATTGCAGGAGCGGGCGAACGCCGTGGCCATCGGCACGGTGCCGAGCGCGAATTCGTTGTAGTTCGGAACGCTGCGCTCACCGATCTCGATGCGTCCCGGACACGGCACCATCGTGTCGGGTGTCGCGATCCCCGACGAGATCGCGGCGCCCGCGGTGATGATCTTGAACGTCGAACCGGGCGGATACAGGCCGGTGAGCGCGACCGGACCGTCCCTGTCCGCGGCCTTGTTCTGCGCGACGGCCAGGACGTCGCCGGTCGACGGCTGGATGACGACCATCATCGTCTGGTCGGTGCGAGCATTGACGGCGTTCTGCGCGGCGATCTGGATGGGACGGTCGAGGCTGATCGAGAACGACGGGGAAGTCTGCGGCGCCGTCTCGGTGAGCACGTCCGTGTCCACACCGTTCTGGTTCACCGTCACCACACTCCAGCCGGCCTTGCCGTCGACCTCGTCGATCACGGTCTTCTTCACCTGACCGACCAGATCGGGTGCGAAGTTCCGGTCGGTGGCCACGAGATCCGCCTCGTCGGACACACTCACACCGGGAATGGCGCCGAGCACGCCGGCGACCTGTTCGTAGTCGTCCGACCGCAGCCTCGTGACGAGGTAGTCGCCCTTGACCGCCGTCGCCGATTCGGCGATCGACTGCGCAGTGAGCGTGTTGTCGAACGTGGCGAGCGCCGACGCGAGGGACTGGGCACTGCCGATCACGTTGCCCGACTGCGCCGCATCGAACTTCACGCGGTACACCACGCCGGGGACGAGGACGTCCGACCCCGAATGCTCGTTGACCCGCGCCCGCGGGGCGGCCGTGGAACGCAGCGACATAGTCTGCCGGTCCCCCAGCCGGGGGTGGACGTTGGTGGAACTCCAGCGCACGGCCCAGTCGCCGCCGCGCCGCCCCATCTGAAGTTCACCCGAATACGTCCACACCCGGTCCTTCGGCAGATGCCACTCGTACGTGTACCCGACGGTGGCCGTGTCACCGCTGACGTGAACGTCCGTCGTCCGGGCGTCGAGAGACTCGGCCTGCAGCGACGTCCACGCGGACTCGAGGGCCTGGCGGGCGACGTCGGGACGATCCGACAGATCGGCGGCCTCCTCCGAATCCTGCTCGGCGAAGGCCGTCAGAAACGCCTGCGCGGCCGGTTCCGGACCGTCCGGTCTCGGCGTGCACGCCGTGAGACCCACCGTCAGCACAGCGGCGCCGCACAGGGCGATCGACTGGACGACGCGTAAGCGAGAATATGGCCGCAGGTTCATCGCCGCCCATGCTATGTCGGCGGACACCGCCGACCCGGTAAGCGGACAGCGAGTCAGTCCAGAAGAATTGTGGCGAACGTCGCGACCTGGCTGAAGCCGACGCGCGCGTACGCGCTGCGGGCCACCGTGTTGAAACTGTTGACGTAGAGGCTGGCGATGCGGCCCTCCGCGATGACGGCCTCCGCGACCGTCGCGGTACCCGCCGCCCCGAACCCGTGCCCGCGATACATCGGATGCACCCACACACCCTGGATCTGCCCCACCCGCGAGGACACCGAGCCGACCTCGGCCTTGAACACCACCTGACCGTCGTCGAATCTGGCCCACGCCCGGCCGGCGGCGATCAGGTTGGCGACGCGGCGCCGGTACCCTCGTCCGCCGTCGTTGGCGCGCGGATCGATGCCGACCTCTTCGATGAACATCGCGACCGCGGCAGGCAGGTACTGCTCGAGTTCGTGCATCCGCACCTGCCGGACCAGGGGGTCCGGGCGGCACTGCGGGGTACTCGCCAGCGCCAGCAGCGGCTGGTCGGGCCGGACCTCGCGGGCAGGCCCCCAATCCATCTCGAGCATCTCCCACAGCGGCAGCGTCAGTTCGGCCCGGCCGACCAGCGACGAACACATGCGCGGGGTGCGACAGGCGCGGTCGGCGAACGCCCGCATGTCGTCGATGCTGCCGCGCAGCGGCACGAAATTCGCGCCCGAGAAGCACAACGACTCAAGCGGCCCGCCCCGACTCCACAACTCTCCGTGGATCATCCGGGGATCGATGCCGCCCTCTTCTACGCGAGCGGCAACCATGCAGGCGGCGACAGGATCGGCGTCGAGAACGCGAAGCACGTGTGCTGCGTCCCGACTGCTCAACTGTTTGGCACCGAGGAGCTTGAGCATCTACCCAACCTTGTCAGCTAGTGGACCTGCCCACCAGATTGCCATGAACTCGCCGGAAACGGGAGACGTTTCGTCGCCCGCTGCCTGCGCCGACTCAGCTGACCGTCACGACGGGTGATCCGGACGTCGCATCACCCTCCATCTCCTCGGCGATCCGCATGGCTTCCTCGATGAGGGTTTCGACGATCTGCGCCTCCGGCACGGTCTTGATGACCTTGCCCTTGACGAAGATCTGCCCCTTGCCGTTGCCGGACGCGACACCCAGGTCGGCCTCGCGGGCCTCACCGGGACCGTTGACGACGCACCCCATGACGGCCACGCGCAGCGGGATCTCCATGCCCTCGAGACCGGCGGTGACCTCGTCGGCGAGCGTGTACACGTCTACCTGGGCGCGCCCGCACGACGGGCAGGACACGATCTCGAGCTTCCGGGGTCGCAGGTTCAGCGACTGCAGGATCTGCGTGCCGACCTTGATCTCCTCGGCGGGCGGGGCGGACAGCGACACCCGGATGGTGTCGCCGATGCCGTCCGCCAGCAGCGCACCGAACGCCACCGCCGACTTGATCGTGCCCTGAAACGCCGGACCGGCCTCGGTCACCCCGAGGTGCAGCGGGTAGTTGCACTGCGCCGCCAGCTGCCGGTAGGCCTCGACCATGATCACCGGGTCGTTGTGCTTCACCGAGATCTTGATGTCGCCGAACCCGTGTTCCTCGAACAGTCCCGCCTCCCACAGCGCGGACTCGACGAGCGCCTCCGGCGTGGCCTTGCCGTACTTCTGCATCAGCCGCGGGTCGAGGGAACCGGCGTTGACGCCGATGCGGATCGGGATGCCTGCGTCGCCCGCGGCCTTCGCGACCTCCTTGACGCGTCCGTCGAACTCCTTGATGTTGCCGGGGTTCACACGGACGGCCGCGCAGCCGGCCTCGATGGCAGCGAAGATGTACCGGGGCTGGAAATGGATGTCGGCGATGACCGGGATCTGACTCTTCTTCGCGATGGTCGCGAGCGCGTCGGCGTCCTCCTGCCGCGGGCAGGCGACACGGACGATGTCGCAGCCCGACGCCGTGAGTTCGGCGATCTGCTGCAGGGTGGCGTTGACGTCGTGGGTCTTGGTGGTGCACATCGACTGCACGGATACCGGGAAGTCGCTGCCGACTCCGACAGTTCCGACCTGGAGCTGGCGAGTCTTGCGGCGGGGTGCGAGAACGGCGGCCGGGCCTTCGGGCATACCCAATCCGACAGGGCTGGTCACGTGGGTGCCTTCTTTCGTAGCTTCAAGTCCGAGTTTAGCGATCACTGGAAGAGCTTGATCGGGTTGACGATGTCGGCGGTCAGGGTGAGGAGCATGTATGCGCCGCCTATGACGATCACCACATAGGTGACGGGCAGAAGTTTCATGTAGTCGACGGGCCCCCCGCTGGGAAGGCCGCGCCTGCTGCGGAACCAGTCCCGGACCCGCTCGTACACGGTGACCGCCATGTGCCCGCCGTCGAGCGGCAGCAGCGGCAGGAGGTTGAACATCCCGAGGAAGAAATTCAGGCTCGCGAGCAGCAGCACGAACGCTTCCCAGATGCCCTGTTCGGCGATCTGACCGCCGATGACGCTGGCGCCGTACACGGAGATCGGAGTCTCCGGGTCGCGTTCGCCGCCCGTCACCGCGTGCCACAGGTCGACGGCCTTGCTCGGCATCTGCACCAGCCGCTCGGCGGTCATCACGAACATGTCGCCGGTGAACTCGAACGAGGCGGGCACCGCCGAAAGGGCCGAGTGCTCGACGACGCTCGGGGTCGCGCCGATGCCGATCGCGCCGACCGTCGCCTCGTGAGGTTCGCTCTCCCCCTCCTCCTGCACCCAGCGCTGCACCTGCTGGACCGGGACGACGATCGTCTGCTCTTCGCCGTCCCGCTCGATGGTGAAGTCCACCGGACCGGACAGCGAACGCGTGGCGGCGGCCACGTCGGCGAACGAGGGCGTGTCCTTGCCGTCGACCGCGGTGATGACGTCGCCGGTCCTGATGCCCGCCTGCTCGGCGGGGCCCGGTCCGGTGCACTCGGACAGGGCGTAGTCGGGGCCGGGACCCTGGGTCGGCGCCGCGCACCCGACCGAGCCGACGACCGCGTCGGTGGACCGGTTGAGGTCGGGCAGCCCCCACCCGACGGCGAGGACGTAGACCAGCACGAGCCCGAGGACGAAGTTCATGCCGATGCCGCCGGACATCACCGCGAGGCGCTTCCAGGTCGGCTTCTTGTACATGGCCCGGTCTTCTTCGTCCGGTTCGAGTTCGTCCAGCGCCGTCATCCCGGCGATGTCGCAGAACCCGCCGAGCGGAAGCGCCTTGAGCCCGTACTCGGTCTCACCGCGGCGGAAGGAGAAGATCTTGGGTCCGAAACCGATGAAATACCGGCGGACCTTCATGCCGGTGGCCTGCGCCACCCACATGTGCCCCGCTTCGTGAAGTGCGATCGACAGCGCGATCCCGAGGGCGAAGAGAACAACGCCCACTGCGAACACCATGCAGTTCTAGCCTTCCTGCTTCACGAGCTGACGTGCTCGCTCACGTGCCCAGCCGTCGGCGGCCAGTACGTCTTCCACGGTAGCCGGTGGCGCCGACCACTCGTCCGCCTCGGACAGCACGGAGGCGACGGTGCGGACGATGCGCGGGAACCGGATGATCCCGTCCAAGAATGCCTGAGCCGCGACCTCGTTCGCAGCGTTGTAGACCGCGGTGAGGCATCCCCCACCCTTGCCCGCCTCGCGGGCGAGGTCGACGGCAGGGAAAACCTGCGAGTCGAGTGGCTCGAATTCCCAGGTGGACGCCGTGCTGAAGTCGCAGGCTGCGGCGGCGCCGGCCACCCGGTGCGGCCAGCCGAGCGCCAGGGCGATCGGGAGTTTCATGTCGGGTGGGCTGGCCTGCGCCAGCGTCGACCCGTCGGTGAACGTGACCATCGAGTGCACGATGGACTGCGGGTGAACGGTGACGTCGATCCGGTCGTAGTCGACGCCGAACAACAGGTGGGTCTCGATCAGTTCGAGGCCCTTGTTGACGAGTGTCGCGGAGTTCAGCGTGTTCATCGGCCCCATCGACCACGTGGGGTGGGCACCGGCCTGCTCGGGTGTGACCGATTCGAGCCGATCGGCCGTCCAGCCGCGGAACGGTCCGCCCGAGGCGGTGAGAACCAGCCGATCCACTTCGTCCGCGCTGCCGCCCCGCAGGCACTGGGCCAGCGCGGAGTGCTCGGAGTCGACCGGCACGATCTGTCCCGGGGCCGCCGCTGCGGTGACGAGGGGGCCGCCGGCGACGAGCGACTCCTTGTTGGCCAGGGCGAGCCGCGCACCGGACTCGAGCGCGGCCAGGGTCGGCTCCAGTCCCAGCGAACCGACGAGCGCGTTGAGCACGACGTCCGCTTCCGTGGTCCGCACGAGTTCGGTGACGGCGTCCGGTCCACTCAGCACGCCGGGCCGATCCAGCGATGCGGCCGCCCGCGGATCCGCGACTGCGACGGAGGACACACCCGTCTCACGAATCTGCCGGTTCAGCAGTTCGACGTTTCCGCCGCCGGCCGCGAGTCCCACCACCGTGAACTTGTCCGGATTGGCGGCCACCACCTCCAACGCCTGGGTACCGATCGAACCTGTGCTGCCGAGCAGCAGGACGCGAGTGGGCCTGTTTTCATCCACCCACCCATTGTTCCTGATGAAATGCGGACGGTCCGCCACGGATGGCCCCGCTACATACGACGGGCAGTCGTATGTCACGATATGTCGAGTAGCGCAACCGAATCTGCAGGAGGATCGATCGTGGCCGGTACCCAGTTGGAGCCCTCGTCCAGCGACCCCATCGTGGCCGCACACATCGACACCGCGGAGGTCCCGTCGGCGGCATGGGGCTGGAGCGGTGAGGCGCCGAAGACGTTCCGGTTCTTCGGATGGTTCTTCGCCGTGTTCCTGCTGCTCATGATCATCGGCAACCACACCGGCTTGGTCGAGGACCTGTGGCTGATCGGCTGCGCGGCCCTGATGGTCCTGATCCTCGTTCGCGACATCGTCCTGCGGCGCAAGCCCCGGTAACACGAACCACGAGCGAACCCCTCGCCCCGATCACTCGGGCGAGGGGTTCGTCGTTTCTGCCTGTTCGGCAGACGCTCAGTTCTCGGCGGCGAGCTGCCCGCAGGCGGCCGCGATCTCCTGGCCGCGGGTGTCCCGCACGGTGCAGGACACACCCTGCGCCAGCACGCGCCGGACGAATTCCTTCTCCACCGGCTTCGGGCTCGCGTCCCACTCACTGCCCGGTGTGGGGTTCAGCGGAATGAGATTCACGTGCACCAACGGTCCGAGCGCCTTGCGCAGCTTCTTGCCCAGCAGGTCGGCGCGCCACGGCTGATCGTTCACGTCCCGGATCAACGCGTACTCGATCGAGACGCGCCGGCCGGACTTGTCCGCGTAGTAGCGGGCGGCGTCGAGGACCTCCGCCACCGACCAGCGGTTGTTCACGGGCACGAGGGTGTCGCGCAGTTCGTCGTCCGGGGTGTGCAGAGACACGGCCAACGTCACGCTGAGGTCCTCGTCGGCGAGCTTGCGGATCGCGGGCGCCAGACCCACCGTCGACACCGTCACGGAGCGTTGCGACAACCCGAGACCGTCGGGGGCGGGTGACGTGATGCGACGGACGGCGGCGACCACTCGCTTGTAGTTGGCGAGCGGCTCCCCCATCCCCATGAAGACGACGTTCGACAACCGGCCCGGACCGCCGTGGACGTCACCGTCGCGGAGTGCGGCCGCGGCCGCACGCACCTGGTCGACGATCTCGGCGGTCGACAGGTTGCGTTGCAGCCCGCCCTGACCGGTCGCGCAGAACGGGCACGCCATTCCGCATCCCGCCTGACTGGAGATGCACAGCGTCGCGCGGTCGGGGTAGCGCATGAGGACGCTTTCGAGCAGCGTCCCGTCGTTCGCCTTCCAGAGCGTCTTGCGGGTGTCTCCGCCGTCGCAGGCCAGGTGCTTGACGGGGGTGAGCAGCGTCGGGAACAGGGCCGCGCCCACCTGCTCACGCACGGCGGCGGGGAGATCGGTCATCTTCTCCGGATCCGCCTCGAGCCGCGCGTAGTACTGCCGGGCCAGCTGGTCGGCCCGGAACCCGGGCAGACCCAGCTCCTTGACGGCCTCCCGCCGCTCGGCGGAGTCGAGGTCCGCGAGATGCTTGGGCGGCATCCCACGCCGGGGCGCGGTGAAAACGAGGGGAAGCGAGACAGCCATAGTTTCTCCATTGTCCCATTGATTCGGGGGTCGTTGTCGTGCGGATGCCTGATCGACGTCGTTTCGCCGCCCGATGCGCATGCGGAACCCGCCGAGGTGGGTGAAGATCAACTTATGTCGACAACACCGGACGACCCCTCGAACTTCCCTCCGGACGTTCCGGCACACCATGGTCCGAGCACCGGTCCGGTGCCCACCGACCCGCCGCACTCCGACACGACACCGGCCGGCGCCGAGCATCCCGACGTCGCACGCCGCAAGGGCATCAAGCACACCCGGGTGGGCGCCACGTGGACCGGTCTGGTGATCGGAATCGTCGTTCTGGTACTGCTTCTCGTGTTCATCCTGCAGAACCTCGACAGCGTGACCCTCGAAATGTTCGCCTGGGAATTCACCCTCCCGCTGGGCGTCACACTGTTGTTCGCGGCGATCGCAGGCGCGGTGATCATGGCCCTCGCGGGCGGGGTCCGCATCATCCAGATCCGTCGGGCAGCGAACCGGCAGCGGCGCCTGAACAGTAATTTCTAACTGAACATTAGTTACGCAAGTGGATTGCGCAGACACTGAGCGAGCAGAATTACTGTCGTGGATATCACCGGAACGGCACGACTGTGAAGGCCGACATGGAGACGACTGTGGCACCGCGTATCGCGGCTGAACAAGCACGATCCTGGCTGCTGGTTCCCGCCGGCAAACCCGAGGGTTTCGAGGCGGCCCATGCCAGCGCCGCCGACGCCGTGATCCTCGACCTCGAGGACGCCGTCACCCCCGACCGCAAACCCCGGGCGCGCGCCGACGTCGTCGCCTGGCTCGGCGAGAACCGCCGCGCGTGGGTGCGGATCAACGACGCCACCACCCCCTACTGGGCGGACGATCTGGCAGCCCTGAACGGTGTTCCCGGGCTCGAGGGCGTCATGCTCGCCAAGACCGAGAGTGGAATGCAGGTCGACGCCACCGCCGAGCGGCTCCCCGAGGGCACGAAGGTGCTCGCCCTCGTCGAATCCGCGATGGGACTCGAGGCGGCACCCGAGATCGCCCGGACGGAGGCCACGTTCCGGCTCGCGTTCGGCAGCGGCGACTTCCGTCGCGACACCGGGATGGACGATTCGCCGCTGGCGATGGCCTATCCCCGCTCCCGGCTGACGGTCGCCAGCCGGGCCGCCCGGATCGCACCGCCGATCGACGGCCCCACCCTCGGCACGGACGTCGACGCCCTGGTCCGCGCGTCGGCGCTGACCCTCTCGATGGGCATGACCGGGAAGCTGTGCATGACCATCGCGCAGACGGCCCCGGTCAACGACGCACTGAGCCCGTCCCCGGCCGAAGCCGAATGGGCGCGCGACGTGATCGCGGACCTCGGCGAGGACGGCTCCCGGGTGCGGGACGGCAGTGACCTACCCAAGCTGGCGAAGGCCAAGAAGATCAACGCACTCGCACAGCTCTTCCACATCGCACCGCGGTAACGACACCGGTCAGAGCATCTCCAGCCCGGCGGGCTTTCGGCGGACGTGCACGCGGTAGCGCACGTCGAGAGCCACGCCGGGTGTCTGCGCGAACGCCTTCGATGCCGTCTTCTTGGTGAACTCGATACCGAGGACTCCGCGCAGCGCTTCCCGGTCCGGGAATCGCCATCGCGTCTCCACGCGCATGAGGCCGAACCCCTGCGCCGCGAAGAAGGCCTCGACGGTCGCCGGGTTGTACTGCGGCAGGTCGGCCCGCATCCACTCGCCGTAGGGATGGGCCGTGGCATCGAGATCGACCACCACGAGCGCGCCGCCCGGACGCAGCACCCGCATCGCCTCGCAGATTCCGCGGCCACAGCCGGGACCGAAGAAATAGGCGGTCCGCGCATGCACGACGTCCACGCTCGCGTCGCCGAGGGGTATGCCCTCGGCCGAGCCGTCGATCACGCGGACGTTCGGCAGGTGCCCCACGCGGGTGCGGGCACGTTCCAGCAGCGGCGAGTGCGGTTCGATTCCGTAGACCCTGGCCGCTGACTCGGCGAAGACCGGGAGGTGGAAGCCGGAGCCGCAGCCCACGTCGGCGACGATGCCGCCCGTCCAGTCCACGGCCCCGCGCAGGTGCCGGAAGATCGCCCCGTCCACGTCCTGGGCGCGATTCTCGACCTCGTACCACTCCGGCCAGTGCCAGATGTTCGGGCTGGGAATGGTCACGGCAGGGCGGTCAGACGAGGACCGTGAGCACCAGCCACGTCACGAACGCCGACGGCAGCAGGGAATCGAGACGGTCCATGATGCCGCCGTGCCCGGGAAGCAGGGTGCCCATGTCCTTGATGCGAAGCTCTCGCTTGACCTGGGATTCGATGAGATCGCCGAGCGTGGCGGTGACCACCAGGACGACACCGAGGAGCACGCCGATCATCGAGTTCTCGTCGAGGATCAGGGTGACCGTGAGCAGGCTGCCGATGACACAGAACAGCAGCGAACCGAAGAACCCTTCCCACGACTTCTTGGGGCTGATCGCCGGCACCATCGGATGCTTGCCGAACAGCACACCCGCCGCGTAGCCGCCCACGTCGGAGCAGACCACGCCGATCATCAGGCACAGCACCCGCCCGGCGCCGTCGGCCTGCAACACCATCAGCACGGCGAACGACGCCAGCAGCGGGATCCAGGAGGCGACGAACACGGTGATCGCGGTGTCCCGGAGGAAATTCTGCGGTGTCGCCTTCAGCCCGTGGTCGAACAGCCGCCAGACCATGCAGACCAGCACGGTCCCCGCAAAGGCGCTGAGCACCCCGACCGGGCCGAACGGCCACCCGAGCCACAGAATCGCCTGACCGCCCGCGAGCAGTGGGATCCGGGGGGCGCTGATCCCGGTCTCCCGCAGGCGCTTGGTGACCTCCCAGGTGGCGACCGCCATCGCGACGGCCACCACGCCGATCCACACCAGCGGCACGTAGACGAGGATCAGGATCAGCGCGACGCCGAGACCGACGCCCACGCCGATCGCGGCGGGGAGGTTACGCCCGGCCTTCGACTTCGCGGCCGGGGCCGCCTCCGGCGCAGGCGCACCCTCGGAGACCGGTTCCGAGGGGTCGCCCTCGGAGATGGGTCCCCCTGGGGTCCCGTGTTCTGCTGGCACGGTCACTGTCCCCGATCCACTCCTCGTCTCGTGACTAAACTTCCAGTAACTCGGCTTCCTTGTGCTTCACCAGTTCGTCGACCTGCGCGACGTACCGGGCGGTCGTCTTGTCGAGTTCCTTCTCGGCCCGACCGACCTCGTCCTCGCCCGCCTCGCCGTCCTTCTGGATCCGGGACAGCTCGTCCATCGCCTTGCGGCGCACGTTCCGCACGGACACCTTCGCGTCCTCGCCCTTGGACTTGGCCTGCTTGACCAGTTCGCGGCGGCGTTCCTCGGTGAGCTGGGGGACGGAGATGCGGATCAGGTTTCCGTCGTTGGACGGGTTCACGCCCAGGTCGGAGTTCCGGATCGCCGTCTCGATGGCGCCGAGCTGCGAGGCCTCGTACGGCTTGACGACGACCAGTCGCGCTTCCGGCACGTTGATGCTGGCGAGCTGCGTGATCGGGGTGAACGCGCCGTAGTAGTCGATTCCGATGCGATTGAACATGCCAGGATTCGCGCGGCCCGTGCGGATCGATCCGAGATCGTCCTTGGCCACCGTGACAGCCTTCTCCATCTTCTCCTCGGCTTCGAAGAGAGCTTCATCAATCACGGCTGTTCCTCCATGTCGTTCTGCATCGATTCGTCACTGCCTCTGTTTCGAGAAAACCCTGTGTCGAGCGTGTCACTCGCGTCATGACTTGACGAGCGTTCCGATCTTCTCACCGGATACTGCCCGAGCGATATTCCCCTCGGTCAGCAGATTGAACACCATGATCGGCATCTCGTTGTCCATACAGAGGCTGAAGGCCGTCGCGTCGGCCACCTTGAGTCCCTGTTCGATGACCTCACGGTGCGTGATCTGCGTGTACATCGTCGCGGTCGGGTCGAGGTTCGGGTCCGCGGTGAACACGCCGTCGACGGCCTTGGCCATCAGGACGACCTCGGCGCCGATCTCGAGTGCGCGCTGCGCCGCGGTCGTGTCGGTCGAGAAGTAGGGCATGCCCATGCCGGCGCCGAAGATCACGACGCGGCCCTTCTCGAGGTGACGCTGAGCGCGCAGCGGAATGTAGGGCTCCGCCACCTGTCCCATGGTGATCGCCGTCTGCACGCGGCTGTCGATGCCCTCTTTCTCCAGGAAGTCCTGCAGAGCAAGGCAATTCATCACGGTGCCGAGCATGCCCATGTAGTCGGAACGCGCGCGGTCCAAACCTCGCTGCTGCAGTTCCGCACCACGGAAGAAGTTGCCGCCGCCGATGACCACCGCCACCTGCACCCCGGACCGCACGACCTCGGCGATCTGTTCCGCGACCTTGGTCACCACGTCGGGGTCGAGGCCGACCTTGCCACCACCGAACATTTCTCCGCCGAGTTTGAGAAGGACTCGATGGAATCCCGTACGTTCGTTGGCTGGTTCGGACATTGCTCTCCTCAGTTCCACAGCACTCGTCGATTTCGACAGCGGCCGAGCGCACCCACGCGCCAACTCGACCCATTCAGACGGCCATCTTCATCCTGCCTCATCAGGACGGTGGCGGTATACGTAGGCCCCGCCGGGCGAGCGCACTCGTCCGACGGGGCCATACGACTCACACGACTAGCTCGAAGCACCGACCTCGAAGCGAACGAAGCGCTTGATGGTGACGCCGGCCTCGTCGAGGATCGCCTTCACGGACTTCTTGGAGTCCTGCACCGAGGACTGCTCGGTCAGCACGACGTCCTTGAAGTAACCGTTGACGCGGCCTTCGATGATCTTCGGCAGAGCCTGCTCCGGCTTGCCCTCGGCGCGAGCGGTTTCCTCGGCGATGTGCCGCTCGTTGGCGACGATGTCCTCGGGGACCTCGTCACGCGTGACGTACTTGGCCTTGAGCGCCGCGACCTGCATGGCGGCACCGCGAGCGGCCTCCGCAGCAGCGTCGCCCTCACCGGTGTACTCGACGAGGACGCCGACGGCGGGCGGCAGGTCGGCGCTGCGCTTGTGCAGGTAGACCGCGACCGGTGCGTCGAACGAGGCGATCTTGCTCAGGACGAGCTTCTCGCCGATCTTCGCGGACTGCTCCTGGATGACGGTGTCGACCGTCTTGCCGTCGAGTTCGAGCGCCTTGAGCGCGTCGACGTCGGCGGGCTTCGCTGCCGCGGCGACCGTGACGATCGACTCGGCGAGCTTCAGGAAGTCCTCATTCTTCGCGACGAAGTCCGTCTCGCAGTCGAGCTCGAGCAGGACGCCGTCCTTGGAAACGACCAGGCCCTCGGCCGTGGTGCGCTCGGCACGCTTGCCCACGTCCTTGGCGCCCTTGATGCGCAGCTGCTCCACAGCCTTGTCGAAGTCACCCTCGGCCTCAGCGAGAGCGTTCTTGCAGGCCATCATTCCGGAGCCGGTGAGCTCGCGGAGCCGCTTGACGTCAGCGGCGGTGTAGTTCGCCATGGTGAGCGAGCCTCCTCATATGTCTGTCGGGACGTAAGTCAGGGTAGTACTCGGACCAGACCGTGAAACGGCCCTGACCAAAAGATCTCTGGTCAGGGCCGTGTGCATCGGATCAGGCCTCGGTGGAGGGTGCCTCTGCTGCGGGGGCCTCGGCAGCCGGAGCCGCCTGTGCCTCAGCTGCGGGAGCGGCCTCTGCGGCGGGCGCAGCCTCAGCGGCGGGCGCTGCCTGCGAGAGCAGTTCCTGCTCCCACTCGGCGAGGGGTTCGCCGGCGCCGGCCTCGGGCTTCGCGTCCTTGTCGGCGCTCAGTCCGGCACGGGCCTGCACGCCCTCGGCCACTGCGGAAGCAACAACCTTGGTCAGCAGGGCGGCGCTGCGGATGGCGTCGTCGTTGCCCGGGATCGGGTAGTCGACGAGGTCGGGGTCGCAGTTGGTGTCCAGGATCGCGATGACCGGGATGTTCAGCTTGCGGGCCTCGGCGACGGCCAGGTGCTCCTTGTTGGTGTCGACGACCCACACCGCGGAGGGGACCTTGGCCATGTCGCGGATACCACCGAGAGTGCGGTCCAGCTTGGTCATCTCACGCGTGAGCATGAGGATTTCCTTCTTGGTGCGACCCTCGAAGCCACCGGTCTGCTCCATGGCCTCGAGCTCCTTGAGGCGGAGAAGACGCTTGTGGACGGTGGTGAAGTTGGTGAGCATGCCGCCGAGCCAACGCTGGTTGACGTAGGGCATCCCGACGCGAGTGGCCTCGGCCGCGATGGACTCCTGGGCCTGCTTCTTGGTGCCGACGAAGAGGACGGTGCCGCCGTGGGCAACGGTCTCCTTGACGAACTCGTACGCCTTGTCGATGTACGTCAGCGTCTGCTGCAAGTCGATGATGTAGATGCCGTTGCGGTCGGTGAAGATGAAACGCTTCATCTTCGGGTTCCAACGACGGGTCTGGTGACCGAAGTGCGTGCCGCTGTCGAGCAGCTGCTTCATTGTTACGACAGCCATGGCTGTGTATCTCTCTTTCATTGCCGGTTGATGCAGAGCGTCTCGAGACGCTCCACCCTGGCGCCCGCAGACCATCGGACTCACACCGAGATGCGAGACCAGCCGATGGCCGATAACCTGCGCGGGCGCGCGAAGTCGGACTGTGGGAGCACAGACCGCTCGATCAGTGTACGGCCTCCACGCCGAACGCCCTAACCGCCCCTGCCACAACGCGGCCGCGCGTGCAAGGGTTTTGCGGGATCTGTGGACAAAGCGCATTCGATCCACATCCTCGTCCACTGCCCGTTCATCGACCCGGACGTGCGGGATCGTTCATCCATGACGAAGTTCGGGGCGATTCTGCGGGCGCTCACGGCGACGGCCACGGCGTCCACGCTGCTGACCGCCGCGGCGCTCGTCGCCCCGCCCGCCGATGCCGCGCCGAGCGGCGACTTCGACTGGCCGCCGCACCCACGACCGCGGGTGGTCCGGGCGTTCGACAACCCCGAGCACGACTGGCTTCCCGGCCATCGCGGCGTGGATCTGGGTGGCGTGCCCGACGAGGCCGTCCTGTCCGCAGATGCGGGTGTGGTGGTATTCGCCGGCACGGTGGCCGGCAAGCCCGTCGTCTCCGTCGACCACCCGGGTGGGCTCCGCACCACGTACGAACCGGTGACCGCCCGGGTCACCCCCGGACAGCGCGTGGGCCGCGGGACCGTCGTCGGCACGCTCGAACCCGGACACCCGGGCTGCATCGCACCCGTCGCCGCGTGCCTGCACTGGGGTCTTCGACGCGACCGCGAATACCTCGACCCGCTCGGACTCGTCCGCGTGACTCCGGTACGGCTCGAACCCGTCGGCGGCTAGCGCCACTCCGCGACGGCGTGCCTGCCTGCCGACTCCGGGAAGTCGTCCGCGACCATCGCCGCGAGTTCGACGAACGCCTTCCGCGTCGCGGGACGCAGCAGATCCAGATCCACCACCGAACCCTCGGCGAGGTGCTCGTCGAACGGCACCACCTTCACGGCCCGGCACCGGAGCAGGAAGTGATTGGTCAGTTCCGTCATGTCGATCGTGCTCGAGCCGGGCCGGGCGGCGCTGATCACGACGACCGTCCGCGAGACCAGGTGCCCGTAACCGTGGTGCTGCAACCAGTCCAGCGTGGCGGCGGCACTGCGGGCGCCGTCTATTGCCGGCAAACTCACCAGCACCAGGGAATTGGCGAGTTGCAGAACACCGTTCATCGCCGAATGCATGATGCCGGTGCCGCAGTCGGTGAGGATGATGTTGTAGTACACCTGCAGGATGTCGATCGCCCACCGGTAGTCGTCCTCACTGAACGCCTCGGAGATCGCCGGGTCCTGTTCGCTCGCGAGCACCTCGAGACGGCTCGGCGCCTGCGACGTGTGGGCCCGCACATCCGAGTACCGCCGGATCGTCGACTCCGCCCCGATGAGATCACCGACGGTCGAATGCGTCTGCAGCGGCACGCGCTGCGCGAGTGTCCCGAAGTCGGGGTTGGCGTCGACGGCGATCACGCAGTCGCCGCGCAGTGACGCGAACATCGATCCCAGCCCGATCGTGGTCGTCGTCTTGCCGGCACCGCCCTTCAAGGACAGGAATGCAATTCGATAGTCCCCCTGGATCGGCTGCCGGATGCGGTCGAGCAGTGCCGCTTCGCGCGCCTCACCTGCCGACTCCCCCGGATTCACCGATCCCCCGGTGAGCCGGTGCAGTCCGCGCCGCCACCCTCGGCTCGGCGCCCTGCGTGCCCGTTCGAGGAGAGCATCCGCCACCAGATCCTGACTGGTCACCTGATGCCGGCTCGGCTCCAGGGCGGGACCGTCCCAGGATTGCCGCCCCCACGGATCTGCCGCAGTGTCGCCCACCGGGGCGCCGCCACCATCGTTCAGCCAGGACGGCTGCGGTCGAGCCAAATCTTCGCGGTCAACTACTTACCCCGGGATAGTGCAGAAACAACTGCAGATTCGTGGCGCGACGCTACCAAACCGGGTCAGGCCCGGGGATGCGCCTGATCGTGCACCGCACGGAGCCTCGCCACGGACACGTGCGTGTACAGCTGGGTGGTCGCGAGGCTCGCGTGCCCGAGGAGTTCCTGCACGACGCGCAGGTCCGCGCCGCCTTCGAGGAGGTGCGTGGCCGCCGTGTGGCGCAGGCCGTGTGGGCTCAGGTTCGGTGCGCCGGGGACCGCGGACAGGACCTCGTGGACGACGCTGCGCGCCTGCCGCTGGTCCAGACGCTTCCCTCGTTTGCCAAGGAGAAGCGCCAGCCCGGAACTGTCCGTCGCGACCGCGCGCCTGCCGACGTGCAACCAGAGGTCCACGGCGTCGGCGGCCGGTTTTCCGTACGGCACCGAGCGCTTCCTTGTCTCCCTTGCCGATTACGCGAAGCAGCCGCCGTTCGCGATCGACCGAACCGAGGTCGAGGCCGCACAGCTCCCCCGCCCGTATTCCCGTTGCATAGAGCAGTTCCACGATGAGACGGTCGCGCAGGGCGATCGGATCGTTCCGCTGAGCGCCCGATTCGGCGGCGTCCGTCACATCGGCCGCCTGCGACTGCCGCAGCACCGGGGGCAGCGTCCGGTGGGCCTTCGCGGCCCCAGCCGGGCGCCGAGATCGGCGGCGATGCGCCGGGTCCGCAGCAGCCAGCCTTAAACTGTTGCCGATATATCCAACACTAATTATTCGGTTCTGACACTGTCTGCCGGTGTGAATTGGCGAGGCCGCGGAATACTTGGATGGCGGTGGTTGGGGTGTGCAGGGCGGCGTGGGAGGGCCGGTGGCCTTTTCGGCGCACCGGTTTCGGGTCACCGAATCTTTGACCGCGCGGACCTCGACTCCTATCCGGGCAGGCCCGGATGGGAGTGTGCGGGAGCGACGCCGGGGAGGGCGGAGGCAGTGTATTGCCCGGTGTCGGGCTCGACAGGACAAAGGGGCGTCGATGGCCGATCGGGATAAGGATGTTGCGGGAGAGCGCTACTGGTGAGGTGAATCGGGGGTGCACAAGGTGGTTCGCGGTTCGGGTCGCGAGGGGGCAGTGGGCGGGGCGCGGCCGGATGCTCGACGACGCGACCGAGGGTCGGTTCGCGGTGGTGCGGGTGGTGTGGGCGAGATCGTTTGGCCCGGTTCGCCGGTGGTGTGGAGGGGCGGTGCTTGAGTTCCTAACGGAGGTCAAGCCACATGGCGGCTCGCAGGCTTGGTCTTGGCGGGCTGGGCTGTTGGAGCGCATCGCGACTCCTGGGACTCCTGGCCCGCCGCCTGCTTGCGGCGCTCACGCATCCGCTGGTATCGGACGTTGTCGCGCTGCCGCGGGTCGATCTTGTAGCGCGCCTTGACGATCGCCCGGCCCTCGGCCTCGGTGATCGGCGTGCCGTCGACGTGCCGCAAGGCGTACGGCTGGCCGGTACGCATGCAGGCGGCGATCCGGGTGACCAGATCGGTGGCCAGATGACAGATCGCGGACTCGTGGTGCCGGTCGCCGACCATCAACCGCTGGTACTTCGCCGCGAACTGGGGATCGACCCTGCGGGCCTGGTCGGCAGCGGTGCACAGCATCTCACGCAACAGCGGATCCCCGGCCTTGGTGATCGAGGACTCGACCTTGCTGACGCAGGACTGGCTGACCTTGGGAACCCGGTGTGCGCGCGGATCGCGGCCAGGAACGTGAACCGTTGCCCCGCCCGGACAGCCACGTCGATCCCTAACGTCAATGCCATCGTCATTGCTCCTGTCGGTCCACATCCCTGTTCACCAGGTGACTGACCATCGCGGCCACGGCCCAGACATTCTCTAAGCAGGAGTCCACGCCTACCGGCCGGCTCCAAGTTCCCGAACAAGGACACCGCTCGACCAGACACCGAGCCCGCAGACGACCACTCAAAAGCCAGGGATCACCAGGTATCCCGGTCGGACGTTCGGCCCGCCTGCGGACTCTCCACAGAGGCTAAATGTCGGAGGTCGGCGTTACAGTACGAGGCCGTACGAGAGGGGGGTGCCACATGTGCTGGTGGGAGGGTTGATGGATGACGTCACGGCGGTGCCGGCATCGTTGTTCGGCCCGTTCTCTGGGCGCTGTGGTCGAAACAGAATCAACGACGGGGTCTCCACGACGCCGCGGCAGTTCGCGTTTACCACCCGCGCCCATGTGGCGGTCGACGACGCGACCGGCGAGCCGATCGGCCTCGACGACGTCGATATCCGGGTGGGGTGGCTGCTCGACCTGATCGCCGCAGCCGGCGGCGAGTTGATGTCGCGACTGTGGCAACCGGCGACGTTCGACGTGCTCGCCGCCGGTCGTGACCGCCAGGACCGCACGCTGCCCGCACAGGGGCATGTTGCCGCGGCCCGTCTCGGCTGGGCTCCCATCTATCCGGCCGGGGTCTATGTGCCGTCGCGGGTGACGCGGGTGGTGACCGCTCAGGCGATGGCGACCCTGCGAACCCTGGCCTACCGTGACGCCGCGATCGCGGCGCTGTCGACCCGATTCGATCCGGCCACCGGGGTTGTGGCGCCCCCGACTGGGTCGGGCGATCACGTGTCGGCGGGTTTCGCTCGGGGCGTACTGCGCCAGCTCGCCGCCCGCGCCCGCCGCGACGGCGGGGCACCGGCCGGCCGGGTGCGGATCACCGACCTGCAGGGACCACCGCAGACGAGCGCGATGGCCCGACTCTCCGCCGCCGACCGGCAGCTCGCGCAGATCACCGTCACTGGTGACGAGCTGGTGTTGACGGTGAAGCTGCCCACCAGCCCGGCCCCGGCGGGGCGGGCGCAGTGGCGCAGTGTCCGACTGACCGCCGCCATCCCCGCGCACCTGCACGACAGAGCTGTCACCGACTGGCATCTGCCGACCCTGATCCTCGACCGCCGGGGTCTGCTGTGGCGGTGTGCCGCGACCGAACTCGTCCCCGCGGACGACCCGGAATCGGCCGCGGTCGCGGTCGGGGTCGACTGGTCCCCTTCCACGCTCGGTGCCGCCGCCATCACCGCCGAGAACCCGGACGGGCTGGTGTCGGATTACCGAGGTTGGACCTACGACGACCGCGGCCTCGGGATCAAACTGGCGCGCCTCCAAGCCGAGGGGCAGCTGCTACACCGGAAGGCGGCCCGGTTGACACAGCTCGCCGCCACCGCCGAACCCGAGGTCCGCGCCCTGCTGGAGGAGAAGATCGCCGTCCTGAACGAGCATCGCGAGGCGGTGGGCATCAAGCGGGGGAAGATCAACCGGGAACTGGCGTTCCACTTCGGCCGTCAGGTCACCGACTACGCCGCCGCCGCCCAGGCGCAGCTGATTGCGGTGGAAGATCTCACCACCCTCGAGACCCGCGGACACGGACGCGTCAACAACAACCGGGCCGCGCAGTCCGCCCGCCGCCAAGCCGTCGCCGCCCTCGCCCACACCGCCGCGGAGGTCGGTATCACGGTGGTCTCAGTACCCGCCCGAGGCTCCTCCGCATGGTGTCCGGGCTGCGACCAAGCCCTCTGCCGTCCTGGTGGGTATCACACCGCGTGGTGCCCTGGCTGCCGGGTCGGCGGCAACCGCGACCACATCGCCGGGGTGAACCTGGCCAAACGCGTACTGCTCGGCAAACGCAACGTCACCCGCCCGCGTGGGCAGCTGCCCGCGATCCGGGTCGCCGAACACGCACCGGTGCGCAAGTGCCGCGACAAGAAGAGTCCCACCCCGAGCACACCACGGCACCGCCGGGTCCGCCGCAGCCTGCCCACCGTGACACCGCGGTTGGGGGTGACTCCGAAACAGCATGTTCCTGCACCACAAGCGTCGGTGTGGGACACGGTCAAACCCGCACCGCCGCACGGTGATGCGGGTAGCCGTGACACACGTCTATCTCAGGCGCCTGCCACACCAGCGGCAGACAGTATGAGATCTACGTAGACGCTGTGAAGTTGCGCACCGCCGGTCGTCCGGGCGATGCTGGCCGCAGACTGACCCGCGAGCCGCGACCGCAGCACCTGGATGTCGAGCTCGCCGAGGTGTGCCTCCGGTGACGTCGACAACCAGTGCCGCAGCAGCGACTGCGCGTCCGCGACGTACGCCTTCACGGTGTGCTGCGATCGGCCGCGTTCGAGCCCGAGATGACGCGCGTACTCCTCGAGTATCAGCGCCAACGGTGCCGGAAAGTCTCTGCTCATTGAGGCAACCGTCGACCCGGGCCGGAGATAAATCAAGCAGCCGCGCCGCTAGAGTTCTTTTGTGCAGCGAACGATCTCCATTCCCATGTTGTGTGTCCTGGCGTTACTGTCCGCGATCGCGCCGCTGGCTACCGACATGTATCTCCCCGGCCTCCCCCTGATGACGGAGAGCCTGAACACGTCGGCGCCGAGCGTGCAGCTGACGTTGACCACGTTCATGGCCGGGCTCGGCATCGGTCAGCTCGTCGTCGGACCGCTGTCGGACGGCCTCGGACGCCGGCGCCTGCTGATCGGCGCCACCGTCGTCACGACCCTCGCCGCGATGGCGTGCGCTCTCGCGCCGACCGTCGAAACGCTCATCGCTGCACGACTTTTCCAGGGGCTGAGCGGTGGCGCGGCGATCGTGGTCGCACGCGCCTGTATTGCCGACCGGGCCCGCGGAGACAACGCCGCCCGACTCTTCAGCATCATGATGATCATCGGCGGGGTCGCGCCGGTCGTCGCGCCGCTGATGGGCGGCGCCCTGCTCGGGCCGGTCGGCTGGCGAGGGATCTTCTGGGTTCTCACCGCCGCCGGTGTGGCGATGTTCGCGGGAGTGCTGATCCTGGTCCCGGAGACGCTTCCCATGGAGAACCGGCACGGCGGCGGGCTCACTGCACTGGTCCGGAATCTGCGCTACGTCGTCGGGAACCGTGTCTATCTGGGTTACGCGTTCACGTTCATGTTCGGGTTCGTCGCGCTCTTCTCGTACATCTCCGCGTCCCCGTTTGTCGTGCAGAACGTCCTCGGGCTCAGCCCGGGGCAGTTCTCCATGGTGTTCGCGGTGAACGCGGCGGGCATGGTGGGCGCCGCGATCGTAAACACGCGGCTCGTGGGCACATTCCATGCGCGGCAGCTGCTGGGTTTCGGGGTCACGCTGCTCCTGGCAGGGGGCGTCGCGCTGTTGCTCGCCGCGACGCTGATCGATTCGCCGCCCTGGTGGGCGATCCTCATTCCGCTGTTCGTCTCGGTGTCGAGCATCGGTTTCGTGATGGGCAATGCGACGGCGCTGGCTCAGGGCGAGGTGACCAAGGCGTCCGGCACCGGGTCCGCGCTCCTCGGTGCCGGCCAGTTCGGCCTCGCCGCGGTGGTCTCGCCGCTCGTCGGCATCGCCGGCCCCGACACCGCGGTTCCGATGGCCGTCGCGATCCCGTCGGCGGGCGCCGTGGCGATGCTGTCTCTGCTGGTGCTGACGCGGCGGACGCCCATCTCGTAGCGCGTCCGCCGCAGTGGGTCAGCGGAAGGCACCCTCGCTCGCGGCGAGCTCGGACTTCCACACCCGGAAGCCCTCCTCGGTGCGACCGCGACGCCAGTAACCGGAGATCGACGCGGCCGACGCGGGGACGCCCCGTTCCTTGCGTACGTAGGAGCGCAGGTTGTGCATGACGGCCTGCGCCTCACCGTGAATGAACACCTGCGCCGTTCCGGGCAGCCACGCGGTGTCGCGCACCGCCGCGACGAGGGGTGCGTTGTCCCCCGACGCGTCTTCGCCGATCCGGTCCGACGTGTCGCCGCGGTGGATCCACGTGACGTCGACGCCCGCGGGCGAGCCGAAGGCGATTTCGTCCTCGGGGCCGGCGACCTCGATGATCACCCGTCCGACCGCCGACGCGTCCAGCTTCTCGACGGACGCCGAGATAGCGGGGATTGCGGTCTCGTCGCCCGCGAGCAGGTACCAGTCGGCTGCCGGGTCCGGCGCGAACGCGCCTCCGGGGCCACGTAGCCGGAGCACGTCGCCGGCCGCCGCGGACGCCGCCCACGGTCCGGCGACACCGGCGTCGCCGTGCACCACGAAGTCGATGGCGATCTCTCGCTTCACCGGATCCACCGACCGGATCGTGTACGTGCGCAGGACGGGCTCTTCGGGACTCCCGAATTCGAGTTTCGCGTACGCATCGGTGAAGGCATTGGGAACGAAGCTGTCGAATCCCGGGTCGCCGAGGAATACCCGCACCATGTGCGGGGTCAGCCATTCGGCCCGGAGCACGGTCAGTGTCGCAGTCGGCTTTGCCACAGGCATCTCTCCAATGAACTCAAGTTGGTTAGTGTTACCTAACTACGGTACATGAGTGACTGCCGACGGCGGTCAGAGCGGAATCAAGTGGTGCTTCTCCTCGCCGCGGGCGGAGTGCTTGTCGCGGAGCAACGTCAGCGCCCGCCGGATCTCAAGCCGGGTGGCGGACGGTTCGATCACCGCGTCGATGTAGCCGCGCTCGGCGGCCGAATACGGAGTCGCGACGTTCTCGTTGTAGGCGTCGACGAGTTGCTGCCGCATCGCGTCCTGTTCGTCGCCGGCGGCTTCGAGTTCGCGGTGGTAGAGGAGACTGATCGCGGCCTCGGCGCCCATGACCGCGATGCGTGCGGTCGGCCAGGCGAAGTTCACGTCGGCACCGAGTTGCTTGCACCCCATCACCGCATATCCACCGCCGTAGGACTTGCGGACCACCACAGTCACTTTCGGCACCGTGGCCGCCGCGAACGCCTGCAGGAAGCGGCCGCCGCTGCAGAGCACACCGTTCCGCTCCTGTTCCAGCCCGGGCAGGAAGCCCGGTGTGTCCACGACGAACACGAGGGGAATCTCGTACGCGTCGCAGATCCGCACGAAGCGGGCCGCCTTGTCCGCGCTGACCTGATCCAGTGCCCCACTGAGAAATTGCGGCTGGTTGGCCACGACTCCGACGGATCGCCCGTCCACCCGGGAGAATCCGGTGATCACGTTCGGTGCCGTCTGCGCGGCGAGTTCGTGAAAGTCACCGTCGTCGAAGATGTTCAACAGCAGGTCGTGCATGTCGTAGGCGTCGTTGTCGGCGTCCGGCATGAACTCGTTCAATGCCAGATCGTTGTCGGTGATCTCGGGTTCGAGGCCGGGGTTCACGATCGGCGCCTCTTCGTGCCTGCTGGACGGGAGGAAGCCGAGATACTCACGCACCCAGGCGAACGCCGCCTCTTCGCTCGGCGCGACGTGGTGGACGTTCCCGTTCTCGGCCTGGGCGCGGGCGCCGCCGAGTTCGTCGAGGGTGACGTCCTCGCCGGTGACGGATTTGATGACTCCGGGACCGGTGACGAACATGTACGCCTGCTCGTCCACGGCGACAACGAGATCGGTGTTGATCGGGGCGTACGCCGCACCGCCCGCACATTTGCCGAGGAGGATCGAGACCTGCGGGCACACTCCGGACAGCGGGATCTGGCGGCGGCCCATCTCGGCGTACCAGGCGAGCGACGTGACAGCGTCCCGTACGCGTGCGCCGCCAGAGCCGTTGATGCCCACGCAGGGGCAGCCGATCCGCGCCGCGAACTCCATGATCGACGCGACCTTGCGACCGAACATCTCCCCCCACGCTGCCACCGAACACGGTGTGGTCGTGCGAGAACACCGCCACCGGACGTCCGTCGACAGTTCCGTGGCCGGTGACGACGCCGTCACCGTACGGGTTGTCGGGGGCTCCCGGGTTCCTCGCCATCTGTCCGACCTCGATGAAACTACCGCGGTCGAGCAGCATCCGGATCCGTTCGCGGGGTCCGGGCAGGCTTCTCCTTGCGGCGCGCGATGGCCCTCGGGCTCCCTGGATTCAGCGATTGCTCGAGCCGAACCTCCAGGTCAGCGAGCAGTTCCGCCGTGGTCCTGGTCATGTGAGATTCCTCCTCGAGACGCCCCCTCGAGCGGATTGCACTCGCGGCGCGCCGGTAGTTACCTCATCAGAGACCGTACGTGCACCGACCGGGCGCTGCACCGGTGAACGGACTGGAATCCAGGCAGCCACGACGCGCGTAACTACCCCTCCGACACAACGCTGGGTGGAGTGGTACGTGTCGACCGGAGGCGCCGTGAGGAGGCAAATACCTCCGCTACGAGCCGGAAGCGATCAACAGGCTCAACACCTGCGCGACAAAGTTCCGCCACAAGTCCTCGGCTGATCCCATATCTCACTCCTTCGTGCGGTTGTGAGGTGCGTTATAGGAAAGTTTCTACCCCAACCTGTCGTCGAGCGGTCGCTTCGACTCGCACTTCGGACAACCGAGCACGATGAAGTACGCGCCGAGCGGACTCTCGACCGGCTCGGCCTCAGGTGTCACCTCTGCCGCGACCATCCGGTGTCGTCGGAGCCGACGAAGCCCTCCATCTCCAGCAACGGCAGCACGGCCCGAACCTGCTCCAGCGCGACGCCGGACAGTTCGGACAACTCCCGGACCCCACGCGGCCCGACCGCAGGCAACGCCTCGTACACCCGCAAGGCATCACCGGACAGCGCATCGAGATCGCGGACCACGTCGAGGCCTTCCCGCAGCCCGATCGGCCCGGCCTCCTCCACCACGTCACCGGCATTCGCGACCAACCGCGCCTCCCCTTCCCGAATCATCCGATTGCACCCCGTCGACGACGCCGACGTCACCGGCCCCGGTACCGCCATCACCGGACGCCCCAGTTTGCGGGCCCAACTCGCCGTGTTCCGCGCACCGCTGCGCCACCCCGCCTCCACCACGACCAACCCGTCGGACAGGCTCGCCACCAAACGATTCCTCGTCAGAAACCGATGCTTCGCCGGTGTCGTGCCCGGCGCGTACTCACTGATCACCGCACCGTTCTGCGCGATCTGCCGCAGCATGCGCGCATGCCCCGCCGGGTACGCACGATCCACACCACACGCCAGCACCGCGACCGTCAGCCCCCCGACACCCAACGCCGCACGATGCGCGGCACCATCGACCCCGAACGCCGCACCCGACACGATCGTCCACCCGTCGACGGCGAGATCACCGGAAATCTCGCCAGTCACGTGCTCGCCGTATCCACTCGCCGGCCGCGTCCCCACGATCGAGATCGCCCGATCGGTCAGTTCGGCCACCGGCCGCGAACCGAGCACCCACAACGCCAACGGCGGGCCCTCGTCCCGCGACCGGGACAGATTCCCGAAACCGAGAAGCCGCCACTGCGGCCACTCGTCGTCGTCCGGCGTCACGAGCCGGCCACCCATCCCCGCCACCAGTTCGAGATCGTGTGCGGCGGTATCCACATGCGCCCGGGCAATCGTGCGCTCCCCCAGCATCTCCGACAGGTCCCGCTCCCGCACGGCACGCGCAGCTTCCTCCGGACCCACCTCCTCGACGAGCCGCGACAGCGCCGGGCACGGCCCCTGAACCACCTTCGACAGATACGCCCACGCCAACCGCCGCGGATCCTGAACCCCACTCGGATCGCCTGCACCACTCCGACTTTCCACCGTCACTGAAAGCTCCGATCACGAAATCCCAACGCGGTGACCACCTGCTCCGGGCCCGGCATGTCGAGCCCCGCCAGATCGCCCACCGTCCAGGCCACACGCAACGCCCGATCGGCGCCTCGGGCCGTGATCAGTCCCTTCCGCAGCGCTCGCTCCACCGGCGCCAGCGCGGGCCGCGCCAACCGGAACTTCTGCCGCAGGGCCGGTCCGGGCACCTCCGCGTTGGTGCGCCACCCGTAGTCGCTCCACCGCTCGCCGGCGGCGGCCCGCGCCTCGGCCACCCGCTGCCGGACGTCCTCGGTGCTCTCACCGACCTCGTCGATGAACGCCCCGGTCGCGACGGCCTGCATCCGCACCCGCAGATCCACCCGATCCATCAACGGTCCCGACAGCTTCCCGAGGTAGCGTCGCCGGGCGGTCGGCGCGCACACGCAGTCGGCCTCCCGCGCGGGCGCGCACGGGCAGGGATTGGCCGCGAGGATCAGCTGGAAGCGCGCCGGATAGCGGGCGACCCCGTCCCGGCGCGCGATACGCACCTCCCCGTCCTCGAGCGGGGTCCGCAGGGCTTCGAGGACCTTGGTTCCGATCTCGGCGCACTCGTCGAGAAACAGCACCCCACGGTGGGCGCGACTGACGGCGCCGGGCTTCGCGACACCGCTTCCGCCGCCGACGAGCGCGCTCACGGACGCGGTGTGGTGCGGTGCGATGAACGGCGGCACGTCGATGAGGGGACGCTCGGGCGGCAGGAGCCCGGCCACGGAGTGGATGGCAGTCACCTCGAGCGATTCACTCTCGGTCAGCGGGGGCAGAACGCCGGGAAGTCGTTGCGCCAGCATCGTCTTCCCCACGCCGGGTGGGCCGGTGAGCATCAGGTGGTGCGCTCCCGCCGCCGCCACCTCGATGGCCCAGCGCGCCTCGGCCTGACCCACCACCTCACTCAGATCGGCGCGCACCGGTTGCGCGACCCACTGGGCCGGCTCCGGGTACTCGAGATCGCGCTCCTCCCGCAGCCACGCGATCGCCGCCCTCAGATCGTGCGCGCCGAGCACCTCGACACCACCGACGAGTCCCGCCTCGGGCAGCGACTGCACCGGGACCACCACCGTCGCCCACCCCGCATTCTTCGCCGCGAGCACCGCGGGCAGGATCCCGCGCACCGACCGGAGCCGCCCGTCCAGCGCCAGTTCTCCGAGCAGAACGGTCTCGCGCAGCCGCTGCCGCTTCACCTGCTTGGCCGCGTCCAGCACGGCAGCGACGAGCGCGAGATCGTAGACCGACCCGACCTTCGGCAGCGTCGCCGGCGACAACGCGAGGATCACCTTCGAATCCGGCCACTCCTCGCCCGAATTCGCCACGGCAGCCCTGATCCGGTCCCGAGCCTCCTGCAGCGCAGTGTCCGGCAGCCCGACCAGATGCACCGCGGGTAGCCCGCGGCCGATATCGGCCTCGATCTCGACCAGTTGACCGTCGACCCCGGTCACCGCCACCGAATGTGCTCGCCCCAGTGCCATCAGAACGCATCCCGGACGTGTTCGATCTGGGGCTGCGGACCGTGCCCGATCATGATCGCGACCACGTCGAACCGCACCCGCGACCAGTGCCGGCCCGAGTCCCGCAGCCACTCCACGGCCAACAGGCGGATCCTGCGCTGTTTCGAGAACGTCACCGCTTCGGCCGGGCTGCCGTATCCCAGGCCGCGCCGTGTCTTCACCTCCACGAACACGAGCCAGTCTCCCTCTGCTGCAATGAGATCGACTTCCCCGTATCGGGATCGCCAGTTTCGGTCGACGATCTCCATGCCCGCCTCGGTGAGATACCGGGCGGCCAGATCCTCCCCATGTGCTCCAAGCGCGAGATTGTGCGCCACAGCAGCCTCCACCCCGTCCCCCGGCGGCCCACCGATGCGAACCGCGCCTCTCGCACCACCGTGCCCGACCCGATTCCGGGAAGAGGCACTCGAACTGGGCGAACGAACTGGGCTGTGCATGAAGTGCACGTTGTGGACAACTCGGCACTCCGCGGCCCGCGATCACCCCATAGGCCCAGGCCAGGGCTGTCAAGCCTGAAATCGGACAGTCAGCCGAGCGCAGGCATCCATCGGCGCGCGAGAGCCGCCACCCAGTCGGCGGCCTCACCGGGATCCCCGGGTGGCGACTCGACGAGGACGAGTTCATCGACTCCCGCATCGACCAGCGACTCGACGTCGGAGGGGTCCACCTCCCGGAGGGCGACGGCGAGGCGCAACTCCTCGGCGTCGCGCCCCGCGTCCCGGCACAGTGCGTGGATCGTCCGGATCCGTTCGGTGACGGCGTCGACGCCGTCCAGGTTGAACCCGTACCAGCCGTCGCCCCACGCCGCGACCCGGCGGAGCGCGGCGTCGCTGTTGCCCCCGAGCACGACCGGAATCCGGCGATCGCGCACGGGTTTCGGATTGACCCGCACCGAGTCGACACGGACGAACTCACCCTCGAACGTCGCGACATCGTCACGCCACAGCGAGCGCATCGCCGCGACGTACTCGGCCGCCCGCGCGCCACGGCCTTCGAACGGAATGCCGAGCGCAGCGAATTCTTCCCTGGACCAGCCGATCCCCACGCCGAGCGTCAGCCGGCCACCACTCATCAGATCCAACGTGGCCGCCTGCTTGGCCATGAGGACGGGATTGTGTTCGGGCAGCAGCAGCACACCGGTGGCGACGCCGATCGTGTGGGTGGCAGCGGCGGCGAAGCTCAGCCCGATCATCGGGTCGAGCCAATCCGCGACGGCGGGGACCGCGATCCGGCCGTCGTCCGCGTACGGATACCGCGACTCCGACCGGTCCACCATCACGACGTGCTCGCCGGCCCACAGCGTGGCGAATCCGCTGTTCTCGGCGGCAACCGCGACCGAGTCGATCACCGCGCGACGAGCGCCGGTGCCGATCCCGAGTGCGTGCAACCCGAGGCGCATCGGCTGATCGTCTCACAGTTGCCCGGCCCACGTGACTCGCTTCCGGCACGCTCCTATCCGCGGACGTCGAGGCTGCGGGCGTAGTGCTCCTTGAACACCTCGAGATGCGTCCAGGTCTCCAGGGCCCTCACTCCGTCGATCGTCCGGATGTGCTCGGCGAGAGAGTAGAGGTCACCCGACGAATCGGCGGCGACCGTTCCGATCAGGTCGAATCGGCCGAGTGTGCGCGCCAGGAACTCGATACCCGGCAGAGCCTCGATCTGCGCGCACGCCTCCCGGTCCCGCGATCCGAGGCTGACGCCGATGCCCATGGCGAGTGTTCTGCCGCCGCCGCGGCGCTTCACGACGGCTCCGACGCGCAACGCGGTGCTGTCGATCAGATGGTTCACTCGATTCCGCGCCGCACTGGGCGAGAGCCCGGTGCGTTCGGCCAGTTCCAGAAACGGCATCCGCCCGTTCCTTTCCAGCAACTCGATGAGCGCGACGTCTTTCGCGTCCAGTCGAACATCGGCGCGCAATGCGCTCTTGGGCATGAAGATTCCCTTGATGACATCGGCGTAGAACAGCGTGTTGACGGTGCGGACACCGGGTTCCGCACGGATCGCGGCGATGGCGTCGTAGAGGTCCTGCTGGCTGGGGACGCGCAGCTCGGCGATGATGTTGTACTGCCCGCTCACCGCGGAAATGTAGACGGCCGCCTCCGACGCGCAGAGCGCCTCGGCCACGGGACCCACCGGACCCGACACGGCGACGGACACGTGAGCCATCGCCTTGAGGCCCAGCAACTCGGGATGGGCGACGGCAACGACGCTCACCGTGCCGGTGTCGAGCAGCGTCTGCACGCGCGTGGACACCGCGGCACGGGGTGCGCCCACGGTCGCGGCGAGCTCCCGATAAGTCGCGCGACCATTCGACTGCAACGCCGCGATGAGCTTGGAATCCAGTTCGACACTCATGATGCCCCGAGATTGCTCGATTTCTTTCTGCACTCCCGACAGAGAAGAAGAATCGCACACATTGCCAGATTCTGCGAATCGGTGCGAATCTGCTCGAAAAGCTGAACACACTTGTCGTGTACCGCTTGCTCCGGAATTTTGATGTATTGCGCAGCCGCTGGTCAGGGCGTAATTTTCCCTCCCAGCCGAACGTGACCCACACCACCATCGTGAAGGATCCCCATGCGCACGCTGTTTCACCACGAGGCGTCCCCCCTCGACGCCACCGCCACCGTCTTCACCGGTGGCACGCTCCGCACCGTGGACGCAGACACCGAGGGCGCCGAGGCCTTCCTCGTCTTCGGTAACCGGTTCGCCGCCGTCGGCACCGTTGCGGAATGCCGTGAGGAAGCGCGGAGGATCGGCAACCGGACCACGGACGTCATCGATCTCGCCGGGGCGACCGTCGTGCCCGGGTTCGTCGATCCGCACGCTCACCCCCTGATGTACGGCCAGATGCTCAGCTGGGTGGACTGCGGCCCCGGGAAGGCGCGCACCATCCCCGAGATCGTCGCTCTGCTGCAGGAAGCGGCCCGGAACCAGCCTTCCGGGATCCCGGTGCGCGGGTACGGCTACGAGCACCGCAACCTCGTCGAGGGCCGTCATCCCACGAAGGAAGAACTCGATCAGGTCGGTACCGACCGCGAGGTGTACCTGATGAACGCGAGCGGCCACGGCGGCGTCGTCAACACATTCACCCTCGAATTCCACGGCGTCACCCGCGACACCCCGAATCCGCGCGGCGGCGAGTTCTTCCGCGACGCGGACGGTGAACTGACCGGCGAACTGTCCGACGCCGCCTGCAACATCCTCACCGGTGTGAACGGCGTCAAGGTCGGTCACCACGGCCCGAACTTCCACCTCGAGGACGAACCGGAGGAACATCTGCGGCAGCTCTCCGTGGCGCAGGAGAAGTTCCTCGAGGGCGGCGTCACCACGATCGGCGACTGCCAGGTGACGCGGCGCGAGTTCGACATGTACCTGCGCCTGGCGGAGCAGGGCCGGCTCGAGACCCGGGTAAGCATGTACCTGCTCAGCCACTTGCTCGATCACGCGCTCGACACTGGATTGCACGGCGCGTTCGGCAACTCACGTCTCGCGTTCGGCGGGATCAAGTTCTACGCCGACGGCACTCTCGGCGGCTGGACCGCGTATTTCCCGGACGGGTACGTGGGCGACCCGTGCCGGACCGGACAGCTCTATCACGAGCCCACCGACTATGCGGCGCTGATCGCGAAGGCGCACGCCGTCGGCCTGCAGACTGCGACACACGCGCAGTCGCCGACCGCGATCGACATGGTCCTCGACGCGATCGACGCCGCGCAGAAGGCGCATCCCGACGCCGACGCCCGTCACCGCATCGAGCACTGCGGGTTGCCGACCCCCGAGCAGATCACTCGGATGCACTCACTCGGGGTGTACCCCGTCAACCAGCCGCAGCACTACTACAACTGGGGCGAGGGCGTCACCGCGGCCATCGGCACCCCGGGTGAGCGGTTCAATCCCCTGGGCGAATTCGTCGAAGCCGACGTGCCGGTCACGATCAGTTCCGACGCGCCGGTCGCCGAGCCGAAGCCTCTCGAGGCCATCCAGGCCGCGGTCACCCGCATCACCCGGCAGGGACATCAACTCGGCTCGAACGCGTTGCGACTGACAGCAGCCCAGGCCCTCACCGCGCACACGCTGAACGGGGCCCGCGCGCTCGGGCGCGAATCCGAACTCGGCAGCATCTCCCCCGGCAAGCGCGCCGATTTCGTGGTCCTCGGCGCCGACCCTCTCACCGTCGACCCGAACACCATCGCCGAAATCGAGGTCCGTGAAACCTGGATCGACGGCGAATTGGCGCATTCCACTCGCAGCGACCTATTCTCGACCACCGCAACCACCGAGGATCAGTCATGAGCCACGACACTCAGATCGCGAAGGCCCGCAAGGCGGGTTTCGCGGCCTTCGTCGGCACCACCATCGAGTGGTACGACTTCTACGTGTACGCCACGGCGGCGGCCCTGGTGTTCGGGGAGATCTTCTTCCCGTCCGACACCGACCGCCTGACGGGCATCGCCGCCGCGTTCGCCACCTACGCGGTGGGCTTCTTCGCCCGCCCACTCGGTGGCATCGTCTTCGGACACGTCGGCGACCGGATCGGCAGGCGGACGGCACTCGTCGTGACGCTCACCCTGATGGGCGCGGGCACGTTCCTGATCGGTGCGCTGCCGACGTACGCGCAGATCGGATTCTGGGCGCCGCTGCTGCTGGTCATTCTGCGGTTCGTGCAGGGCTTCGCGGTGGGCGGCGAGTGGGGCGGGGCCGTGCTGATGGCCGTCGAACACGCGCCCGAGGACAAGAAGACCTTCTACGGCGGATTCGCACAGTTGGGTAACCCCGCGGGCGCGCTGCTCGCCACCGGGTTCTTCAGCGTCCTCTCGACCTTCAGCGACGACGCCCTGCGGGACTGGGCGTGGCGCCTGCCGTTCCTGTGCTCGGCGCTGCTGATCGGCGTGGGGCTGCTGGTGCGTCTGAAGGTGGAGGAATCCCCCGTCTTCGAATCCGAGGTGCAGACGGCAACCGTCCCCGAGGCGCTGCCACTGAAGTACGCCATCGTCACGAACTGGCGCCCGATTCTGCTCGGCATGGGCATCCTGCCCGTCGCGGTGGGTGGCTACTACCTGGTGACGACGTTCATCACGGCCTACGCCACCGACCCGGACGTCGGACTGTCCGAGACACTCGTCCTCAACGCGCTCAGCGTCGCCGCCGTGGTGGAGTTGATCGCCACCCTCGCAGTGGCGTGGCTCGGTGACAAGGTCGGCCGGATCCGCGTGGTGATATACGGACTGCTGGCCGTCGCGGTGCTCGCGGCACCGCAGTTCCTGGTCCTGACATCCGGCTCGGTGGTCCTGATCTTCCTGACCTTCGCCGTCATGCGACTCGTCCTGGCCGCGACATACGGTCCGATCGCCGCAGTGTTGTCGCAGATGTTCCGGCCGCAGGCCCGGTACACCAGCATCTCCCTCGCCTACCAGGGGGCGGGTGCACTCTTCGGTGGGCTGTCGCCGTTGGTCTCGACCCTCATGTACCAGGCCACCGGCAGCGTGTGGCCGGTGATCGGGCTCCTGATCGGAATGTGCGCGGTCAGCATCCTCTGCCTGCTCGCGGCACCACAGCACGTCGATCACGTGGACGGCGAGTCCGTGAGCGACCTCGGCGCCGCCCGGACGCCGGCCTCGAACTGAACACCCCGTGACTCGGAGGGGCCGGTGCAGCATGGGCAGCACCGGCCCCTTCTCCTGTCAGGTGGGCTCGCCGTCCGAATCTGCCGGAGAGACGGCGACGGTCGTCGAGGTGAGTCCGGCGTCGTCGAGGGCGCGCTCGGTGAGCGCACGACCCAGTTCGATCATCTCGGCGGCGCGATGGAAATCGAGACTGCGGCAGGCGTTCCGAGGCACGCGAACCTGCACGTCCGGCGGGTACGCGGCGAGCTGGTATCGAGCCAGCGTCGCCTGCATCACGTCGAGCGAGCGGTTCATCACCGCGAACCGGCTGAACTTCGGGACAGCCACCGCATCGTCCTCGACCACCGTCTGACCGTCGATCGCCTGGCCGTCCGGCTCGTCCGACGGATCCGGATCGGTCTGCGCGGCGCCGAACCGTCCGACGACCGACCGCACGATGTCCAGGTCGCGCAGCTGCGCAGCGCTCCGGCGGAAACGTGTCATCCACTCGTCCACGGGCCGCGAGTCCGCGCTGACGTTCTCCGGTGCCAGAGAGCGACCGTCCCGATCCTCGGCGCCCAGGCTGATCCCGACGGTCAGGTCGGCGCTCACCGAGACGAGCGGGGCCATCGGCAGCGGGTCGAGCACCCCGCCGTCGGCGAGGACGCGGCCGTTGAGTACATACGGCGTGATGACGCCGGGAATCGCGATCGACGCACGGATGGCCGCGTCGACGGGTCCTCGCTGGAACCACACCGACCGGCCTGCAGCGAGATCCGTGGCCACCGCCGTATACGGAATGGGAAGGTCTTCGATGCGGATCTCGCCGAGAATCTCCCTGACCCGTTGCAGGATCTTCTCGGCATGGATGGCACCGGGCGCGGACACGGACAGATCGAGAAGCCGCACGACGTCGAGCTGGGTCAGGCTGATCGCCCACCGGGTGAAATCGTCGAGCTTTCCCGCGGCGTGGAGGCCACCCACGAGGGCACCCATCGACGAGCCCGCGACACCGACGATCTCGAATCCGCGCTCCTCGAGTACCTGGATCGCCCCGATGTGGGCGTACCCTCGTGCGCCGCCGCTACCCAGAGCCAGCGCGACGCGCCTCCGTCCGGTCATCGAACGATCCTACGCGGACGAGGACGTCGCCCGTCAGGACAGACCGTTGTCCGGGAGCCGCAGGTCCGGCTTGTCGAGCTCCTCGATGTTCACGTCCTTGAACGTGATGACGCGGACATACTTCACGAAGCGCGCGGGACGGTACATGTCCCACACCCATGCATCGGACATACGCAGTTCGAAGTAGATCTCCCCGTCCGCGTTGTGCGGCAGCAACTCCACCGAGTTGGCCAGATAGAACCGGCGCTCGGTCTCCACGACATAGGAGAACTGACCGACGATGTCCCGATACTCGCGGTAGAGCGACAGCTCCATCTCGGTTTCGTACTTCTCGAGATCCTCGGCACTCATCGGTCTCGGAGTCCTCCTGCTCTGGTGTGAATTGTCATCATCTCGCACTTCCGGAACTGTTATCCACCCGGTGTATCAACGCCGCGACGTTCGACCACGAGCGGCGGTGCTCCGGGCACGGGCCCAGCTCCTCGAGTGCCGCAAGGTGCGCGGGCGTGTTGTAGCCCTTGTGGATCGCGAAACCGTAACCGGGATGTGCCTCGTCCATCGCGACCATCACCCGGTCACGAGACACCTTGGCCAGCACACTCGCCGCCGCGATGCATGCCGCCGCGGCGTCGCCGCCGATCACCGGCAGCGACGGGGCCGGGAGCCCCGGGACGCGGAAGCCGTCTGTGAGAACGTAACCCGGGGTGGTCGAGAGGCCGGCGACGGCACGTCGCATGCCCTCGATGTTGGCCACGTGGACACCCATGCGGTCGACTTCCTCGGCCGGGAAAGACACGACGCTCCACGCCACTGCCAGCCGGGTGATGGCCGGGAACAGCTCTTCACGCGTGCGTTCGGTGAGTTTCTTCGAATCGTCGAGGCGCGCCAGTGCCGGATACGGCTTCGGTGCGAGCACGCAGGCCGCCACGACGAGCGGGCCTGCACACGCACCCCGGCCCGCCTCGTCGACACCGGCCACCGGCCCGAGGCCGCTCCGGACCAGGGCCGACTCCATCGTCCGCAGACCGGACGACCTGCGAATGACGATGCGTGGAGGCCAGGAAGTCACTTGCCCTGGATATCGGGTGAGCTGATCGTGCCCATCCGCGCCGGCGGCAACGCGATGAAGACCGCCTTACCGATCACGTTGTCGAGCGGGATGGTGCCTTGCATGTCGTCGCCCACGTGGTACCGCGAGTCCGCGGAGTTGCTGCGGTTGTCGCCCATCACCCACAGGTGGCCGTCCGGGACGGTGACCGGACCGAAGCAGCGTGCCGACTTCAACGCGGTGTCGCAGGCCTGCGAGCCGGGGACGAACGGGAAGTCCATGACGACGTAGGGCTCGTCGAGCGGTGTGCCGTCGACCAGGATGCGGCCCTGGTCGTCGCAGCATTCGACGGTCTGACCGCCGGTGGCGATCACCCGCTTGACGAGGTCGTTCTCGTCCGGGGGGACGAGTCCGACGAGGGAACCGAGTTCCTGCGCACCGCGGATCACCACGTTGGAGGACCGGGTGGAGACGAAATCCTGCGACCACGAATCGGGGCCTCGGAACACGATGACGTCACCCGGTTGCGGTTCACCGAAGCGGTAACCGATCTTCTCGACCACGATGCGGTCGCCGGTGCAGCCCGCGCACCCGTGCAGCGTCGGTTCCATCGATTCGGACGGAATGAGATACACCCGGGCGACGAACGTCTGCAACAGGAAACTCAGAACGAGCGCGACCAGAATCAGGATCGGCAACTCGCGGAAGAAGGAGCGGGGCTTCTTCTCGGGCTCCGCCGTACCGCCGTTCACGGCGGAGGTGGCGGCCGAATCGCCGGTGGTCTCGGATTCCGACGACAATGCCCGCTCCTTCGAAGAATCTGTCACGAAGTCAGATTAGCCCGGCACTGCGAGTACGCAGTGCCGGGCTCATCGGAAAGGTCAGCGCTTTTCCTTGATCTTGGCGGCCTTGCCACGCAGATCGCGGAGGTAGTACAGCTTGGCGCGCCGGACGTCACCGCGGGTGACGACCTCGATCTGCGCCAGGTTCGGGCTGTGGACCGGGAAGGTGCGCTCGACGCCGACACCGAAGGAGACCTTGCGGACGGTGAAGGTCTCGCGGACGCCGCCGCCCTGACGGCGGATCACGACGCCCTTGAAGACCTGCACGCGCTCCTTCGAGCCTTCGATGACCTTGACGTGCACGTTGAGGGTGTCGCCGGGACGGAACTCGGGAATGTCGTCGCGGAGGGACTTCTTGTCCAGGAAATCGAGAGTGTTCATCGGTGTTCCATCCTTGCGTTTTCGCAGGAGCAGAGGAACCGAGCGGCACCCGGACGTTCGGAGAACACCGGTGCTCGTCTGGTTCGTGCCCAGATCAAGTATTGCTGCCTGGTCCAGGCAACCCGTCCATTGTGCCAGACGCCACCGGGTGAAGAGAAATCGGCGGTGGCGCCGCATGCACCACATGGTCGAGTTCCACCTCCGCCGCCACCCTGGCATGCTCCGCGGCTTCCTTCACGTGCTCCGCGCTGGGCGTCCCCGCGATGAAGTCCTGCACGAAGATCTTGGCCCGGATGACCGGCCGACGCCATTTTCGCTCCCGTTCGAGTGCGCGGAGCATCCGCTTCGGCTTGGAGGTGTACCGCCACCGCGCCCACGGCGCGCTCGGCCGGCTCAATCGGAGCGCCCCGATCAGCAGGATCGGGAAGATGAACAGGCCGAGCAGACCGGTCCAGATCTTCCCCTTCAGCAGCACCACCGCCGCGATGAGCAGGTTGATGACGGACGACACCCCGATCGCGACCCGCACCCACGGATCGGGCGAATCCCGGAAGTCGGTGACGTTGATCAGTTCGAGCGGCCGGAGTCCGAGGAGCAGCAGACCCGTCACCGCGATCGCCACGAACACGGCATCGACCGACGTCCGGCCCTCATCCGCCCAGTACACGTCCTGCAGGTAGAAGATCAGCGCGAATTCGTCCAGCACCAGCGCGGCGCCGATCCCGAAGAACGTGGCGAGGACGGCGCCGGTGGTCTGGGTGCCGTCCTCGTACACGGCGATGAGGGAAACTCCCGACACGAGCATCGTGACGACGCCGAACACCACGTGGTGGACGTGGTGCCCGCCGGGTTTCACATTGCCCGGCCACCACGACACCTCGGCGCGGATCATCCGCACGCTCAACCGGATGAACAGGAAAGCCGCGAGAAACCCGAGCAGGAAAAAGAGCAGAGGCAGCCGCCCGTGCCCGACGATTTCCCGATCCAGCCATTCGTACATCGGCATCCACTATCCCAGTAAAGAACTGGTCACTCCATCGAAAAGTGGTGGCTCGTGTCGGGATGGTGACCTGTTTACTTTCCGAATCCCGCCTTCCGCAGCGCGTCGGCCATCGAACCGCCGGGCGCCGTGCGGGAGTCACGCCCGCGATCGCGTCCACCCTGCTGCTGCGGCTTGCCGCCGCGCCGATCCTGCGGCTGCCCGCCACCGCGTCGGTCCGGCCGCTGCCCGCCGCCGCGGGGACCGTCGTTCTTGCGGCCGGCCCCGACCTCGTCGTCGAGCCGCAGCGTCAGCCCGATGCGCTGACGGGCCTCGTCCACCTCGAGGACCTTCACCTTCACGACGTCGCCCGACTTCACCACGTCCCGCGGGTCCTTGACGAAGTTGTGGGACATCGCGGACACGTGAACGAGGCCGTCCTGGTGGACGCCGACGTCGACGAACGCGCCGAACGCCGCCACGTTGGTGACGACACCCTCCAACGTCATCCCCGGCTTCAGGTGTGACACCTTCTCGATGCCGGCCGCGAACGTGGCCGTCTTGAACTCCGGGCGGGGGTCGCGGCCGGGCTTCTCGAGCTCACCGATGATGTCGGTGACCGTGGGCAGGCCGAACCGGTCGTCGACGAAGTCTGCCGGGTTCAGGCTGCGGAGCGCGGACGTGTTGCCGATGATCTCGCGCACGTCGGTGCCGCTGGCGCCGACGATCTTGCGCACCACCGGGTAGGCCTCGGGGTGAACGCTGGACGCGTCGAGCGGGTCGTCCCCGTTGGGGATGCGCAGGAAGCCGGCGCACTGCTCGAACGCCTTCGGACCGAGTCTCGCGACATCCTTGAGCCCCTTGCGGCTGCGGAACGGGCCGTTCTGGTCCCGGTGCGCGACGATGCTCTCGGCCAGCGAACCTGCGATACCGGACACGCGGGACAGCAGCGGCACCGACGCGGTGTTCACGTCGACGCCGACCGCGTTCACCGCGTCCTCGACGACCGCGCCGAGCGACCGTGCGAGCAGCGTCTCCGACACGTCGTGCTGGTACTGCCCGACGCCGATCGACTTCGGGTCGATCTTCACCAGTTCGGCGAGAGGATCCTGCAGTCGGCGCGCGATGGAGACCGCTCCACGGATCGACACGTCGAGGTCGGGCAACTCCGCCGAGGCGTACGCGGACGCCGAGTACACGGACGCGCCGGCCTCGGACACCACGATCTTCGTCAGGTTGGTGGTGCCCGACTTGGCGATCAGCTCGGTCGCGAGTGCATCCGTCTCGCGGGAGGCGGTGCCGTTCCCGATGGCGATGAGCTCCACGCCGTGCTTGGCGACGAGACCGGCGAGGGTGGCCAGGGAGGCGTCCCATTTGTTCTGCGGCTGATGCGGGTAGATCGTGTCGTGGGCCACCACCTTGCCGGTGGCGTCCACGACCGCGACCTTCGTACCGGTCCGGAAACCGGGGTCGAGGCCCATCGTGGCGCGGGTACCGGCAGGCGCTGCCAGCAACAGGTCGCGCAGGTTGTTGGCGAACACGTCGACGGCGTCCTTCTCCGCCGACTGCCGCAGGCGCATCCGGGTGTCGATGCCCAGCGTGACGATCATCTTGGTGCGCCACGCCCACCGCACGGTGTCGAGCAGCCACCGGTCGGCGGGCCTGCCGCGGTCGGCGATGCCGAACCGGCCGGCGATCCGGCCCTCGTAGACGGTGGGCTCGCCGGGGACGGGCTCCTCCGTGTCGGGTGCCAGGGTGAGCGTGAGCACCTCTTCCTTCTCGCCGCGCAGCACCGCCAGGATGCGGTGGGACGGGAGCTTGCCGAACGGCTCGGAGAACTCGAAGTAGTCGGCGAACTTCGCGCCCTCGGTCTCCTTGCCCTTGCGGACCGCGGACACCAGCTGCCCACGGGTCCACATCAGCTCGCGGAGCTCACCCACCAGGTCCGCGTCTTCGGCGAAACGCTCGACGAGGATCGCGCGCGCACCCTCGAGCTGTTCGGCCGTGTAGGACGCCGGATCGGTGGAGGGATCGGTGATCAGCGCGTCGGCGACGGGCTCGTGCCCGGCTTCGCGGGCGATCTGCGCCTTCGTGCGGCGCTTCGGCTTGAACGGCAGGTAGATGTCCTCGAGGCGCGCCTTCGTGTCGGCGGTCATGATCTGCCCACGCAACTGGTCGTCGAGCTTGCCCTGCGAGTCGATCGACTCGAGCACGGCAACCCGGCGCTCGTCCAGTTCCCGCAGGTAACGCAGGCGTTCCTCGAGCTGGCGGAGCTGAGCGTCGTCGAGCGTTCCGGTGACTTCCTTGCGGTACCGGGCGATGAAGGGCACGGTGGCTCCACCGTCGAGGAGGTCCACGGCGGCCGCGACCTGTCCCTCCCGGACGTCGAGCTCCTCGGCAATGCGCTGGTTCACGGTCTTGAGAGTCACGGAAATGGACCCTACCGCTACCCTGAGACAATATCGTCGGCGGTGAGGCCGTCACGGAAATCTCGGGAGAATTTCATGTCCAGGCTGATCCGTTGCCTGACGGTCCTGGTCTTCCTGCTGGCTGCGCCGCCGGCCTGCACCATCCCGACCGAGACGAACTCCGTGGTCGACATCCCGGCGACGTCACCCGCCGTCGCGACCCCCGACCTCCTCCCTGCCGACGAACCGCCGGCGGGTGACGGCGTGACCGTGAGCCCCGAGCCGTTCCCGTCCGCGCGAGTCCCCGTCACCGCACCCCTCGCCGAACGCATCTCGGCGGCGGTCGCGACGGCGGCCACCGAGCGCGGCGCCGACGTGTCTATCGCCGTTCTGGACCGCGCCGCCGGCAGCTATCTGGAGGGCGCCGCCGCCGAACCGGTCGAAACGGCGTCGTTGGCCAAGCTGTTCATCGCCGCCCAGATGTACCACCTCGACGCGCTCGGTGAGCGGACACTGTCCGACTACGACCATGTCCTCCTGAAGCGGATGCTCGAGGCGTCCGACGACGACGCGGCCAACACTCTCTGGGACGATCTGGGCGGCTCGGACGTCGTCGTCGACGTCGCCGGGCGGTACGGACTCGCCGCGACCACACCGCCCTGGGACGGGTTGTGGTGGAACACTGAGACGACCGCCGCCGACCTCGTGACGTTCTATGCCGGGCTTCTCGACGACCGTGACGGCCTGGGCCCGGGTCGCATCGCCGAGTTCGTCGACTACCTGCGCTCGTCGACACCCGAGGGCATCGACGGTTACGACCAGCGCTTCGGCATCCCCGACGGGTTGCCCGGCGAGAACGTCGTCGGGGTGAAACAGGGTTGGATGTGCTGTGTGGGCGATCGGTGGATCCACGTGTCGACGGGCCTGATCGGTGACGACAACCGCTACATCGTGGCCGTCGCGTCCCGCGAGGACATCCGGTACGAGGACGACGAGGAGTCGTACCCGGACACCGCGACCACAGATGTCACCGAGGATTCCAGCGCCCGGCATGCACGGGACACGATGACCGGATTCGTGAAGTCCCTGTTCCCCACCGGTGTCGTCGACGACTGGGCACATCCCCAGGGCTAGCGCCCGGGCAGGACCGGAAATCGGTTCAGGGCAACAGGTCCGGACGGCGTTCGGCCGTGCGTTGCAGCGACTGCTCGTGTCGCCACGCAGCCACCTTCGCGTGATCACCCGACAGCAGGACGGGCGGGACGTCGAGTCCGCGCCACGTCGCCGGCCGCGTGTAGCTGGGTCCTTCGAGGAGGCCGTCGGAAAACGAATCCTCTTGGTGCGACTGCTGATTGCCGAGCACTCCGGGGATCAGGCGCACGAACGCCTCGGTCATCACCAGCACGGCCGCCTCGCCCCCGATGAGGACGTAGTCGCCGATGCTCACCTCTTCGACGCGCACCCGGCGGGCGGCGTCGTCGAACACGCGCTGATCGATGCCTTCGTAACGTCCGCAGGCGAAGACGATGTGCTTCTCCCCCGCCCAGCGCTCGGCGGTGGCCTGCGTGAAAGGAACACCGGCCGGTGTGGGGACGACCAGCAGCGTGTCCGAGTCGCCGTCGCCCGCGGCGAGGACATCGTCCAGCGCGGGCCCCCACACCGTGGGTTTCATCACCATCCCCGGCCCGCCGCCGTACGGAGAATCGTCGACGGCCTTGTGGACGTCGTGCGTCCAGTCCCGCAGATCGTGCACGTCGACGGAGATGAGGCCCTTGTCGATGGCCTTGCCGAGCAACGCCGCTCGAAGCGGTTCGAGGTACTCGGGGAAGATGGTGACCACGTCGAGACGCATGGCTACCGACTCACTTCCCGTCGGCGGATTCACCGAAGTCGGGATCGAGCAACCCTTCCGGCGGATCGATCTCGACGACGCCGTCGGCGACGGACACCGACGTGACGATCGCGGCCACGAACGGGACGAGAAGTTCGCCGGACTGTTCGCCGGCCCGGCGGATCGAGAGCAATTCGCCTGCCGCGGAATGCAATACCTCGATGACGGTTCCCACCTCGGTGCCGTCCGCGAGGCGCACCGACAGTCCCTCGAGTTCGTGATCGTAGAATTCGTCAGGGTCGTCGGACGGCTCGAGTTCGGCGCTGTCGATGACGAACAGCGTGCCCCGCAGGGCATCCGCCGCGGTGCGGTCCGACACCCCTTCGAGGCGCAGCAGAAGCCGCCCGGAATGGTCCCGGGCGGCTTCCACCGTGTATGTGCTCACAGTCTGCTCGCGCGGCTTGTGCCCCCGCAGCACGGCACCGACGGCGAATCGATCCTCGGGTTCGTCGGTGCGAACCTCGACCACGACCTCACCCTTGATGCCGTGCGACTTGGCGACACGGCCGACGACGAGCTCCACTGCTGTAAGGCCTCTACTGATCGGTGTCGACGACGTCGACACGGATCCCGCGGCCACCGATACCGGAGACCAGCGTCCGCAGAGCGGTCGCGGTGCGGCCACCGCGACCGATGACCTTGCCGAGATCGTCAGGGTTGACGTGCACCTCGACAGTGCGCCCCCGACGCCCGGTGATCAGCTCGACACGAACGTCGTCGGGGTTGGCGACGATGCCACGAACGAGGTGCTCCACGGCATCGGCGACGACGGCACTCACTTGTCAGCAGCCTCGGACTCTGCAGCAGCCTCGGCGGGAGCGTCGGCAGCAGCCTCGGCGTCCTCGGCCTTCGCCTTCTTCTTCTTGGGTGTGATGGCCTCGCCGACGGGCTCGTTCTCGGCCTGCGCGAGCGCAGCCTGGAACAGCTCCAGCTTGGAGGGCTTGGCTTCCTTGACGCGGAGGGTGCCCTCGGCGCCCGGCAGGCCCTTGAACTTCTGCCAGTCACCGGTGATCTTGAGGATGGCCTCGACGGGCTCGGTGGGCTGGGCGCCGACGCCGAGCCAGTACTGAGCGCGCTCGGAATCGACCTCGATCAGCGAGGGCTCTTCCTTGGGGTGGTACTTCCCGATGGTCTCGATCGCACGGCCGTTGCGGCGGGTGCGGGAGTCGGCGACGACGATGCGGTACTGCGGGTTCCGGATCTTGCCGAGCCGGGTGAGCTTGATCTTGACAGCCACTGCTGTACTTCTCCTTCAGTGCGCACACGAGTGCCCACGTGTCACGTGCAATTCGGCGACGCGCAGGAATAGCGCGCCCGGTTTTGCCTCCAACCTGTGACCGCCGCGCGGTGCGTGACCGGATGCGACGAACAGCGGTTCATTCTGCCAGACGAACACCGTCAGGGGGAAACCAGGTCATCGGGTCTTGACGACGGTGCCCCGCAGCACCACGACATCGGGCGCGGCGAGGGCGTCGCTGCTCGCGCGCGGGTCGTTCCGGAATACCAGCAGATCCGCGGGCGCACCCGCTTCCACTCCCGGATGTCCGAGCCACGCGCGCGCGTCCCAGCATGCGGCGCCGAGCGCCTCGGACGGGGTCAGTCCGACCGCCTTCAGTTCCTCGACCTCGTCGGCGATGCGTCCGTGGACGATCGATCCGCCGGCGTCGGTGCCGGCGTAGATCGGGATCCCCGCGTCGTGCGCGGCACCGATGGTGTCCTTCACCCGCGAGTGCAGGTCACGCATGTGCGCGGCGTAGATCGGGAACCGCGAGGCGGACTCGGCGATGTCCGGGAACGTCGCGATGTTGATCAACGTCGGGACGAGGGCGGTTCCGTGCGAGACCATCAGCTCGATCGTCTCGTCGGTGAGCCCGGTGCCGTGCTCGATGCAGTCGATTCCGGCGTTGATCAGGCCCGGAAGCGCATCCTCGGCGAAGACGTGCGCGGTGACACGAGCCCCTTCGCGGTGCGCGGCCGCGATCGCCTCGACGAGGATGTCGTCGCTCCACAAGGGCGCCAGGTCGCCCGAGGAGCGGTCGATCCAGTCGCCGACGAGCTTGACCCATCCGTCGCCGGCCCGGGCCTGGCGCACCACCTCGTCCGGCAGTTGCGACTCGTCTTCCAGATCGACCGGGAGTCCGCGGATGTACCGCTTGGGCGCGGCGATGTGCTGCCCGGCGCGGATGATCCTCGGCAGGTCGGGGCGGTTGTCGACGAACCGGGTGTCGACCGGCGAACCCGCGTCACGGATCAGCAGGACCCCACAGTCGCGCTCGGTCTCCGCCTGCGCGATCAACCCTTCGACGCTCTCGCCGCCCCCACCGCCGAACCGGATGCCGACGTGGCAGTGAGCGTCGACGAGACCGGGCACGATCCATCCCGATTCACAGACGGTCTCGGCGCCGGGAACCGGTTCCGTCGAGATCACACCGCCGTCGACCCAGAACTCGACCGGCTGTTCGTCGGGCAGACCGGTCCCCCGGAAGTGCAGTGCAGCCATCGGCTACTTCTTCGGCAGCTTCAGCTGGGACAGGTCGATGCCCTCGAGTCCGGGCGGCAATTCGTCCAGGCCCTTCGGCATGTTCGACAAATCCGGCATCCCCGCGGGAAGACCGCCGGGCGGCATTCCCGGGAACCCACCGGGCAGACCGCCGGGGAATCCCCCGCGCACCTTCGGCGGCGTCGGTCCCTTGCCCCCCTTCTTGCCCTTCTTGCCCTTCTTGCTGCGCTGCTGCTTCCGTGAACCGGGCATGCCCATCCGCCCGGCCATCGCGGCCATCATCTTGCGGGCCTCGAAGAAACGGTCGACGAGCTGGTTGACGTCGGAGACCTTGACGCCCGAACCGTTGGCGATCCGCAGCCTGCGGGAGGCGTTGATGATCTTGGGATCGTCGCGCTCGGCGGGGGTCATGCCGCGGATGATGGCCTGCACCCGGTCGAGCTGCTTCTCGTCGACGTTCGCGAGAGCGTCCTTCATCTGTCCGGCACCCGGGAGCATGCCCAGGAGGTTGCCGATGGGGCCCATCTTGCGGACGGCCATCATCTGCTCGAGGAAGTCCTCCAGTGTGAGCTGGCCCGAGCCGATCTTCTGTGCGGTGGCCTCGGCCTGCTCGGCGTCGAAGTGCTGCTCGGCCGCCTCGATCAGGCTGAGGACGTCACCCATGCCGAGGATGCGGCTGGCCATGCGATCGGGGTGGAAGACGTCGAAGTCCTCGAGCTTCTCACCCGTGGACGCGAACAGGATGGGCTGCCCGGTGACCTCGCGGACGCTGAGCGCCGCACCACCGCGGGCGTCGCCGTCGAGCTTCGTGAGCACGACACCGGTGAATCCGACACCCTCACGGAACGCCTCGGCCGTGCTGACCGCGTCCTGACCGATCATCGCGTCGAGAACGAAGATCGTCTCGTCCGGGTTCACGGCGTCGCGGATACCCGCCGCCTGCGCCATCAGGTCGGCGTCGATACCCAGGCGGCCCGCGGTGTCGACGATGACCACGTCGAACTGCTTGTTGCGGGCTTCCTCGACACCTGCCCGGGCCACCTCGATCGGGTCGGCCGCGGTGATGCCCAGCTCGTTGTCGCCGCCGCCGATGGACGTGCCGGGGTGCGGAGCGAACACCGTGGCGCCCGCCCTCTCGCCGACGATCTGCAGCTGGGTGACGGCGCCGGGACGCTGCAGGTCGCAGGCGACGAGCAGCGGGGTGTGCCCCTGGTCGCGCAGCCACTTCGCGAGCTTGCCTGCGAGCGTCGTCTTACCGGAACCCTGCAGACCGGCGAGCATGATGACCGTCGGCGGCGTCTTGGCGAACACCAGACGGCGGGTCTCGCCACCGAGGATCCCGACAAGTTCCTCGTTGACGATCTTGACGACCTGCTGCGCCGGGTTCAGCGCCGCCGACACCTCGACGCCCTTGGCGCGTTCCTTGATCTTGGCGATGAACGCGCGGACGACGGGCAGCGCGACGTCTGCCTCGAGCAGGGCCAACCGGATCTCACGGCAGGTGGCATCGATGTCGGCTCCGGAAAGGCGACCCTTGCCACGCAGATCCTTGAGGGTTCCGGTCAACCTGTCGGAAAGGGATTCGAACACCGAGTGCGCTCCTGAAGTCATACGAGTGTGCGGTGGATATTCTCGGGCACCAGCCTAGCCGCTCACGTCCTGCCGTTCATTCTCCCCCGCTGCCCTCCTGCTTCTTCGGCTTCGTCAGCGGAACGACGCCGAGGATCGCGCTCTCGACCTGTTCCCGGCTCGCCCGGGTGTCCCCGCCGCCGAGATCGAGGCAGAACGAGTCGATCACCGACGAACCCAGGGTGGTCACCCGCGCCCAGCGGACGTCGGCCCCGCACGTGTCGAACGCGTCGGCCAGCCTGGACAGCAGCCCCAGCCGATCCTCGGCCCTGAGCTCGAGGATGACCTCGCCGGGCGACGCGGTGTCGAACCAGATGACCCGCGGCGGCGCCTGCGCGTACTGCACCGGAACCGCGGCTTCGCCCCGTTCCTCCACGGCGGCCACGCGCTGGCTCTCGCGAGCCTCCTCTTCCTTGGCCGTCAGCATCTCCAGCAGATTCAGCTCTCCCGCCAGCGCGCGGATCAGCTCCTGCCGCAGCAGACCCGCCTGCGGCGGCGCCCCGAATCTCGGAGACACGACGAACGAATTGACAGCCGACCCCTCGGCACTGCCCAGCGACGCGGAGTGGACCCGCAGCGAATGAAGCGCGAGCACACCTGCCGCTTTCGACAGCAGACCACGCTGGTCGGGGGCGATGACCGTCACCACGTACGTGTGGGGACTGTCGGCGGGGACCAGCGCGACGTGCACGCCACCCGACGCCGCAAGCGCGACGTGTTCCGGATCGAGCGGATCGGGTGCGGGAAGAACCTCGCCCGCCATGACCATGCGGCAGCGCCGCACGAGTTCCCCGATCAGCGAGGACTTCCAGTCGCCCCACACACCGGGACCCGTCGCCAGTGAATCCGCCTCCGCCAGCGCGTGCAGCAACTCCAGCAGAACGCCGTCACCGCCGAGTGCCTCCACGACCTTCTCGACCGTCTCGGGATCGTCGAGGTCACGCCGCGTCGCGGTGTGCGGCAGCAGCAGATGGTGGCGCACGATCGCCGTCAGCAGCGCGACGTCCGAAGGCCACAATCCGAGACGCTTACCGATCTGGGTGGCCAGTTCCGCGCCGACCACACTGTGGTCGCCGCCGCGGCCCTTGCCGATGTCGTGCAGCAACGCACCGAGCATCAGCAGGTCCGGGCGCGCGACGCGGGTGGTGAACCCACTGGCGTAGGCGGCGGTCTCGACGAGGTGACGATCCACGGTCCACGTGTGCACCGCGTCCCGCGGCGGCAGATCCCGGACGGCACCCCACTCGGGAAGAAGCCTGCCCCACAGCCCGGTCCGATCGAGAGCCTCGATCGCCGCGACGGCACGGCTACCCGAGCCGAGCATCACCAGCAGATCGTTCAGCGCCTCCTTCGGCCACGGCTCGCGCAGCTCGGGGGCGTTGTCGGCCAAGCGATTCAGAGTGGACGCCGACATCGGCATCCCCGTCGTCGCCGACGCCGACGCGACCCGCAGCACGAGGCCGGGGTCCTTCGCCGGCCGGGCATCGCGCGCCAGCACCACTTCCCCGGCGTGCTCGACGACACCCTCGTCGAGGGGCCGTCGCACCGGTGGTCGGCGCAACCGCGCCAGACCGCGCCGCGGCAGGGCGTGTCCGGCCGTCCGCACACCGACCTCGACGGAATAGCTGATGGTGCGCGCGGCGTCGCTGAGCATGCGCGCGAGGTCGAATCGATCGCCGATCCGCAATGCGGCGCCGATCTCGTCGGCGTCCTGCGCTCGCAACTGATCCCGGGAGCGGCCTGCGACCCGGTGCAGTTCGGTGCGGACGTCGAGGAGCCGGCGATGTGCGAGTGCCAGTCCCCCGCCGGGCGACTCGGGACCGAGCCCGGGCATGCCGTCGGTGAGCTGCGCGATGGACAGCGCGTTGAGCAACTGTACGTCCCGCAGTCCACCGCGACCGCTCTTCAGGTCGGGCTCTGCGCGGTGGGCGATCTCGCCGCTGCGTTCCCAGCGCGACCGGGTCTGCTCGATGAGGCCGTCGAAACGGTTGCGGATGTCGGTGCGCCACTGCCGGCGCACCCCGCTGATGAGCAGATTGGTCAGCTCGACGTCGCCGACGATGTGACGGGCCTCGAGCATTCCCAGCGCCGCGGTGATGTCCGTGTCCGCCACCTGCAGGGCCTGAGGGATGGTGCGGACGCTGTGGTCGAGCTTGATGTGCGCGTCCCACAACGGATACCAGAGCTGGTCGGCCACCTGCGAGACGACCGTCGGATCCATGTCGTCGTGAAGCAGAAGGAGGTCGAGATCCGAATACGGCAGGAGTTCCCGGCGACCGAGCCCACCGACCGCGACGAGCGCGAAGCCGCTGTCGGGTTTGATGCCCAGCTCGGCACCCTTTGTGGTCAACCAGAACTCGTGCAGGTCGACGAGCGCGTGACGGAGCGCGGCAGCGTCGAGTCGACGCCCGTGACCTGCGGAATTCCTTGCGCCGGGGCTGGTCTCGGAGCCACCGGTGAGCAGTTGCCTGCGTGCGCGGGCCAGGTCCGCTGCTTGGTCCGATCCGCCTGACGCAACCGGCCCTGGTTCCGTCGCCTTGGCGACGGGACCAGGGCCGGTCTTACCGGACCCGTTGGGGTCAGAGCGCATCCGCGCCGCGTTCCCCGGTACGCACCCGGATCACCGACTCGACCGGTGAGACCCAGACCTTGCCGTCACCGATCTTGCCGGTGCGTGCCGCCTCGACGATCACCTCGACGACCTTGTCCACAGCAGCGTCGTCCACGACGACCTCGACCCGGACCTTCGGAACGAAATCGACCGAGTACTCGGCACCTCGGTAGACCTCGGTGTGGCCCTTCTGCCGGCCGTACCCCTGAACCTCGCTGACGGTCATCCCGAGGACGCCCGCCTGCTCGAGGCCCGTCTTCACGTCCTCCAGAGTGAACGGCTTGACAATTGCTGTGATCAGCTTCATTTCCTCATCCCTCCTTGCCGGATACACGAGCAGTTGCCGAGTTTCCGCCGAGAGCGGCGAAATCGTAGCCAGTTTCTGCGTGTTCCGACTCGTCCACTCCAAGTGATTCACCCTCGTCGCTGAGCCGCAGACCGATCGTGAACTTCACGATCAACGCGACGACGGCTGTACCGACGAGCGAGTAAAGCAGTACTGCTCCGGCGCCCACTGCCTGACGCCAGAGTTGGTCGAGGCCTCCACCATAGAACAGTCCGACAACACCCGCGGGCGCCTCAGCCGTTGCGACCAGGCCCACCATCAGCGTTCCGACGATGCCGCCGACGAGGTGGACACCGACGACATCGAGCGAGTCGTCGAATCCGAAGCGGAACTTGAGTCCGACCGCGAGCGCGCAGAGTGCGCCTGCCACGACGCCGATGGCGAGTGCGCCGAGGACGTTCACCGAGGAGCAGGAAGGCGTGATGGCAACCAGGCCGGCCACGATTCCGGACGCCGCGCCGAGTGTGGTGGCGTGGCCGTCGCGAATCCGCTCGACCAGGAGCCAGGCGAGCATGGCCGCGCACGTTCCGATGACGGTGGTGATGAAGGTTGCTCCGGCGATGCCGTTGGACCCGACGGCCGAACCGGCGTTGAAACCGAACCAGCCGAACCAGAGGAGGCCGGCGCCGAGCATCACGAAGGGCAGGTTGTGCGGGCGGAACGGGGTTCCCGGCCATCCCTTGCGCTTGCCGAGAATGATCGCGAGGACGAGGCCGGCGGCGCCGGCGTTGATGTGGACGGCGGTACCACCCGCGAAGTCGACCGCGGCGAGCTTGTTGGCGATCCAGCCACCGGTCTCGGCGGTGACACCGTCGAAGGCGAACACCCAGTGCGCCACGGGGAAGTACACGACCGTCGCCCAGAGGCCGGCGAACAGCAGCCAGGGCCCGAAGCGCAGGCGATCCGCCACGGCACCCGAAATGAGGGCGACGGTGATGATCGCGAACATGGCCTGGAACGCGACGAACACCGTCGCGGGGATGGTGCCGACGAGCGGGATCGCGGAATCGGCGATGACCGAACCTGCGTCGTCGGTCTCGGCGAGGTAGGACCCGCCGAACAGTCCCTTGAGTCCGAAGTACTGGAACGGATCACCGACAAGGTTTCCCTTGTCCTCACCGAAGGCCATGGAGTAGCCGTAGAGAACCCACAGGATGCCGACGACACCCATCGCGCTGATGCTCATCATGAGCATGTTCAGCACGCTCTTGGCCCGCACCATGCCGCCGTAGAAGAACGCAAGACCCGGAGTCATGAGCAACACGAGCGCGGCGCTGGTCAGCATCCACGCTGTGTCCCCGGTGTCCGGTGCACCGATAGTGGGGAAATCCACCTTGAGCCTCCTCCTTCTCTGCCCAGCCGGTAGCGGCTGACGACCTGAGAAGAAGGGTGCTCAGTTGGTGTTTCGGCTATGCCACTGCACTGTTTCGCGCTCGTGAACGCATCGGCCTATTTTGTTGCGTCCAGGTTTCGCCAGGCGATTTGCGGTCGGTTTCATCGCCCCGGAGCGGTCCGGGACCCCGCGACGACCCCGAATCGCTGCGTCAGCCGAGCAACGCGTCGACGAAGGCGCCCGGCTCGAACGGCGCCAGATCGTCGGCGCCCTCACCGAGCCCGACGAGCTTCACGGGAACCCCCAGTTCGTGCTGAACCTGGAACACGATGCCGCCCTTGGCGGTGCCGTCGAGCTTGGTGAGGACCACACCGGTGATGTCGACGACCTCGGCGAACACCCGCGCCTGCGCGAGGCCGTTCTGGCCGATGGTCGCGTCGAGGACGAGGAGCACGTCGTCGACCGAGGCCTTCTTCTCGATGACCCGCTTCACCTTGCCGAGCTCGTCCATCAGTCCCGTCTTCGTGTGGAGCCGGCCGGCGGTATCGATCAGCACGACGTCGACGCCGGTATCGATTCCCTTGGACACGGCGTCGAACGCGACGGCCGCCGGATCTGCGGCTTCCTTCCCGCGCACCACCTCGGCGCCCACTCGCTCGGCCCACGTCTGCAATTGGTCCGCGGCGGCGGCACGGAACGTGTCGGCGGCACCGAGCAGGACGCGCCTGCCGTCGGCCACGAGCACCCGTGCGAGCTTGCCGGTCGTGGTGGTCTTGCCGGTGCCGTTCACACCGACGACCAGCAGGACCGCCGGGTGGTCGTCGTGCGGCAGGGCACGGATCGAGCGATCGAGTTCCGGCCGGAGTTCGGCGACCAGGACTTCACGCAGCAGCGCGCGGGCATCGGCCTCGGTGCGGACGCTGCGCGATGCCATCTGCTCACGCAGCGACGTGACGATCTTCGTGGTGGTCGCCGAGCCGAGGTCGGCGATGAGGAGCGTGTCCTCCACCTCTTCCCAGGAGTCCTCGTCGAGATCACCACCACCGAGCAGTCCGAGCAGGCTCTTGCCCACCGCGGACTGGGAACGGGACAGCCGCCCCCGCAGGCGGTCGAGCCGTCCTTCGGTGGGGGCGATGACGTCGAGCACCGGCACGGCGGCAGCCGGTTCGGGTTCGGGTGCGGGCGCGACCTCGGGTTCCGCTTCGACCTCCGGCGCGACGACCGGCTCGTAGGTGACCGGCTCCGCCGGGGCCGTCGGCTTCTCCGGGGCCTTCTCCGGGGCCTTCTCAGGGGCCTTCTCCGGCGCCGGGGGCGCGACGACCTCGGGTTCGGGCGCGGCCACCTCGGGTTCGGGCGCCGGTTTCGGCAGAACCGGCTCGGGCGCAGGCGGACGCGGCGGTGCCGTCGCCGTCGACCCCTGGCTGAAGTTGAACCCGCCGTCCGCCCGGTAACTGCCCGAACGGTCCTTCTCCGCCGTGGTGACCTGCGGGGTGTCCGGCGCCTTCAGGGAAATCCGGCGACGCCGATACAGCAGGGACCCGACGACGAGAACGACGAGAAGTACGGCCAGTGCGGCCGCGATGGCAATCCAAGCTCCGGTAGTCACGCCGCCCATTGTTTCAGGCTCCGGATTTCGTCGCGCACTGCCTTCCCGCCCGCGCCGTCCCGGAGCGGGTCGAAATCAGGCGTCCGCGGCCGCCATGTCCTGGCCACGGAGCCGCTGGGAGATGACGGTGGTGATGCCGTCGCCGCGCATGCTGACGCCGTAGAGCGCGTCGGCCACCTCCATCGTCGGCTTCTGGTGGGTGATGACGATCAGCTGCGACTTCTCCCGCAACTGCTCGAACAACCCGATGAGACGACGCAGGTTCGTGTCGTCCAGCGCGGCCTCCACCTCGTCCATCACATAGAAAGGGGACGGCCTGGCCCGGAAGATCGCCACGAGCATCGCCACCGCCGTCAAAGACTTCTCGCCACCGGACAGCAGCGACAGCCGCTTGACCTTCTTGCCGGGCGGGCGGGCCTCCACCTCGATTCCGGTGGTCAGCATGTTCGACGGGTCGGTGAGCACCAGCCTGCCCTCACCACCGGGGAACAGCTTCGCGAACACTTGCACGAATTCGCGTTCGACGTCCGAATAGGCCTCGGTGAACACCTGCAGGATGCGGGCATCGACGTCGGCCACCACACCGAGGAGATCCTTGCGGGCGGTCTTCACGTCCTCGAGTTGAGTCGAGAGGAAGTTGTAGCGCTCCTCGAGTGCGGCGAACTCCTCGAGTGCCAGGGGGTTGACCTTGCCGAGCGTCGCCAGGTCCTTCTCGGCACGTTTCGCGCGACGTTCCTGCGTGGCGCGGTCGTACGGAATCGGTGCGGGCATCGTGACCTGCTCGCCGCGCTCTTTCGCCTGCTCGTACTCCTCCATCTCGAGTGCGGACGGCGGCAGCGCGACATCGGGGCCGTATTCGGCGATCAGATCGTCCAGGCCGATCCCGTGCTGTTCGAGGATCGCCTCCTCGAGCTGCTCGATGCGCAGCGCGGCCTGGGCGCGAGCCACCTCGTCGCGGTGCACGGCATCGGTGAGCGACGCCAGCTGTCCGGTCAGCTGACGCACCCTTTCCTTCACCTGTTCGAGTTGGGTCGTCCGCTCGGTGCGCGCCCGGGCGAGTTCGTCACGGTGCGCCATCGCGGCGTCGACGACGTCACCGAGGTGCTCGGCGACCCGCTGTCCCGACTCGGCGACCGCCGCCGCGACGGCGGCCGCGTTCTGGCGGGCCTTCATCACGCGTTCGGCGCGGGCGCGCGCGTCGCGTTCCACCTGTGCGGCGCGGCGCAGGGAGTCGGCCTTGCCGCGCACCGACTCGGCGCGCTCCTCGGCCGTGCGCACGGACAGCCGGGCTTCCACTTCCACGGCCCGCACTTCGGCCAGTGCGGCGGCCGCCATTTCACGATCGATGCTCGTCGTGTCGGAACCGCCCGTGTCGGCGCCGGCGGGCGACCCGTCCTGTTCCGCCAGGCGCAGCCGTTCCTCGAGTTCGGCGAGCGCGGTCAGTGTGTCCTCGCGGCCGCTCTCGGCCTTGTCGCGCTGCGCCATGAGCCGATCGGATTCTGCGTGCGCGGCCCGCGCGGCCTGGCCGAGGCGGCCGAGGCGCTCGTAGATGGCGGACATCGCGGCGTCGGACTCGTTCAGCGCGGCCAGTGCCTGCTCGGCGTTCTCCTGGCGGTCGGCCTGTTCCGCGACCGCGCCGGACAGTGCCGCGGACAGTTCCTCGGCGCGACGTTCGGCGCGGGCGAGATCCTGCACCGAGTTGTCGATGGCGGCCTGGACCTCGAGGGTGCTCGGCTGACGGTCCGATCCGCCGCTCATCCAGCCCGCTCCGAGGAGATCTCCGTCGCGGGTGACGGCGCGCACGTCGGGCCTGCGCCGGACGGTTTCGACGGCGTCGTCGAGGGAATCGACCACGACCACTCCAGCCAGGAGCGCCGCGAGTCCGGTCCGCAGTTCGGCAGGGCAGTCGATGACGTCGACGGCCCACCGGGCGCCGGAGTCCAGGTGTCCGCCGTTCGGCGCCGCCAGATCGGTTCCGATGACCAGGGACGCCCGACCGCTGTCCGTCTCCTTCAGCGCACCGACTGCGCTACGGGCGGCGTCGAGGGATTCGGCGACGACGGCGTCGGCGGCGGGGCCCATGGCGGCCGCGACGGCGCCCTCGTACCCCTTCTCGACGGTGATGAGGCCACCGATCGGTCCGCGGATGCCGTGTTCGCCGCGATTCTCGACGAGCCAGCCGGCGCCGTCCGTGCGTTCGAGGCCCATCGACAGTGCGTCGATCCGGGCACGCAGGGATGCCACTTCCTGCCCGGCTGCGCGCTCCTCGGCCTGGAGTTCGGTGACGCGTTCGGTGATCAGGCGCAGTGCCTCGACGGCACGCTCGTGGTGGGAATCCAGTCCGAGCTCGCCGGCGTCGAGGTCACCGATCTCGTCCTGGACGACCTCGAACTCTGACTGTGCCGCGTCGCCGCGCTGGCGGGCCTCCTCGATCGCGACGGTCAGCCGGGACACTTCGGCGTCGACGGAGTCGGCGCGGGTGCGCAGCGTGTCGACCTGGCCGGACAGCCGGGCCAGGCCTTCACGGCGGTCGGCGATCGCCCGGACCGCTGCCATGTGGGCTCGTTCCGCCTCGGCGGCGGTCTCCTCCCCCAGTGCCAGCTGCTCCTTGGCCGCGTCCAGCGCCGCGCGCGCCATCTCGACGGCTTCGACGAGCTCCATTTCCTCCGCGGCGATCCGGTCGGCGCGGGCCTCCATCTCGTCGGGATCCTGACCGCGGTTCGCGGAGGGCTCGGCGTCGAGGTGACGCGCCCGCTCGCGGGCGATGCGGATGGTCGCGTTGACGCGCTCGGCGAGTGCCGACAGCTGGAACCAGGTCTGCGCGGCCGCTTCCGCACCCGGTGTGAGCCTCGACAATTCCTGTTCGTGCCGTCCCAGCTCGAGATTGGCTTCGTCGAGTGCCTCGGTGACCTGGTCGTGCTGCTCTCGCGCGATCTTCTCGTCCTGAGCCTGGCTGGCCAGGTCCTCGCGTCGCGTGACCAGGTCGTCCGCGGCGAGCCGCAGCTTCGCGTCGCGGAGGTCGGCCTGCACGGTCTGGGCGCGGCGTGCCACCTCGGCCTGCCGTCCGAGTGGTTTGAGCTGGCGCCGCAGTTCCGCCGTGAGGTCGTTCAGGCGCGCCAGGTTGGCCTGCATCGCGTCGAGTTTGCGGACCGCCTTTTCCTTGCGTTTGCGGTGCTTGAGGACACCGGCTGCTTCCTCGATGAACGCGCGCCGGTCCTCCGGACGGGATTCGAGGATGGCGGCGAGGCGACCCTGACCGACGATCACGTGCATCTCCCGGCCGATGCCGGAGTCGCTGAGCAGTTCCTGCACGTCCATCAGCCGGCACGAGCTGCCGTTGATCTCGTATTCGCCGGCTCCGTCGCGGAACATGCGCCGGGTGATCGACACCTCGGAGTAGTCGATCGGCAGGGCGCCGTCGGAGTTGTCGATGGTCAGCGTGACCTCGGCGCGTCCGAGGGGCGCCCGCCCGGCGGTGCCGGCGAAGATGACGTCTTCCATCTTGCCGCCGCGCAGCGCCTTCGCCCCCTGCTCGCCCATCACCCAGGTGAGCGCGTCGACGACGTTGGACTTACCCGACCCGTTGGGCCCCACGACACAGGTGATTCCCGGCTCGAATCGCAGAGTCGTTGCGGACGCAAAGGATTTGAATCCCTTCAGCGTCAGACTCTTCAGATGCATGACGGAGAACTTTACCTGCGGTTCACCGTTCCACGAACCCGGTGAGGTCGCCGCGGGCGGAATCCCATTGCTCCACGACGAGATCCACCGCGCCCGGCGTGTCTCCCGACCGCAGCAGCGTCAGGAGGGTCTCCAGCTTGTCGCGAGGCCCCTCGGCGATGACGAGCACGCGGCCGTCCTTCTGGTTGGCCGCGTATCCGACGAGGCCGAGTTCCAGCGCGCGGGCGCGGGTCCACCACCGGAATCCCACACCCTGCACGAATCCGTGCACCCACGCGGTCATTCTCTCCATGTCCGTCACGACCGTTCGAGTTTGTAGATCTTCCCGGTGAAGCTGGTGGCGTAGAGCGCGTCCGGATCCCAGCCCGGCCCGGCGCCGAACCGCACCGACGACACCAGCGGCAGCCCGGACGCGAGGGCGCAGCTCTCCCCCGTCGTGGGATCGACCCGCACCACTTTGCCGCCGCCGTTGTAGGCGACGTAGACGATGCCGTCCGGTCCGACGGTGAGATCGTCGGCCGCGTTGAGGGGCCCGGAGCCGGGCAGTTCGACCGACACGACGGGACCGCTCAGGTCGTCTTCGCGGAGGATGCGCAGCGTGGTGGTCGTGTCGAACGTCGTCACCGTGTAGACGTTGCCGTCGTGCGCGGCGAGACCGTCGACCGTTCCCAGATCGGTGCGCACGACCTCCGGTGTATGGGGATCCGCGGCGGGGACGCGGGTCAGCCCCGCCCCGGAGCCCAGATTCCGGGCGGTGAGAATGTCTCCGTTACTCAGCCGGACCAGCCCGTTCGGCATGACCAGCCCCTCGGCCACGGTTCGTCTGTCACTCGTGGCGAGGTTCACGACGTCGACCGTGCCGTTCGCCGAGCCCGTGACCCCGGCGGCGAAGGAGTTCCCCGTGGCGAAGTACGCGTCGGCACCGTCCACGGCGATTCCGCCGGGCGACTCGACCTCGGGCACGATCGGGGTGACGGTGCCGTCGGGGGCGACCCCGTCGAGGGCTCCGCCGCCGACCAGGCCTGTTCGCGACACCAGCATGGTGCCCGCCCCGTCGAAGGCCAGGTTCTCGAGAACCCCCGCCCCGGACGCCACCTCCGACACCGACCACGGGGTGCACGCGCCGCCGGGCGGCGAGAACGCGGGCCCAGCGGCCGCGGGCGCGACCACGAGCAGACCCGCGCAGAGCGCCGCCCCGCCCGCGAGCGCGGCCAGCTCACGCCGCATCATGCTTCTCTCTCGACGGTCAGCGTCACTTTCGTCCCGGCCTTCAGCGTCCGCCCGACCGTGCAGACCTTGTCCACCGACCGTTCCACGAGCGCCACCAGACGCTCCTGCGCATCGGCGTCGAGTTCGCTGAGGTCCAGCTCCATGACCTCGTCCAGCTGCGGGTACACCTCGTTCTCCCGGTCCGCGGCACCGGACACCCGGATGGTGGCGTCGTAGTTGTCGCCCAGCCGCCGCGACAGCGGGAAGTCCGAGCTCATTCCGCTGCACGCGGCGAGTGCGATCTTCAGGAGTTCCCCGGGGGTGAACACGCCCTCCACGCCCTCGGAGCCGATCAGGACCTCGGCGCCGCGCGAGCTGCGGCCGGTGTACCGCCGGGTGCCCGTTCGCTCGACCCACAGTGAGGTGGGCGCCGTCGTGTCGGAAGTCTGTTCTGCCATGCGCTCAATCCTGCCACCGATCCACGCACCACCAGGTAGGTGGGTGGGCGGCAGTGGTTTCCGCGCAATTGTGAACGAGGATTCTCAGCAGAGGGAACCGGTGGGCCGTAGGGTGAACCGACCAATGACGCCGAGACGTAGCGGGGAATGCAGATGGGCCAGATCGGTAGTGCGGGAGAGCGCCAACTTCAGTCCGAGTACGGGACCGAGGATCGTGCCGCCAAGTTCTACGCGGATCAGATGCTGGACCATCTCAATCCGACGATGATCGAGTTCATCGGACGCCAGGAGATCGCCTTCATCGCCACCGCCGACGCGTCCGGCGAATGCGACAACAGTCTGCGCGCCGGGACACCGGGATTCATGCACGTCATCGACTCGAAGACCCTCGCGTACCCGGAGTACCGCGGCAACGGCGTGATGGCGAGCCTCGGCAACATCCGGGAAAACCCGCACGTCGGAATCATTCTCGTGGACTTCGTGCAGGACCTCATCGGACTGCACGTGAACGGTTCGGCCCGGATCGTCGAAGACCCGGTCCTCCGCTCCGACATCGCGGATCTGCCTGCGGACCACACGAACGGCCGGATCCCGGAACGCTGGGTGGTGGTGGAGGTGGAGGAGGCATACATCCACTGCCGAAAGCACATTCCGAGAATGGCACCGGACCCCCGCCACCGCGAATGGGGCACCGACGACGTGAAACGCAAGGGCGGCGACTACTTCGACGCCAAGGCGACACCGCGCCACGACACCGACGGACAGTTCGCCGACGAGCCCGTGACCGCCGAACTCACACAGACGATTTCGCCGGGCTTCTCCGTGGGGCCGGCTGGCACTTCGGGCAACTGAACGACGAGCGGTTCATGAATTTCTCCCGCCGGATCGCGGTGCCGCACCGCGGGCACGGGCGATCCTCCTGACCGTAGGCGGACAGCGAACGGTCGAAATAGCCCGACTCGCCGTTGACGTTCACGTAGAGCGCGTCGAAGGACGTGCCGCCCTGCGTGAGTGCCTCACGCATGACCTCCCGGGCGGCCGTGAGCAGTTCACGGACCTTGGGACCACTCACCCTGTCAGTGAGCCGATTTCCGTGGATCTGTGCGCGCCACAGCGCCTCGTCCGCGTAGATGTTGCCGATGCCGGAGACGACGGTCTGGTCGAGAAGCGCACGCTTGATCTCGGTGTGCTTGCCGCGCACGACCTTCACGGTCGCCGCGAGGTCGAACCGCGGATCCAGTGGGTCACGGGCGATGTGCGCCACCGAGTCCGGCACGAGCGAGCCGTCGACGTCGACGAGCGGTGCCAGCGCCCAGCCCCCGAACGTCCGCTGGTCAACGAACCGGAGGTCGAGACCGGAATCGAGCCGGGCACGGATGCGCAGATGCTTCTCGGTCGGCAATTCCGGTGGCTGCACGAGCATTTGACCACTCATGCCGAGATGCACCACGAGAGCGACCGTGCTGGGTTCGAGGACCAGCCACAGATACTTTCCACGACGGTCGGCGCTCGCGATGCGTTCGCCGGTGAGCTGTCCGGCGAGGTCTGCGGCGCCGGGCAGATGACGCCGGATCGCCCGCGGGTGCAGGATGTCGACGGAATCGATCGACGCCCCCACGATATGGCGTTCGAGTCCGCGCCGGACCACCTCGACTTCGGGCAGTTCAGGCACTGACGTCGTCGGCCGCTACGTCGGGGCCTGCGTCGGACAACGCATTCCACGCCGTGCTCGCAGCCTTCTGCTCGGCCTCTTTCTTGGAGCGGCCGATACCGACGCCGAGGGGCTTGCCGCCGACGATCACGGTGGCGGTGAATTCCTTGTCGTGGTCCGGGCCGGTCGCGGTGATCTCGTACGCCGGGACGCCGACGCCACGCTCCGCGGTCAACTCCTGCAGACTCGTCTTCCAGTCCAGACCCGCACCGAGACGGGGGGCCCGCTGGAGGAGGTCGCTGAAGAGGTCGAGTACGACGCGTCGCGCCGTATCGATGCCGTGCTCGAGGTGGATGGCGCCGAGAATCGACTCCATGCCATCGGCCAGGATGCTCGGCTTGTCACGGCCACCGGTCATCTCCTCGCCCTTACCGAGCAGGAGATGGGCACCGAGGCCGCCCTCACCGAGACTGCGGGCCACCTCCGCGAGCGCGTGCATGTTGACGATGCTCGCCCGGATCTTCGCGAGGTCGCCCTCGGACTTGTCCGGATGCGCAAGGTAGAGCTTCTCGGTGACGGTGACTCCGAGCACGGAGTCGCCGAGAAATTCGAGACGCTCGTTGGTGGGCAGACCACCGTTCTCGTACGCATACGAGCGGTGCGTCAACGCCAAGGTGAGCAGCGAAGGCTCGATTTCTACGCCGAGGGCGGCGAGGAGGGAAGCATGATCCTCCTCGCCGCCGGCGGGTGTATTACTGATGTCGCTCGTCACAACGCCTCTCCGCGGAGAACTAGACGGCGGCAGTGACCTGGCGGCCCTTGTATGTGCCACACGACGGGCACGCGACGTGGGGCAGCGTCTTCTCGCCGCAGCCACGGTTGGGGCAGGTGACGAGAGTAGGCACAGTGGTCTTCCACTGGCTGCGACGCGACCTCGTGTTGGATCGCGACATTCTGCGCTTGGGGACAGCCACTTCTACTTCTCCTCGGCTTCGGTGTTCACAAGATTCTTGCTGGGTTCTGATTCCACGCCAAATTTGGCTGCAAGACCAGCCCAGCGAGGATCAAGTATGTCATGCCCATGGCCAGATTCGGCAATCGCCAGGCGAACGCCACATTCTGGGCACAATCCTTGGCAGTCGTCACTGCAGAGCGGCTGCAATGGCAGTGCGAGGCCGACGGCATCGATCACGACGGGTTCGAGATCGATCTCGTCGTCCACGACGTGATAGACCTCCCCCTCCTCCGTGGTCTCTTCCGTAGTGCTGTCCGGGTATGCGAACAGCTCCGTGAGAGTCAGGTCCACCGTGTCGGAGAACGGCTCGAGACATCTCGAGCACTCCCCCACGGTGTCGGCTCGCAACGAACCGGTGACCAGGACCCCCTCGGATACGGCCTCCAATCGGAGATCGAGATCGATCTCCGATCCTTCCTCGATGGCGATCAGGTCGAGACCGATGCGCTGTGGCGCCGTCACCACCCGTTCCACGGTGCGCATCGAACCGGGACGACGGCCGAGTTTGACCGTGTCCAGCACGAAGTCCGCGTCCCGTCGGGAACGCGATGAGCTGTGGCGATGGGATGACAACAAACTTCACTTTCGAGAAAAGGGAAACGACAAAGGGCAACCACTCCACGATACGCAATCTGCGCGGTGGAGCCAAATTCGATCGAGTGCGGCGACCCGACCGTCGCTCAGCGGCGACGCTCGGCGCGGCGGTCGTCGACGTCGTAGTCCGAGGCGTAGTCGGGAACACCCGAACCGGTCCGCAACTGCTGACGTCCCCGGCCGACGGACCGGACGGTGCCGTTCAGGAAGTCCTCGAATTCCGCGAGCTTCGTGTCGACGTACAGATCGCAGTCCGAGCGGAGACGATCGGATTCGGCGTGCGCGGAGTCGATCACCCGGGCAGACTCGGCGTGCGCCTCCTGGACGACCTCCGTCTGCGAGACGAGGCGCGCCTGCTCCGCCGTGCCCTCCGCAACGGACCTCTCGTACGATGCCTTGCCCGACTCGATCATGCGATCTGCCTCGGCCCGCGCTCGACCCGTGAGTGCGTCGTACTCGCGCTGGCCTTCCGCGACCGAGGACTCGGCCTCGGCGCGCGCGTCGGTGACCAACTGCTCGGCGTGCGCGCGGGCCTCGGCGACCATCCGGTCGGCCTGCGCCTTCGCGTCCGCCAGAATGCGGTCGGCGTCGTCTCGCGCGTTCTCGATGGTGGAGTTCGCCTCGGCGTTGGCGCTGGAGATCGTCTTCTCCGCGTTGGACCGCGCGTCCCCCACCAGTTTGTCCTTGTGGTCCAGGACGTCCTGGGCGTCGTCGAGTTCACCGGGAATCGCATCGCGCACGTCGTCGAGCAGTTCGAGGACGTCACCGCGTGGAACCACGCAGCCGGCGGTCATCGGTACGCCGCGTGCCTCTTCGACAATCGCGACAAGTTCGTCGAGCGCCTCGAATACCCGGTACACAAGCAACCCCAATCATCCATGACCCTCAGCAGGTCGGCGCAGCCTTCTCCGTGCAAGTCTGCCCGACCGGACGCCGAGGGTGTGTCGTGGCAGCCGGTGTGTCGGGTATCAGCTGCTCTCGGCGGCGCGCTCGGCGATCCTCGCGAGAAGACGGGCGTGGACCTTCTCGGGCAGCATGTCGGAGACGTCGCCACCGAACGTGGCCACTTCCTTCACGAGCGAACTCGACAGGTAGCTGTACGTGGGATTGGTCGGGATGAAGAGGGTGTCGACACCACTGAGCTTCTGGTTCATCTGCGCCATCTGCAGCTCGTAGTCGAAGTCGTTGGCGCCGCGCAGGCCCTTGACGATCGCTGTGATCCCTTGCTGCTTGGCGTAATCCACCAGCAGGCCGTGCCAGGACGAGACCCGCACGTTGGGCAGCTCACTGGTCGAGTCTTCGAGCATCTCGATGCGCTCTTCGACGGTGAACAGGCCACGCTTGCTCTTGTTGACCATGACCGTCACGATGACCTCGTCGAACTGCGCGGCAGCTCTGCCGATCACGTCAAGGTGGCCATTGGTCACGGGGTCGAAGGATCCGGGGCAGACAGCGCCAGTCATGAGTCCAGACCGTAGCAGGTCGCCAATTCGATTCTCGCCTCGCCGTACTTCTTCGCCTTGACGGGTGCGAAGCCTTCGGGCCAGGCCGTCTCGGGTGACCTCGACGACCGTTCGAGCACCACGATCGAGCCGTCGCCGACCCAGCCGTTGACCCGCAGGTGGCCGAGCACCGTCTGCACCGCCTGGTCGTCGACGGCGTACGGCGGATCCGCCATCACCAGGTCGTACGGCCGGTCGGCGGTGCCCGCGAGCACCGCCGCCACCGGAGCGCCGCGCACTTCCGCGCCCGGTAGACCGACGGTGCTCACGTTGTGTTTGATGATGCCCGCCGCTTTCGCGTCGGACTCGACGAGGACCACGCGGTCCGCGCCCCGGGAGAGCGCTTCCAGGCCGAGCGCCCCCGATCCCGCGTAGAGATCGAGGACGGACGCGCCCTCGAGGTCCATCCGGCTGTGCAGTGCGCTGAACAATGCCTCGCGGACCCGGTCCGAGGTGGGCCGGGTCCCGCTCGGCGGGACCCGCAGGCGTCGACCGCCCGCGAGTCCCGCGATGATCCGAGTCACTCGCTCGCGGACTCCCCTGTCGCCACGACGGCGAGCAGGTCGCCGCCCTCCACCTGTTGGACCGATCCGATGGCCAGCCGGGAGACCGTGCCACTCCGCGGGGCGGTGATGGCCGCTTCCATCTTCATGGCCTCGATGGTCGCGATCGTGTCGCCCGCGGAGATGTGCTGGCCCTCGGTCACGGCGAGGGTCACCACACCGGCGAACGGCGCCGGCACGTGGCCGGGGTTGTTCTTGTCCGCCTTCTCCGCGGCGGGCATCTCACTGGAGATGGACCGGTCGCGCACCGACACCGGACGCAGCTGCCCGTTGAGGATGCACATGACGGTGCGGTATCCCCGCTCGTCGGGTTCGGAGATGGCCTCGAGCCCGATGATCAGCTCGACACCCTGCGCGAGGCGGACCCGGTGCTCGTCGCCGCGGCGCAGGCCGTAGAAGAACTGGTTGGCCGAGAGCTGCGACGTGTCGCCGTACTTGTCGCGGTGCTCGAGGAATTCCTTCGTCGGGCCGGGGAACAGCAGCCGGTTGAGCGTCGCGCGGCGTTCCGCGGACGTGCCGGAGAGGGCCTTCTCGTCCTCCGCGGACAGCGGCACCTCCGGCTTCGCTTCGCCGCGGCCTTCGAGTGCCCGGGTGCGGAACGGTTCGGGCCAGCCACCGGGCGGGGTGCCCAGTTCGCCGCGCAGGAATCCGACCACCGAGTCGGGGATGTCGAACTTCGCCGGGTTGTCCTTGAATTCCTCGGTGGAGGCACCGGATCCGACGAGGTGCAGGGCGAGGTCGCCGACGACCTTCGACGACGGGGTGACCTTCACGAGGCGGCCGAGCATGCGGTCGGCGGCCGCGTACTTGGCCTCGACCTCCTCGAACTTGTCGCCGAGACCGAGGGCCACGGCCTGGGTGCGCAGGTTCGACAGCTGACCGCCCGGGATCTCGTGCGTGTAGACGCGTCCGGTCGGGGCCGGCAGCCCCGACTCGAAGGGCTTGTAGACCTTGCGCAGCGCCTCCCAGTACGGCTCGAGGTCGCACACGGCCTGCAGGTCCAGGCCGGTGTCGTACTCCGAATGCGCGGCGGCCGCCACGATCGCCGACAACGCCGGCTGACTGGTGGTGCCCGCCAGCGCGGCCGAGGCCCCGTCGACCGCGTCCGCGCCTGCCTGCCACGCGGCCAGGTAGGTCGCGAGCTGACCACCCGGGGTGTCGTGGGTGTGCACGTGCACGGGCAGGTCGAAGTTCTTGCGCAGCGCCGTCACCAGGGTGGTGGCGGCCGGGGCGCGAAGCAGTCCGGCCATGTCCTTGATCGCGATGACGTGCGCACCGGCCTCGACGATTTCCTCCGCCAGGCGCAGGTAGTAGTCGAGGGTGTACAGGTTCTCGTTCGGGTTCGACAGGTCGCCCGTGTACGACAGCGCGACCTCGGCGAGCGCGGTGCCGGTCTCGCGGACGGCGTCGATGGCCGGCCGCATCTGGTCGACGTTGTTGAGGGCGTCGAAGATGCGGAAGATGTCGATGCCGCTGTTCGTGGCTTCCTCGACGAACGCCCGCGTCACCTTCTCCGGGTACGGGGTGTACCCGACGGTGTTCCGGCCACGCAGCAGCATCTGCAGGCAGATGTTCGGCACGGCCTCACGCAGCGCCGACAGCCGGTACCAGGGATCCTCGTGCAGGAACCGCAGAGCCACGTCGTAGGTGGCACCACCCCAGGCCTCGATGGAGAGCAGTTCCGGGGTCAGCCGGGCGACGTGTCCGGCGACGTCGAGCAGACCGCTGGTGCGCACGCGGGTCGCGAGCAGCGACTGGTGTGCGTCGCGGAACGTGGTCTCCGTGACGGCGAGGGCCTTCTGCTCCCGCAGTGCCTTGGCGAATCCTTCCGGGCCGAGGGCGAGGAGCTTCTGGCGACTGCCGTCCGGCGGCGGGGTGGACAGGTCGATCTGGGGCAGCTTGTCGCGCGGGTACACAGCCGACGGCCGCTCGCCGTGCGGCTTGTTGACGGTCACGTCGGCGAGGTAGGTGAGGATTTTGGTGCCACGGTCCGCGGAGCTGCGCAGCGTGAGCAGCTGGGGGCGCTCCTCGATGAAGGACGTGGTGACCCGGCCGGCCTTGAAATCGGGGTCGTCGAGCACCGCCTGCAGGAACGGGATGTTCGTCGACACGCCGCGGATGCGGAACTCGGTGACCGCGCGGCGGGCCCGGGCGACGGCGGTTTCGAAGTCGCGGCCGCGGCAGGTGAGCTTGACGAGCATCGAATCGAAGTACGCGGAGACCTCTGCGCCGACCGACGTTCCGCCGTCGAGGCGGATACCGGCACCACCCGGGGTGCGGTAGCCGGTGATCCGACCGGTGTCCGGGCGGAACCCGTTGGCGGGGTCTTCGGTGGTGATGCGGCACTGCAGCGCCGCACCGCGCAGCGTGATCTTGTCCTGGCTCAGGCCCAGATCCGCGAGGGTCTCCCCCGACGCGATCCGCAACTGCGATTGCACGAGGTCGACGTCCGTGACCTCTTCGGTGACGGTGTGCTCGACCTGGATGCGGGGGTTCATCTCGATGAAGACGTGGTTGCCGCGGGTGTCGAGGAGGAATTCGACGGTGCCGGCACAGGAGTAGTTGATCTCCTTCGCGAACGCGACGGCGTCCGCGCAGATCTTCGCCCGCAGCTCTTCCGAGAGGTTCGGGGCAGGCGCGAGCTCGATCACCTTCTGGTGACGGCGCTGCAGCGAGCAGTCGCGCTCGAACAGGTGGATGACGTTGCCCTGACCGTCGGCCAGGATCTGGACCTCGATGTGACGCGGGTCGACGACGGCCTGCTCGAGGAACACCGTCGGGTCGCCGAACGCCGACTCGGCCTCACGCGCGGCGGCCTCGATGGACTCCTTGAGCTGAGCCCGCTCGGCGACGCGCCGCATGCCGCGGCCACCGCCGCCGGCGACGGCCTTCACGAACAGCGGGAACTGCATGGTCTCGGCCGCGGCCAGCAACTCGTCCACGTCGGCGGACGGCTCCGAGGACGCCAGCACCGGCAGACCGGCGGCCTTCGCCGCGGCGATCGCGCGTGCCTTGTTGCCGGTGAGCTCGAGTACCTCGGCGGACGGACCCACGAACGTGATGCCCGCCTCGGCGCACGCGGCGGCGAGATCCGGGTTCTCGGAAAGGAAGCCGTAGCCGGGGTAGATGGCGTCGGCGCCTGCCTGCTTGGCCGCGGAGACGATCTCGTCGACGGAGAGGTACGCCCGAACCGGGTGTCCCTCCTCGCCGATCTGATAACTCTCATCAGCCTTCAGACGGTGGATCGAGTTCCGATCCTCGTACGGGAACACCGCGACCGTTCCAGCACCTAGTTCGTAGGCGGCACGGAAAGCGCGGATCGCAATTTCGCCACGGTTGGCGACCAGGACTTTGGAGAACATTGGAGCAAACTACCCCGCCGTCGACGGCCGCGGATAAATGGCATCCCACATTTCAGGATCCTCCACAAACTTCACAAAGACCCCCCTGACGTGTGCGAATTCTGCAACAGACCCGAAACAGACGAGCAAAGATTTACGTGAAGCGAAGTAAGTTCTCACGTTTTCTCCAGATATTCGATGCGGTCCGCGTCGAGCGCCGACGTCACCATCGCCGACAGTCCGGGATGGTTCTCGAGGCGCGGGTCGTCTGCGATCACCGAACGCGCGAACTCGGACGCCGCGGCGATGACGTCCTCGTGGCCGAGCAGCGACAACAGCCGCAACGTGGACGTCGTGCCCGACTGCGCCGCACCGAGAATGTCGCCCTCGCGGCGCGTGGCGAGGTCGAGTTGCGCGAGTTCGAAGCCGTCGTTGGTCGACGCCACGCTCGACAATCGCTCGTAGGCGGGACCGCCCGGATTCATCTTCGTGACGAGAATGCACAGGCCCTGGTGTTTGCCACGGCCGACGCGTCCGCGCAGCTGGTGCAGCTGACTCACACCGAAACGGTCCGCGTCGACGATCACCATGATCGTCGCGTTCGGGACGTCGACACCGACCTCCACGACCGTGGTGCACACGAGGACGTCGATATCGCCGGCCGTGAAGTCGCGCATCACCGCGTCCTTCTCGTCCGCGGGAAGCCGGCCGTGCAGCAGACCCACCCGCAGGTCCGGCATGACGCTGCCGCTCAACTCCTCGAACACCTCGACGGCGGACTTCGTCTCGGGCGCCTTCTCGTCGAACGCGTCTTCACCGTCACCCTTCTCTCCGTCGCCGATGCGCGAGCACACGACGTACGCCTGCCGCCCCTCGGCCACGTCCTCGCGGATCCGTTCCCACGCGCGCGCGACCCACTGCGGCTTCTGCGACGCGGGTACCACACTGCTCTTGATCGGTGACCGCCCCTTCGGCAGCTGGCGCAGCGTCGACACCTCGAGATCGCCGAGCACCGTCATCGCGATGGTGCGGGGAATCGGCGTCGCCGTCATCACCAGCAGATGCGGGCTCATGCCCTCCCGCGCCCTCGACCGCAGCCGGTCGCGCTGCTCGACACCGAACCGGTGCTGCTCGTCGACCACCACCATCCCGAGATTGAAGAATTCGACGTTGTCCTGGATCAGGGCGTGCGTGCCGATGACGATCCCGGCGTCGCCGGTGATCGCCTCGTTCAGAGCCGTGCGTTTGGCGGCGACCGGCATCGACCCCGTCAGCAGCGCCACCCGTGTGGCCTTCTCGTGCGCCCCGAGCTCCCCCGCGGTCGCGAGGGGGCCGAGCATCGCCCGCAGCGACCGGGCGTGCTGCGTCGCGAGGACCTCGGTCGGCGCGAGCAGGGCGCACTGGTAGCCGGCGTCGACCACCTGGAGCATGGCGCGCAGGGCCACGATCGTCTTACCCGAACCCACCTCACCCTGCAACAGCCTGCTCATCGGGTGCGGCTGCGCCAGATCGGCCGAGATCTCGTCGGCGACCGCGTGCTGACCGTCGGTGAGCTGGAACGGAAGCATTTTCTCGAACACGTCGGCGATCCCGCCGGGCACGGGCGGGCACTCGGGCGCGACTCGCTCGGCGTTGTCGTGGCGGCGACGGGCGAGAACCAGCTGCAGCGCCGTCGCCTCGTCGAACCGCAGACGGTCGTGGGCGTTCTCCACGTCCTCGCGGGTGTCGGGCAGGTGGACCGACCGGAGGGCTTCGTCGAGACCGATCAGGTCGCGTTCGGCCCGGATGTTTTCCGGCAGGGGGTCGTCGACGTGATCGAGCTGGTCCAGGATCTGGCGGACGCACTTCATGATCGTCCAGCTCTCCACGTCCCGGGTGGCCGGATAGAGCGGGATCAGCGCCCGGTCGAACACGGACAGGTCGACCCCCGCACCGGGTTCCTGCGACGCCCGGGCGATTCCCGCGAGATCCCCGGCACCGCGGATCCTGTCGACGTTCACGACGGGGTCCTCGCTGCCGGCACGCGGCTCGGGAAGGATGAGGTAGCTCGGATGGGTGAGGCTCCACTTCTGGCGGAAGTACTTGACCGTTCCCGAGAACATCGCGCGCACACCCGGCTTGATCACGTGCTTGACCTTCTGCGGGCTGAAGAACGTGACGTCCACGTTCTGGGTGTCGGTCGACAGGACCACCTTGAGCATGCTGCCCGGCCGGTTCTTCATCTTCACGACGGCCGCGGACGTGACCCGGGCGATGATCGTGATGTGCTCGCCCTCCGGCGGGTCCTTCTCCGCGAGCTCGCGGCCCTGCGAGGCGTACCGGTGCGGGTAATGCCGCAGCAGGTCCTCGACCGTGCGGATGTCGAACGCCTCCTCGAGCGCGTCGGCGGTCTTCTTCCCCAGCAGATGATCGAGCCGGTCGGACAATGTGGCCATCGAATTCCTCATTCCACCCCGAGTTGCAACAGATCTCCAGGTTGTCCACCGTGGTAGATCATCACCTCGACGCCGGGGTGCCGCTGCGAGATGTGATCGGCCAGTTCCGTGTCCAGCCCCTCCGGCGCCTCCGACCCCATCAGGAGCGTCACCAGTTCGCCACCCGCGCCGAGGACGAGGTCGACGAGCCGCCGTCCGGCCGCGACCGCGTCCGGTTCGATGACGATCACCTCGTGACCCATCAGTCCGATGCCGTCGCCCGGTTCGCAGGTGCCCACGTAGGTGAGGGCCCGTTCCCGGGCGATGCGCAACGATCCCCAGCGGGTGGCGGCGGCCGCCTCCGACATCGCGAACGCGTCGTCCACCGCCTCACGCTCGGGGTCGTGCACCGCCAGGGACGCGAGTCCCTGCACCATCGCGGACGTCGCGAGCAGCAGGACCTCGTGGCGGGCATCCCTCGCCGCGGCACTGACCGCGACGAGTTCCTGGGCCGTCAGCGCGCCGTTGGGGAGGACGAGCACCTCGGTGCGTCCCATCTGTCTGATGATGCCGAGAAGCTGGGCCCGGGTGACGGGGGCGTCATCGCACCGGAGGACGGTCGCGCCTTCGCTGGCGAACAGTTCGGCGGCGCCGTCCCCGGCCACGACGGCGACGATTCCCCGCTCCCCCTGATCCGGCCGGGTCCGGACCGGTGGAACGAGCAACCCCTGGTCCCGCGCATCCACGAGGAAGCTGCTGACCCGGATTCCGTGGATGCGTCCCGCCGACAGTCCGGCCTCCACGGCGGCGCCCGCGTCCGTGCAGTGCACGTGCACCGACCAGCCGCCGCCGCCGTCGCCGACGATCACGATCGAGTCCCCGAGGGCGTTCAGCGTGGTGCGCAACTCCCCCATGCGGTCCTCGTCGGACTCCGCGACCAGGTACATCACCTCGAAGTCCTGATCCGAGCCCTCGTCGCAGTCGGGTCCGGGTCCCGGATGCGCATGCGGGCCCTGCGACGCGGGCGGCGCGACAACGGGGACGGGCTCTGCGCGATGCGTGGACGGGGTGCGGCGCGGAACGTGGAGCGCGATCGGTGCGCGATCCGGCGGCGCACCCGTCACGGCCGTGACGAGAGCGTCGAGGATCACCACGAGGCCGAGTCCTCCCGCATCGACGACGCCCGCGGTGCCCAGCACGTCGAGTTGCGACGGCGTCCTGGTGAGCGCGGACGCCGCCGCATCCGCGGCTGCGCGTGCCGTGACCGCGATCGGCGCCTCGTCCGGGAACTCCGCCGCCGCGTCGGCCGCGCAGCGCAGCACGGTGACGATGGTGCCCTCCACCAGGTAGCTCACCGCGTCCGTCACCAGATTGGTGGCCATCAGCAGTCCGGTCCGGACCGTCCGGGTGTCGACGGCGGAGGTGACGGCCGCTTCCGCGACCCCTCGCAGCACCTGGGACAGGATCACTCCGGAATTCCCGCGCGCGCCGGCGACCGCGCCCCGAGCCAGGGCGATGGCAACCTGCCGGACGTCCTTGGTGCCGCTTGCAGTGCCCGCGTACTCGTCGATCGCACCCAGCGCCGCCCGCATGGTGAACAGCAGGTTGGTACCCGTGTCGGAGTCCGGGATCGGAAAGACGTTGAGGCTGTTGATCTCCTCGCACCGCTTTTCCAGACCCGCGACGGCGGTCCGCGCCCACGATTCGAGGACTCGACCGTCCATCGGGAGCTCAGGGGCCACTGTCGTCCTCTCCGGCCAGGGGAATGGGAAGGTGCCGTCAGACTAGTCGGGGGAAGATGATCGGGCCGGCGGTCCGAGCCCTTCGGGACCGGGTTTGGCCAATCCGCACTCGAGCGGCTACTCTTGCACGGTTGCCTCGTACAGGGCGCGCTTGCTGTGCCCTGTCTCCACGAGGCCAGCAAATTTCACAGTTCACTATCTTGAAGGAGTTCGCGACTATGGCTGCCGTCTGCGACGTATGCGCCAAGGGGCCCGGCTTCGGTAAGTCGGTCTCGCACTCGCACCGGCGTACCAACCGTCGCTGGAACCCGAACATTCAGACTGTTCGTGCCGAGGTTGCCCCCGGAAACACCCGGAAGGTCAACGTCTGCACCTCTTGCCTGAAGGCTGGAAAGGTTGCTCGGGGCTGACCCGACGCTGCGTGCGATGTCACTGCGCCCCCGACACTTCGGTGTCGGGGGCGCAGTTTTTTATGCCGCCGCACCTTGTCCGATTCGGCATCGTCGCAGCGCATCGGGGCACGTCGGGCACCGGCAGGGGCCCACGTAAGGTGCAACGGTGACTTCTCTCGATGGACTCAGCAAAGTACAGCTCGAAGACGGCGTCCTGCGCATCACGATCGCGACGGCGGAGAACGGCACCTCGCTGGACGGCGAGGGCATGGTGCAGGGTGCCCGGGCACTCGAAGCGGTCGGTGACCGAATCGGCAGCGTCCTCCTCGTCGGGGAGGGCCCGAACTTCTGCGCGGGCGGCAACGTCCACGCCTTCGCGTCCGCACCGGTGCGAAGCGAATACGTCGCCGAGGTGGCGCGCGTGTTCCACGAATTCGTTCGTGCGCTCGACGCCGTGACCGTTCCGGTGATCGCCGGTGTGCACGGGTGGGCTGCGGGCGCCGGTATGAGCCTTGTCTGCCTCACGGACGTCGCCATCGGCGGCCCGGGCACCAAGCTGCGCCCGGCCTACCCGTCCATCGGCTTCACCCCGGACGGCGGCATGTCCTGGACCCTTCCGCGCATCGTCGGCGACGCTCGCGCGCGCGAGATCCTGATCACCGACGCCGTTCTCAGCGGTGACGAGGCCGTCCGCCTGGGCATCCTCAGCCGCCTCGTCGGCGACGACGTCGTTCAGGACGAGGCACTCCGGCTCGCCCGCACGCTCGCTGCCGGCCCGACGCCGTCCTTCTCGGGGATCAAGACGCTCGTCCGCGCCTCCCGATATCGCACGCTCGCCGAGCAACTCGACGCGGAGGCCGCGTCGATCGCCACCGCGGCCGACAGCCCGGTGGGACGCGAGGGCGTCGACGCCTTCGTCGAGAAGCGGCGTGCCGACTTCTCGTCGGTGCAGTGAAGCGGCGTGCCGACTTCTCGTCTGTGCAGTGAAGCGGCGTGCCGACTTCTCGTCGGTGCAGTAGGGAAATTCGCCGATTACGGCAGCTGCCAGTTCACCGGCTCGGCACCCAGTCCGTCGAGGAGTTCGTTCGCCCGGCTGAACGGTCGCGATCCGAAGAATCCGCGCGACGCGGACAACGGTGAGGGGTGGGCCGACTCGATGGTCGGCACGTCGCCGAGCATCGGTTTCAACGTGGACGCGTCCCGGCCCCACAGAATTGCGACGAGGGGTTCGGGGCGCGCCACGAGAGCGCGAATGGCCTGCTCGGTCACCGCTTCCCAGCCCTTCTTCCGGTGTGAGGCCGGGAGTCCGGGCTGCACGGTGAGAACCCTGTTCAGCAGAAGCACTCCCTGGCGCGACCACGGGGTGAGGTCCCCGGTGGTGGGTGTCTCGTAGCCGAGGTCCTTGCTGTATTCGGTGAAGATGTTGCCGAGGCTGCGCGGCACCGGGCGCACGTCCGAGGCCACCGAGAAACTGAGACCGACCGCGTGCCCGGGTGTGGGGTACGGGTCCTGACCCACGACCAGGACCTTGACCTCGGAGAACGGGTGGGTGAACGCCCGCAGGACGTTCTCTCCCGTGGGGAGGTACTCACGCCCGTCGGCGATTTCCGCGCGCAGGAACTCGCCCATCTCCGCGATCCGCCCGGACACGGGTTCGAGTGCGTCTGCCCATCCGGCCTCGACGAGGTCCGACAGCGGCGCCGCCATCAGTCGAGCCTGCGCAGCGAGTCGCGGTAGTAGGCCGCGTTCGCGGCGTACATCTTCACGTTCATCGCGAGGTGCCCCTCGGGAACCTCGTAACCCTGCCGGATCTTCGCGGGGACGCCGAGTGCCATGCTGCGCGGTGGAACCTCGAACTTGAACGGAACGACGGCGCCGGCTCCGACGACCGAACCGGCACCGATGACCGAACCGTTGAGCACGATCGATCCGGACGCGATCAGGCAGTGGTCGCCGATCGTGGATCCTTCGATGTGCGCGGCGTGACCGACGACGCACCCCGAGCCGATGACGGTGGGATCGACCATCGTGCAATGGATCACGGTGCCGTCCTGGATGTTCGTGTCGGCGCCGACGGTGATGGTGCCGTAGTCGGCGCGGAGCACGGCCTGTGGCCACACCGAGGTTCCTGCCGCCAGGGTCACGTTCCCGATCACCACGGCGTCGGGATGGACGTAGGCGTCCGGATGGATGTCGGGTTCGCGGTCCCCGAGCGCGTAGATAGCCATGCGTGCAACCTATACCGAGAAGCTCTGCCAGCCGCCGGCCCCCGGCCAGGTCTCGCCGTCGACCGAGATGCCGGACCCGTCGTGCACCGCGCCGATCGTCGTCCACCCCGCGGGGAGCGGGACGTCGGCAGGAAAGCTGGCGGCGAAGCCATGGTCCTCTCCCCCGGTGAGCACCCATTCCCAGTGGTCGGCGCCGAGAAGCTTCGCCGCCGCCACCAGTTCGGGTGAGACGGCCATGTGGGATCGGGTGAGGGACATTCCGACGCCGGAGGCGTCGCAGATGTGACCGAGATCGGCGAGGAGCCCGTCGGAGATGTCGGTCATGGCGTGGGCGCCCCCGTCCGCGGCGGCCCAGGCGGCGGAATACGGTGGAGTGGGGACACGATGTGCGGCGAGAAGATCCGGGAAATCCGAGGACCCGCCGAGCAGCAGCGCGAGTCCGGCCGCCGACCGGCCGAGTTCGCCGGCCACCGCGACGACGTCGCCCGGCAGCGCGCCAGACCGCCGGATCGGGCTCCTGCCACCCAGATCACCGAGGACGGTGACGGAAATCACGACCTGCCCGGCCTGCACGAGATCACCGCCCACGACGCCGGCCCCGAGTTCCTCGGCGCTCTCCCCGATTGCCGCCGAGATGCCGTCCGCCACGTCGATCGACGTGTCCGGCGGCAGGCCGAGGGAAACCAGGAAAGCGGTGGGGCGCGCCCCCATCGCCGCGACGTCGGCTGCGTTCTGTGCCACCGCCTTGCGGCCCACGTCTCGCGGGGACGACCAGTCGAGCCGAAAATGCCTGTCCTGCACCAGCATGTCGGCGGACACCGCCACCCGGCCGTCGGCCGCCCGGACGAGGGCGGCGTCGTCGCCGGGGCCGATCAGGGTGGACAGGGGCTGCACCCGTCCCTCCACCGCTCGGCCGATCACGGCGAACTCGCCGACGTCGGCGACGGTGAGGGGCGGGTTCGGGTCCGGGGAATCCGTCGGTGTGATGGTGTGCCTCCAGTGTCGGGTGGCCCGGGCAGCGGCCGTGGGTCCGGTCGACGGGATGTGCGACTGCGGTACCTTTTAGCTGTTGCCGGGACTTCTCGGCACGTGACCGATCAGCGCGCCGAAGCACCCGCGACTCTACCGAGATCATGCGGCGCGGAGCAGGGAAGGGCCGGAGCGAGAGTGCAAGCGTTCATCCTGATCCAGACCGAAGTCGGCAAGGCCGCGGCGATCGCGACCGAGATCGCGAAGATCACCGGAGTCCGGACCGCCGAGGACGTGGTCGGACCGTACGACGTCATCGTGCGGGTGTCCGCCGACGATGTCGCCCCCGTCGTCAAGGAGATCCGTCAGGTCTCCGGCATCACTCGCACCCTCACCTGCGACGTCCCCGAAAAGTCTGCGAACAAGAACTGAGCATGTCCGACCTCGAACCCGAACAGAACGCCCCCGCCGGCAACTCCGACCCGGTTCCCGGGGAGCGGCGCAATCCCGCACTCATCGCGACGGCCGTTGCGCTCCCCGTGGCCCTGGTCATCGGCATCGTCGTCGCGGCGGTGTTCGCCGGCCGGAACCCGGTGAAGGAACCCGTGTCGCTGGGCCCCGTGCCCGCGCCCGCATCCGGCTCCGCGGAGTGCGCCACCCTGATGGCGGGCCTTCCCGAGGCTCTGGGCGACTACACGCGCGCCGAACTCACCGAACCCGCTCCCGAGGCGACCGCCGCGTGGCAACCGGCCGAGGGCGAACCACTCGTCCTGCGTTGTGGTCTGGACCGCCCCGCGGAGTTCGATCAGGCTTCGCCGCTGCAGGTCATCGACGGAGTTCAGTGGTTCGAGATCTCGGGCGCGAGCGCCGGAATCGACGCGAGCAGCTATTTCGCCGTCGACCGCGGCGTGTACATCGGACTCACGGTTCCCACCGGGGTGGGACCGACGCCGCTTCAGGACATTTCCGGTGCGGTGTCGCAGGCGTTGCCGCAGCAACCCCTCGATCCGGCGCCCGTGGCGAATCCCTGAGCGCCGGACCGCGATTTCTCTAGCGGAGACCGACGCCGCGCGCAAGGGCGGTGTCGACCAGGGTCGAGACGAGGGCGCCGTAGTCGACGCCCACCGCACCCCACATGCGCGGGTACATCGAGATCGACGTGAATCCGGGCATCGTGTTGATCTCGTTGATCACCGGGCCGTCTTCGGTCACGAAGAAGTCCACCCGCGCGAGTCCCTGGCAGTCGAGCGCGGAGAACGCGCGCACCGCGAGTTCACGGATCTCTTCGCTGACCGATTCGTCGAGTTTCGCGGGCACGTCGAACTCGCACACGTCGTCGAGGTATTTGCTGTCGAAGTCGTAGAACGCCTCGTCGTCGCCTGCGCCTTCCGGCATCCGGATCTCGGCGATGACGCTGGCCCGCACGTCGCCGTCCGGGAACTCGAGGACTCCGCACTCGACCTCGCGGCCGACGATCCCGGATTCGACGATCACCTTCGGGTCGTGCAGACGGGCGTGGGTGATGGCGTCGTCGAGCGCGGCCCACTCGGCCACCCGGGTGATGCCGATCGAGGATCCGCCGCGGGCCGGCTTCACGAATACCGGGAGGTGGAGGCGGGACTTCTGTTCGTCGGTCAGCGTGGCGGTGCCGGGGCGCAGGACGACCTGGTACCCGATGGGCAGGCCTTCCGCGGCGAGCAGCTTCTTCGTGAATTCCTTGTCCATACCGGCAGCGCTGGCGAGCACGCCGGGACCGACGTACGGGACACCTGCGAGTTCGAGCAGGCCCTGGATCGTGCCGTCCTCGCCGTAGGCGCCGTGCAGGACGGGGAAGACGACGTCGACCGAGGCCAGGATCTTGCCCGCTTCGCCGTCGTCGAGGGCGACGAGGTCACCGGACCGCGTCGGGTCGGCGGTGAGGGCCAGTGCGGACCCGTCGGCATCGACGCTGGGCAGTGCCCGGCCGCGGATGGCCAGCGTCTCGGGGTCGGTGGAGCCGAGAACCCACGAGCCCTCGGTGGTGATGCCGATCGGCACCACCTCGTACCGTTCCGGGTCGAGGTTCCTCAGGACGCTTCCGGCCGACACACAGGACACGGAATGCTCGTTGCTGCGGCCACCGAAGATGACGGCTACCCGGGTACGCGGTTTACTCACGACACAAACCGTACCGTCGCCGTGACCCGCTCACCGCACCCACCTCTCCTCATATTTCCTTCGCCGACCTCACGACACGTCGGGTGCCGCACTCACAATGCGGACAGGGCTTGCTCGAGATCGGCGACGAGGTCTTCGGTGTCCTCGATTCCACACGAGATCCGCACGAACCCGTCGGGCACGGGGTCACCCCACCGGGCCCGGCGGTCGGCGCTGGTGTGGATGCCGCCGAAGCTCGTCGCAGGCACGAGGAGCTCACTTCCGGCCACGAGTCGGTGGAACTGTTCGGCGGAGTCCACCTCGAAGCTCACCAGCCCGCCGAATCTACGCATCTGACCGGCGGCGACGGCGTGCGCAGGATCTTCGGGCAGCCCCGGGTACCGGACACGGTGAGCCGCCGGGTGCGACTCGAGCAGGGCCGCGAGGGCCAGGGCGTTGGCGCACTGCCGCTCGAATCGCAGACCGGCCGTCCCGAGACTCCGGTGGGCGAGCCACGTCTCGAACGGCCCCAGCACCGTGCCCGACAGCGCCCTCTCGCGTTCCATTCCGGCCAGGAAGTCGGCGTCCGACGCGGCGATGTACCCCATGAGGAGATCACTGTGACCGCTCAAAGTCTTTGTGCCGCTGGCGACTACCACGTCGGCGCCGAGTTCGAGCGGCTGCTGGCCGAGTGGGGTGGCGGTCGTGTTGTCCACCACGAGAACGGCGCCCGCGTTGGCGCACTGCTCGGACACGGCGCGCAGATCCACCACGTCGAGGGACGGGTTGGCCGGAGTCTCGGCCACCACCACCGTCGTCCCCTCGGCGGACGCCAGCAGTGCGGCGGCCGCCTCGCCGGCCATGTCGGCGGTCCGCAGTTCGTGCACGGTGATGCCCATCGGCTCCAGGCGCTCCCGCGCGTACGCACGCACCTGGTAGTAACCGTCGGACGGAACGACCACGGTGTCACCGGCGGTGAGCAGACTCCGCAGCACGACGGTGACCGCCGACATCCCGGAGCCGACGACGAGTGCGCCCGCGGCGCCCTCGAGCGTCGCCAGCGCCGATTCGAGGTCGCGCCACCCCGGATTGGAGGCACGCGCGTAGGTGTCGGACTCGGTTCCCTCGTCCGCGCTCAGCTGATAAGGCGCAGCGAAAACCGGCCCCCTCTGCATCGGTGAGCCGGGAACATTCTCTGCGGCAACGGCTTTGACGCAGCGGGTGGAATCACCACTCACGAGTTCACTCCGGCTTCGTGCGGCGGCCGAGCAGCTGACCGATCGCGTCCTGCACCACGAGGCCCTCGTGGCACACCCGGTGCACGGCATCGGTCAACGGCATCTCGACGTCGTAACTGGCGGCGAGAGCCCGCACCGACGAGCACGATTTGACGCCCTCGGCGACCTGACCGTGAGTGGCCGCCTGGGCACTCTCGATCGAACCACCCTGGCCGAGGCGTTCACCGAACGACCGATTGCGCGACAGGGGCGACGTGCACGTCGCAACCAGATCACCCACTCCCGCGAGACCCGCGAGGGTGGCAGGTTTCGCACCGAGCGCTACTCCCAGCCGGATGATCTCGGCCAGACCGCGAGTGATGATGCTCGCAATCGTGTTCTCTCCCAAACCGATTCCCGACGCCATACCGCAGGCGAGGGCGATGACGTTCTTGCAGGCGCCGCCGACCTCGCACCCGATGACGTCCGAATTCGTGTACGGACGGAAGTATCCGGTGGCCGAAGCCTTCTGCAGTTCCAGCGCCCGCGTCGAATCCGTGCACGCGACGACCGTCGCCGCCGGCTGACCGATCGCGATCTCCCGGGCCAGATTGGGCCCGGACAGGACGGCGACCCGCCCCGGGTCTGCGCCGGTGACCTGGATGATCACCTGACTCATCCGCATGAGGGTGCCGGTCTCGATGCCCTTGGCGAGGCTCAGGAGGGTGGCGTTCTCGGGGATCATCGGACTCCAGACCTGCAGATTGTCGCGCAGGGACTGCGACGGCACCGCGAGAACGACGATGTCGGCGCCGTCGAGTGCGGCCCGCGCGTCGTCGGTGGCGGTCAACGACGGAGGCAGGGCGATGCCCGGCAGGTAGTCCGTGTTCTCGTGCCGCGACACGATCGATTCGGCGACCTCACCGCGTCGCGCCCACATGGTGACATCGGTCCCGGCGTCGGCCAGGACCTTCGCAAATGCAGTCCCCCATGAACCCGCTCCCAGTACCGCAGCCTTGCTCACACAGCCCCCTCGTCGTTCGTTACCCGATGCGTCGCCCACAGTATTGCCGATGCCGAGGTCGAGCGCCGCCCCGCCACCGAACTCGTTCGCTGCTCAGCGGCGACCGGGCGTCCGCAGCACCACCCCGCGCGGGCTGGCAAGATATCCGCATGAGCACAGCGACCCGATCCGTGGCGCCGCGCGCGCACGTACTCGTCGCCGTGAAGGAACTCCACGCGGCCAAGACGCGGCTGTCGGGTGTCTTCGACACGGACGACCGCACCGGACTGGTGCTGTCGATGCTGCGCGACACCCTCGCCGTCGTCAGCGATGTCGCGACGGTCGTCGGTGTCACCGTGGTCACGCCGGACCCCGCGGTGGCGCGGCTCGCACGCAGCGTCGGCGCGCATGTCTACGCCGACCCCGCACCCGTTTCCACCGAAGACCGGCCGGACGAGGCCGGCACCGAGCACGGTCTCAATGCGGCGCTGTCGGCGGCGGCCGAGCACGTCCGCAGCAACGAGCGCGGAGTCGACGTCGTCGCACTCCAGGCCGATCTTCCGTCTCTGCGCGGAGGTGAATTCGGTGAAGCACTCGCCGCGGCGAGAACCGGCGGCAGGTCGGTGGTCGTCGACCATCACGGCACCGGAACCGCCGCACTGTTCTCCTGCGACCCGGAAATTCCGCTCGATCCCCGGTTCGGACCGGGATCGGCGAAGCGGCATCTCGAATCGGGGGCCCGTCCCCTCGACGGGCACTGGCCGGGTCTGCGGACCGACGTCGACACCGCCGACGATCTCGATGCCGCGCAGGCTCTCGGCGTCGGACCTGCGACGCGTGCCGCACTCGACGCGCTCGAACACACCGCCCCCTCGCGCTGCGGAAACGAGTAGGCAACGCACCGCGTGTGAATTTGCCCCATCGATTGTCCGCGGCCGAATTCTCGAGGGATGATCGTGGGGTGAGTAACCGAGAAGCACTCGACCAGCAGACCGACGTCGACGGAAAGAACGGAACCCGCGACGGCATCGTCACGGCGAATCCCACGAACGTTCCCATGGCGCCCCCCGCTGCCACGAGTGCCCTCACGAGCGCACTGACCGACGGACTCCCCGAAGATCGTTACCTGAACCGCGAACTCAGTTGGCTCGATTTCAATGCCCGGGTTCTCGCCCTCGCCGAGGACACGTCGCTGCCGCTGCTCGAACGCGCCAAGTTTCTCGCCATCTTCGCGTCCAATCTGGACGAGTTCTTCATGGTCCGCGTCGCCGGACTCAAGCGCCGCGACGAGACCGGGCTTTCCGTGCGGTCCGCCGACGGCCTCTCCCCCCGCGAACAGCTCTCGCTGATCGCGACCCGGACCCAGGAGATCTCGGAGAAGGCCGCACGGGTCTTCCTCGACTCCGTTCGTCCCGCGCTTGCCGCCGAAGGGATCTCCATCATCGGATGGGACGATCTCACCGACGACGACCGCGAGCGCCTGTCCGTGCATTTCCAGGACCAGATCTTCCCCGTACTCACTCCGCTCGCCGTTGACCACGCCCACCCGTTCCCGTACATCAGCGGCCTGAGTCTCAACCTCGCGGTGACGGTGAAGGATGCGGTCACCGGTGGCGAACACTTTGCGAGGGTCAAGGTTCCGGACAACGTGGGCCGGTTCGTCCGCGTCCGCCGCGACGAGACTCCCTCCTCCATCGACGCGTTCCTGCCGCTGGAAGATCTGATCTCCGCTCACCTCGACATGCTGTTCCCGGGCATGGAGATCGTGGAGCACCATGCATTCCGGATCACGCGCAACGCCGATTTCGAGGTCGAGGAAGACCGCGACGAAGATCTGCTGCAGGCGCTCGAGCGTGAGTTGGCCCGCCGCCGCTTCGGTTCACCGGTGCGACTCGAGGTCGCGGACGACATGACCGAGCACATGCTCGAACTCCTCCTGCGCGAACTCGACGTCGATCCCGGCGACGTCATCCAGGTACCCGGACTGCTGGATCTGTCGTGCCTCTGGCAGGTGTACGCGGTCGACCGACCCGCCCTCAAGGACGCACCGTTCGTCCCGGCAACGCATCCCGCGTTCGGCGAGCGCGAAACGCCCAAGAGCGTCTTCTCCACTCTCCGCGACGGCGACGTCCTGGTCCACCACCCGTACGACTCGTTCTCCACGAGCGTCCAGCGCTTCATCGAACAGGCCGCGGCCGACCCCCAGGTTCTGGCGATCAAGCAGACTCTCTACCGCACTTCGGGCGACTCCCCCATCGTCGACGCGTTGATCACCGCCGCCGAGGCGGGCAAACAGGTTGTGGCACTGGTCGAGATCAAGGCGCGATTCGACGAGCAGGCGAACATCAAGTGGGCCCGCAAGCTCGAGCACGCGGGTGTGCACGTGGTGTACGGACTGGTCGGGCTCAAGACCCACTGCAAGACGTGCCTCGTCGTCCGTCGCGAAGGGTCCACCATCCGGCGTTACTGCCACATCGGCACCGGCAACTACAACCCGAAGACCGCCCGGCTCTACGAGGACATCGGCCTGCTCACCGCGGCACCCGAGATCGGCGCAGACCTCACCGACCTGTTCAATTCCCTCACCGGCTACTCGCGGAAGACGCAGTACCGCAACCTCCTCGTCGCGCCGTACGGTGTGCGCCGGGGAATCATCGAGCGGATCGACGGTGAGATCGCGCACAAGCTGCGGGGCGAGGACGCCGGAATCCTGCTGAAGGCCAACGCCTTGGTCGACGAACAGGTGATCGACTCGCTCTATCGCGCATCCAAGGCCGGTGTGCCCGTCGATATCGTCGTGCGTGGCATCTGCGCCCTCAAGCCCGGAGTTCCCGGCCTGAGTGAGAACATCCACGTCCGGTCGATTCTCGGACGTTTCCTCGAGCATTCCCGCGTCTTCCATTTCCGCGGCGCCGACGAATTCTGGATCGGCAGCGCAGACATGATGCACCGCAACCTCGACCGGCGCGTCGAGGTCATGGCGCAGGTGAAAGATCCTCGACTCACTGCTCAGATAGGCGAGATCATCGATTCCGCGCTCGATCCCGTCACGCGGTGCTGGGTGCTCGGGGCCGACGGCCGGTGGGTTCCGTCGCCTGCCCACGGCGAGGAGGTTCGCGACCACCAGGAGGCCATGATGCGCAAACGAATGGGCACCGGATCCTGATCGCGGCGAATCCGCGGAAGAAGGAAGGAACTCGGTGAGCAGTTCACCCGGCAAACCGGTCAAAGCCAATATCTTCGCCGCGGGCGCCGTGCTGTGGCGAAAATCTCCCGGTAACCCCGACGAGATCGAGATCGCGCTCATTCACCGGCCCAAATACGAGGACTGGTCATTTCCCAAGGGAAAGCTCGACCCCGGCGAGACTGCCGTGGTGGCCGCACTGCGTGAGGTGGAAGAAGAGACGGGAATTCGCGGGCGTCTCGGCCGGCATCTCGGCGCGTTGACGTATCCGATTCCGGGCCACCGCCGATTGAAACGTGTCGAATACTGGGCGGCAGAAGCCCGTGCCGGCGAATTCGTCTCCAACAGCGAAGTGGACGAAATGCGGTGGCTTCCCGTATCCGAGGTCGCCGATCAGCTGTCGTACCCCATGGATCGCAAGATGCTCCGTCGATTCACGGCTCAGCCACCCGACACCGCGACCGTGCTGCTGGTCCGGCACGCCAAGGCTGGAAGCCGGAAACGGTACAAGGGTGACGACACCACCCGGCCCCTGGATGCGAACGGCCAACTCCAGGCCGAAGCGCTCGTCGCGCAGCTCGAGGCGTTCGGAGCCACGGACATCACGTCGGCCGACCGGACGCGGTGCACACAGACGGTCGAGCCGCTGGCACGCGCGTTGGACACGACCGTCCGGTTGGATCCGCTGCTGTCCGAGGAGAGTTACACCGCCGACCCGGTGGCCACTCGCACACGGGTCCGCAAGATCGCCGCTCTCGGCGGAGTTCAGGTGATCTGCAGTCAGGGTGGCGTCATTCCCGATCTGCTCGACTGGTGGGCGGAGATCGACGGCATCGCGCTTCCCCCGGCGCGGAACCGAAAGGCGAGCACCTGGGTGCTCTCGCTGTCCGGTGGCAAACTCATCGCCGCCGACCATATCGACAGTCCGCTGCCTCCCACCCGGAAGGACTGAGACCCGCCGACCGGAGTTCACCGGGACACCAGGCGAACACAGACAGGCGCCAACCCCCAGGGTCGGCGCCTGTCTGTGTTCGGGCAGTCCTGTGTGCGCTGTATTACTTGGCGCGCTTCGCGGGAGCCTTCTTTGCTGCGGTCTTCTTGGCTGCAGTCTTGGCCGGAGCCTTCTTTGCTGCGGTCTTCTTGGCAGCCGTGGTCTTGGCCGGAGCCACCTTCTTCGCCACGGTCTTCTTGGCAGCCGTGGTCTTGGCCGGAGCCTTCTTGGCCGCAGTCTTCTTGGCGGCCACGGTCTTGGCCGGAGCTGCCTTCTTGGCTGCGGTCTTCTTGGCAGCCGTCTTCTTGGCAGCAGCCTTCTTGGCGGCGGCCTTGGTGGCGGGTGCCGCTGCACCGCGCTTGACTGCCGGACCGGTGGCCGGAAGCTTCTGGCCGCCAGCGATAACCGCCTTGAACTGAGCGCCCGGACGGAACGCCGGCACCGACGTCGGCTTGACCTTGACGGTCTCACCCGTGCGCGGGTTACGTGCGACACGTGCCGCGCGACGACGCTGCTCGAAGACACCGAAACCGGTGATGGTCACGCTGTCGCCGCGGTGCACTGCCCGGACGATCGTGTCCACGACATGCTCGACAGCTTCCGTTGCCGTGCGCCTGTCCGTGCCCAGTTTCTCGGTCAGAACATCGATGAGCTCTGCCTTATTCATTGAAATTCCTCCGCGAACTAATGGTCCATCATCGGACCGACTACGAACTACGGTAAACCTGAATACCGCAGGAGTCTATGTGCCACGCCAATTCTCATACAACGCGGCACCATTCTCAGGAACTTATTATCTGGGAGACAGGGCTCCGATTCCAACTTTCAGTCGGCCGGAGTGGGCTCCGGAAGAGTCGCAGGTTTCCAAGAAGGCCTTGACTTTTCGAACTCGGAAATGGCTTCTACCTGCCGCAATGTCAATCCGATGTCGTCCAGACCCTCGATCAGACGCCATCGCGTGTAGTCATCAATCGCAAAGGGCACCACGGTGGTTCCGGCCGTCACAGTCTTGTTCTCGAGGTCGACAATCAATTCGAGACCGGGTTGCTCGTCGAGCAACTTCCAGAGCAGTTCGACGTCCGACTGGGCTACCTGAGCGGCCAGCAGACCGGCCTTGCCGGCGTTGCCCCGGAAGATGTCCGCGAAGCGAGACGCGATCACGACCCGAAATCCGAAGTCGGATAGCGCCCACACGGCGTGCTCCCGGGAGGAGCCCGTGCCGAAATCGGGCCCGGCCACCAGAACGCTGCCCTTGTCGTACGGGGCGACGTTCAGAACGAAGTTCGGATCGTTCCGCCACGCGGCGAACAGACCGTCCTCGAAACCGGTGCGGGTCACTCGTTTCAGGTAGACCGCCGGAATGATCTGGTCCGTGTCCACGTTGGATCGCCGCAGCGGAACGCCGATACCTTTGTGTGTGCTAAAGGATTCCATCGAAAAATCTCCTAAATTCCTTGGGTCCTAGGCCAGATCTGTCGGCGCGGACAGTGTTCCCCGGACTGCGGTCGCGGCGGCGACCAGCGGCGAAACCAGGTGAGTCCGGCCGCCCTTGCCTTGACGGCCTTCGAAATTGCGGTTGGACGTGGAGGCCGAACGCTCGCCGGGCGCGAGCTGATCCGGGTTCATCCCGAGGCACATCGAGCACCCCGCCTGCCGCCATTCGGCGCCCGCGGCGGTGAAGATCTCGCCGAGACCCTCCTTTTCGGCCTGCGCGCGCACGCGCATCGAGCCCGGCACGATCAGCATCCGGACCCCGTCGGCGACGTGGCGGCCGCGCAACACGTCGGCCACGGCCCTCAGATCCTCGATCCGGCCGTTGGTGCACGAACCCACGAAAACTGTGTCGATCGCCACCTCACGCAACGGAGTTCCGGCTTCGAGACCCATGTAGGTCAACGCCTTCTCCGCGGCGTGACGCTCGCTCTCGTCCACGATCTCGGCCGGATTCGGCACGGCCTCGCCGAGCGGCAGGCCCTGCCCCGGGTTGGTGCCCCAGGTCACGAACGGCGTCAGCGAGCTCGCGTCGATGTGGACCTCGTTGTCGAAAACCGCGCCCTCGTCGGTCTTCAACTGCTCCCAGGCCTCCACCGCGGCGTCCCAGTCGGCACCCTTCGGCGCGTGGGGTCGTCCCTTGATGAATTCGTAGGTGATCTCGTCGGGGGCGATCATGCCTGCTCGCGCACCCGCCTCGATGGACATGTTGCAGACGGTCATCCGCGCTTCCATCGACATCTTCCGGATCGCTTCGCCGCGGTACTCCAGGACGTAGCCCTGGCCTCCACCCGTTCCGATCTTCGCGATGACAGCCAAAATGAGATCTTTACTCGTCACGCCTTCGGGCAATTCGCCGTCGACGGTGATCGCCATCGTCCGGAAAGGACGCAACGACAGCGTCTGCGTCGCCATGACGTGTTCGACCTCACTGGTGCCGATACCCATCGCGAGCGCGCCGAACGCGCCGTGGGTGGACGTGTGGCTGTCACCGCACACCACGGTCATGCCGGGCTGGGTGAGACCGAGCTGGGGTCCGACTACGTGGACGATGCCCTGATCGATGTTTCCCATCGGGTGCAGCCGGACACCGAATTCCTCACAGTTGCGCCGCAGCGTGTCCACCTGGGTCTTGGAGACGGGGTCTGCGATCGGCTTGTCGATGTCGACGGTGGGGACGTTGTGGTCCTCGGTGGCGATCGTCAGGTCGGGCCGGCGCAGTGGGCGCCCCGCCAGCCGGAGTCCGTCGAATGCCTGCGGACTCGTCACTTCGTGAACGAGATGCAGGTCGATGTAGATGAGGTCGGGGTTGTCTCCCTCACCCCGGACCACGACGTGGTCTTCCCACACCTTCTCTGCCAGGGTGCGTGCTTTCTCCGCCATCTTCTCCACCTCTGTGTGTCTTCTCGCACCGCGGGCTTCGGGCCGGTCCGCCGTGCGCCTGATGTCGTTACCCTCTTCCCGGACACGCACTCGACGTGAGGCGAAGGTGCGCTATGATCCCAGTATGCGAGAAAGTGGTATCGACCTATGAGACAGCATAGCGGCATCGGGGTCCTTGACAAAGCGGTGGGCGTGCTGCATGCCGTGGCCGAGAAGCCCTGCAGCCTCACCGAACTGTGCTCGCGCACCGGACTCCCCCGCGCCACCGCCCACCGGCTGGCCGTCGGGCTCGAGGTCCACCGCCTCCTGACCCGCGACTCCGACGGGCTGTGGTGCCCCGGTCCCGGCCTCGCCGAACTCGCTGCAACGGCTAACGATCCGCTCGTCTCGGCGGCGGCGCTCGTCCTTCCGCGATTGCGCGAGATCACCGGTGAGAGCGTGCAGCTGTACCGCCGGGAGGGCACGCAGCGCATCTGTGTGGCGGCGATGGAGCCGCCCACGGGCCTCCGCGACACCGTTCTCGTCGGGGCACGACTGCCGATGAGCGCCGGCTCGGGTGCCAAGGTCCTTCTCGCCTGGGCCGACCCACAGACTCAGCGCGCGATTCTTCCCGACGCGGCGTTCGGCGAACGCGTGCTGCTCGAGGTTCGCAGACGCGGCTGGGCGCAGAGCGCCGCCGAGCGGGAACCCGGTGTCGCCAGTGTCGCCGCACCCGTACGGGATGCCGGCGGCGCTGTCATCGCAGCGATTTCGGTGTCCGGACCCATCGACAGAATGGGCAGGCGCCCCGGCGCCCGGTGGGCGGCCGACCTGCTCGCCGCCGCGGAGGCGTTGCACAAGAGACTCTGACCACTCACGACCGCCGTTCACCGCGACAGGAGAAGCCGATGGGGAAGAACCAACGATCGCAGATCACGATGACGGATTCGGAGATCGCCGAATTCGTGGATCGGAGCCGGATCGCCACGCTCGCAACGGTGGCAGCGGACGGCAGACCTCATCTGGTCGCCATGTGGTACGCCGTGATCGACGGCGAGATCTGGTTCGAGACGAAGTCGAAATCGCAGAAGGCGGTCAACCTGCGCCGTGACGATCGGGTCACCGTCCTGATCGAGGACGGCCAGACGTACGACACCCTGCGCGGACTTTCCATCGAGGGCCGGGCGGAGATCGTGGAGGACCCGGACGCGATGTTCGCGGTCGGGGTCAGCGTGTGGGAACGCTACACCGGGCCCTACACCGACGATCTGCGTCCCGCCATCGATCAGCTGCTGTACAAGCGGGTTGTCGTGCGGATCGTTCCCGAGCGCATCAGGAGCTGGGATCACGCCAAGCTCGGCATGCCCGCGATGCCGGTGGGCGGGACCACGGCCGCGTACCTGGAGACGGCCGACCGCCGCGCCTGATCCCGGGCAGAAAAACGGGAGCATTCTCGGTGCCCTCGGCGTAGCTTCACAGAGTGAACCGACTACCCGAGGGAGTTCACCATGACTGACGCCAGTAACGAGGACACGAAAAAGAAATTCCGCGAAGCACTCGAGCGGAAGAATCATCAGGCCGGGCTGTCCACCGATCACAAGGACGGACATTCCAAGGCGCACGAGGCCCACGGGCCTGCCGACCACAAACGCGAATTCCGCCGCAAGACCGGATAAACGACACATCGTCCGGATAAAGAGAAACACCCTCCAATTTCTTGGAGGGTGTTTCTTTTTGTAGCCCCGACGGGATTCGAACCCGCGCTACCGCCTTGAGAGGGCGGCGTCCTAGGCCGCTAGACGACGGGGCCAGGAACTTTGTCTTGCTTTGGAAGCTCAGCAAGCATAGCTTCCAGAAGTTCGGAGTCAAAATCGGCCGAACTTCCGCTGGGGTACCAGGACTCGAACCTAGAATGGCGGTACCAGAAACCGCTGTGTTGCCAATTACACCATACCCCAATGGCCGTTCTCGAACCGCTGAGCTTCTGGGCTCTGCGGCCCGCCTCGGGCCGAAGAAGAGATTACCAGCCTACTGCCGGGATTTACCAAATCGTATGGTCAGAGGCTATTTTTGCACCCTTTTCGGCCCGAGAGCGGCGTTCTAGCCGGCGATGCCGGCCCGCGCAGAGCGCAGCCGGGACAACGAAACGTCGCGTCCGAGCAGTTCCATCGATTCATAGAGCGGCGGGCTGATGTGCGAGCCCGTGACGGCCACCCGCACCGGAGCGAACGCCTTACGTGGCTTGAGGCCCAGTTCGTCCACGAGAGCGGTCTTGAGGGACTCTTCCAGTGAGGCCGCATCCCACGCCTCGACTGCGTCCAGCGACGCGAGGGCGGCGTCCAGTACGGGTGCGGCGTCGGCGCCCAGGTTCTTGGCAGCGGCGGCAGGATCGATCGCGAAGTCGGCCTCGTCGACGAACAGGAACTTCAGCAGATCCCAGGCGTCGGACAGGACGACGATGCGCGTCTGAACCAATTCGGCAGCGGTCGCGAAGACGGACTCGTCCACGGTCTCCCCGAGATGGCCGTGGAGCGTCAGGAACGCGCGCAGCCGCGCGGCGAAATCAGCGGGCTCGAGCAGCCGGATGTGCTCGGCGTTGATCGCGTCGGCCTTTTTCTGGTCGAACCGGGCCGGATTGGAATTGACCTTGGAGATATCGAAGGCGGCGACCATCTCGTCCAGCGAGAACACGTCGTGGTCGTCGGAAATACCCCAGCCCAGCAGCGCCAGGTAATTCAACAGTCCCTCGGGGACGAAACCGCGATCGCGATGGATGAAGAGATTCGACTCGGGGTCGCGCTTGGACAGTTTCTTGTTGCCCTGCCCCATGACGAACGGCAGATGCCCGAACTTCGGAGTGAACTCGGCCACGCCGATCCGCTGCATCGCCTCGTAGAGGGCGAGCTGCCGCGGCGTCGACGACAGCAGGTCCTCGCCGCGTAGGACGTGTGTGATCTTCATCAACGCGTCGTCGACGGGGTTGACCAACGTGTACAGCGGAATCCCGTTGCCGCGGGTGAGGGCGAAGTCGGGAACGGTTCCGGCCTTGAACGTCGTCTCGCCGCGCACGAGGTCGTCCCACGTCAGGTCGTGGTCCGGCATCCGGAGGCGGACCACGGGTTTGCGGCCTTCGTCGAGGAACGCCTGCCGCTGCTCCGGTGTTCGATCACGATCGAAGTTGTCGTAGCCGAGCTTGGGATCGCGGCCGGCCGCCTTGTGCCGCTCCTCGACCTCCTCGGGTGTCGAGAACGACTCGTACGCCTCGCCCGCCGCGAGCAACTTCGCGACGACATCCAGATGCAGGTCCCGTCGCTGGGACTGGCGGTAGGGCTCGTACGGTCCCCCGACCTCCGGGCCCTCGTCCCAGTTCAATCCGAGCCAGCGCAGCGCGTCCAGGATCGCCTGGTACGACTCCTCGCTGTCACGGGCAGCATCGGTGTCCTCGATGCGGAACACGAACGAACCACCGTTGTGTCGGGCGAACGCCCAGTTGAACAGGGCGGTTCGGACAAGCCCCACGTGCGGGGTTCCGGTGGGCGACGGGCAGAAACGGACGCGAACTTCGCTTGTGGTCATGGCTCACTTGGGTCGACGCTGGGAAAACGGACTCCTACAGGCTAGTCCGCTCCCGATTTCGACACGAGAGCCGTCAGCGCTTGGCAGTCACCGGGTTGGTGAGGGTGCCGATACCACCGATGGTCACGCTCACGCTCTGACCGTCGACGATCGGACCGACGCCTTCCGGAGTGCCCGTGAGGATGACGTCGCCCGGGAGCAGCGTCATGACAGCCGACACCCATTCGATGATCTTCGGAATGTCGTGCAGCAGAAGCGAAGTGTTGCTCGACTGCTTCACCACCCCGTCCACCTCGGTGGTGATGTCGACGTCGGAGGCGTCGAGCCGGGTCTCGATCCACGGTCCCAGTGGGCAGAACGTGTCGTGCCCCTTCGCCCGCGTCCACTGCCCGTCCTGGCGTTGGTGGTCACGGGCCGACACGTCGTTGGCGGCCGTATACCCGAGCACCACGTCGAGAGCCTTGGCGGCGGGCACGTCCTTGCAGGGGCGTCCGATGACGACCGCGAGTTCTCCTTCGTAATGAACTTCATTGGAGGACTTCGGCAGGACGATGGCGGCGTCGGGGCCCACGATCGAGGTGTTGGGCTTGAGGAAGATCACAGGATCGGCCGGCGCCTCTCCCCCCATCTCGGCGGCGTGGGCGGCGTAGTTCTTTCCGATCGCGACGACCTTGCTCGCGAGGATCGGTGCCAGCAGTCGCACATCGGCGAGCGGCCAGCTCCGGCCGGTGAAAGTGGGGGTGCCGAACGGGTGCTCGGCGATCTCCTTCGCGATCCGGGACTCCTCGTCCCCCTCGATACTGACGAACGCAACACCATCGGGACTTGCCACTCGACCAAGACGCATGGCGCCGAGTCTATCGGCCCCGGTTCACCGCCGTACCGGGACGCCGCGGGACGCGGGGTATAGACTCCACACGATCCCCAATATATGAGAATTCAATCCTAGATATTGAGATGACATGACCGCATCGATCGACACGCCGTCCGCCGTCGGAACTGCCCGCAGATGGTGGATGCTCACCCTCGGGATGTTCGCCCAGGCCGCACAGGCGGTCTTCGTCAACGGCGTCGCCTTCCTGATCCCCGAACTCCAGGAGAACCACGGGCTCAGCCTCGCCCGCACCGGGCTCCTCGTCGCCGCACCCACCCTCGGAGTCATGCTGACGCTGATCGCGTGGGGCGCCCTGGCCGACCGCTACGGCGAACGCCGAGTGCTGGCCGCCGGAATGGCGGCCACGGCGGCCGCGGGAATCGGCGCGACCCTGTCCGGATCGCTCACGGCCACCGCGGCCTTCCTGCTGCTCGGCGGCATGGCGGCGGCCTCGGCGAACGCCGCGAGTGGGCGCGTCGTCGTCGGATGGTTCCCGCCCGAGCGCCGCGGACTCGCGATGGGTATCCGGCAGATGTCGCTGCCGCTGGGCATTGCCTGCGCTGCGCTGACGCTCCCCTCGGTCGCACACGACCACGGCATCGGATGGGCGCTCGCGCTGCCCGCCGCCCTGTGCGCGACTGCCGCGCTGGCCTGTGCACTCTGGGTGGTCGATCCGCCCAGGCCGAGCCGAAGCGCCGCGGAGGATCTCGGCATGCTCGCGAATCCGTATCGCGACAGCGGCACTCTGTGGCGCATCCACGCCGTCTCGGTGCTGCTCGTCGTGCCCCAGTACACGGTATGGACGTACGCGCTCGTATGGTTGATCTCCGAAAGGCATTGGGAAGCAACGGCGGCAGGCCTGATCGTGACAGTCGCCCAGATCCTCGGCGCATTCGGCCGAATGGGAGTCGGTTTCTGGTCCGACGTGGTGGGCAGTCGCATGCGTCCGCTTCGCTGGGTCGCCGTCGCAGGCGGAGTGTCGATGGCGGCGCTCGCCGTGACGGATGCGATGGACTCGCCACTGGCGATCGCGGCGCTGTTGGCAGCGTCCGTCGCGACCGTGGCACCGAACGGCCTCGCCTTCACCGCCGTCGCCGAGATCGCGGGTCCGTTCTGGGGCGGACGCGCGCTCGGCGTTCAGAACACCGGTCAGTTCGTCGCGGCCTCGATCGTTCCCCCGGTGTTCGGCGCACTGATCGGAATCGTCGGCTTCCCGGTGACTTTCGCCATAGCTGCGGGATTTCCGGCCGCCTCGATACCACTGATCCCCGTGGCCCGGTCCGAAGACCGGGCCACGGGGATCGAGGGAGACAAGATCGAATCGCGGTCCTAGAGGGCGGCGGCGATCCGGTCGCCGACCTCCGACGTGACGACCTTCGAGTCACCACGGGACGCCAGATCGGCCTCGACGGCAGCTTCGATGCGCGCAGCATCGCCGTCCCTGCCGACGTGACGCAGCAGCAGCGCCGCGGACAGGATGGCCGCCGTGGGGTCCGCGATCCCCTGGCCGGCGATGTCCGGGGCGCTGCCGTGCACCGGCTCGAACATCGACGGGTTGGTCCCCGACGCGTCGATGTTTCCCGACGCCGCCAGTCCGATGCCTCCCGTGACCGCACCCGCGAGGTCGGTGATGATGTCGCCGAACAGGTTGTCCGTGACGATCACGTCGAAGCGCGACGGATCGGTGACCATATAGATGGTGGCCGCGTCGATGTGGCAGTACGCCGTCTCCACGTCCGGGTATTCGGCGGACACCGTCTCCACGGCACGCGTCCAGATCGCACCGGCGTTGGAGAGGACGTTCGTCTTGTGGATCAGGGTGACGTGCTTACGCCGGGTCTGCGCGAGCGCGAACGCGTAACGCACCACCCGCTCGGCACCGAACCACGTGTTGATCGACACCTCGGTCGCGATCTCGTGCGGGGTGCCGACGCGGATCGCGCCACCGTTACCGGTGTACGGCCCCTCGGTGCCCTCGCGCACGACCACGAAATCGATGTCCGGCTGCGCCGCGAGCGGCGACTTCGATCCCGGATAGAGCTGCGACGGACGCAGATTCACGTGATGATCCAACGCGAATCGCATGTTCAGCAGCAGACCCCGCTCGAGCACACCCGGCGTCACCGACGGGTCGCCGATGGCGCCCAGCAGGATCGCGTCGTGCTCGCGGATCGCCGCGAGATCGGCGTCCGGGAGGAGTTCCCCGGTGGCGTTGTATCGACGGGCACCGAGGTCGTACTCGGTGGTCTCGAGATCGGGTACGAGCTTCCGCAGCACCTTCAACGCCTCGGCCATGACCTCGACACCGATGCCGTCACCCGGAATGACCGCAAGCTTCATGAACGCCTCACTTCACATAGAGCTGTGCGCGTGCCACGACAACGGGGGTCGTGACACGCGCACAGTGGGGATTAGGCCAGGTTGACGAGCTCGATCTTGGTGGCGCCGACGGCGGTGGAGATCGCGTCCCGCACCTCGCTCGGCACCTCCCGGTCGACGCGGAGGAGGATGGTCGCACCCTCGCCTTCGGCGTCCTGGCTGAGCTGCGCAGCCTGGATGTCGATGCCGGCATTGCCGAGCTGCGTGCCGATCTTGCCGAGCGCGCCGGGCTGATCGGTGTAGTTGACCACGAGGTTGAGACCCTCGGCGCGCAGTTCGAAGTTGCGGCCGTTGATGTTGACGATCTTCTCGACCTGCTGGGGGCCGGTCAGCGTGCCCGAGACGTTGATGACACCGCCGTCGCCGAACACGGCGCGCAGGTCCACCACGCTGCGGTGGTTGGGGCTCTCGGCGGCCTTGGTGACCTCGGCCGTGACGCCGCGCTCTTCCGCGAGTGCGGGAGCGTTGACGAACGTGACCGCGTCCTCGATGACGGCGGAGAACACACCGCGCAGAGCCGAGAGCGCGAGCACCTCGACGTCCTCGGAGGCGAGCTCGCCGCGCACGTCGACGGAGAGGTTGACGGGCAGTTCACCCGACAGGGCGCCGATGAGCACACCCTGCTTGCGGACGATCTCGAGCCACGGGGCAACTTCCTCGCCCACCGCGCCACCGGACACGTTGACGGCGTCGGGAACGAAATCGCCTGCGAGAGCGAGCAGTACAGACTTCGCGACGTCGGTTCCGGCGCGGTCCTGAGCCTCGCTCGTGGACGCACCGAGGTGCGGCGTCACGACGACCTCGGGCAGGTCGAACAACGGGCTGTCGGTGCAGGGCTCGGTCTCGAACACGTCGAGGCCCGCGGCGCGCACGTGACCCGACTTGATGGCCTCGGCCAGCGCGGCCTCGTCGATCAGGCCGCCACGGGCAGCGTTGACGATGACGACGCCCTTCTTGGTCTTCGCCAGGTTCTCCGTGCCGAGCAGTCCCTTGGTCTCGGGAGTCTTGGGGAGGTGCACGGAGATGAGGTCGGCGCGCTCGAGCAGTTCGTCGAGGGTGACGAGCTCGATGCCGAGCTGCGCGGCACGGGCGGCCGACACGTAGGGGTCGTACGCGATGACGTGCGTCTCGAACGCGGCGAGACGCTGCGCGAACAGCTGGCCGATGCGGCCGAGGCCGACGACGCCGACGGTCTTGCCGAAGATCTCGACACCGTTGAATTTGCTGCGCTTCCATTCGCGGTCGCGCAGGGTGGCGTCGGCAGCGGGGATCTGGCGGGCGGTGGCGAGCATCAGCGCGACGGCGTGCTCGGCGGCCGTGTGGATGTTGGACGTCGGGGCGTTGACGACCATGACACCACGCTCGGTGGCGGCGGGTACGTCGACGTTGTCGAGACCGACGCCGGCGCGGGCGACGATCTTGAGCTTGGTACCGGCCGCCAGGACCTCGGCGTCCACGGTGGTGGCGGAACGGACGAGGATCGCGTCGGCCTCGGGCACCGCCGCGAGCAGGGCCGGTCGATCAGGTCCGTCGACCCATCGCACCTCCACACCGTCGCCCAATGCCTCGACGGTGGACGGCGCGAGCTTGTCGGCGATCAGAACTACAGGACGGCCTGGCTGGCTCACGTGCAAACTCCCTGAGTAGGTGGGTGTGGGGGTGTTTTAACCACACACAGCTTAGTCCGCCCTCACAGGGAAACCGCATCCTGGTCTGCGATACCACATAGTGGACGCCTGCAACAACGGAATCGGACACGAAACAACACCGGCCCAATGTCACATCGGGGCCTCTGACGAGACCGATGCGACATCGGGCCGGTGGTTCGGTGGAACTGTAAAGCAGTGAAACCTAGGCGGTTTCGGTGATCGGGCGGTCGACCCAGCTCATCAGGTCGCGCAGCTTCTTGCCGGTGACCTCGATGGGGTGCTCGGCGTTGGCCTTGCGCAGGCCCTCGAGCTCGGTGTTGCCGTTCTCGACGTTGGCGACGAGGCGGCGGGTGAACTCACCCGACTGGATGTCGGCCAGGATCGCCTTCATGCGCTCCTTGGTGCCTGCGTCGATGACGCGCGGGCCGGAGAGGTAACCACCGAACTCCGCGGTGTCGGACACCGAGTAGTTCATGCGGGCGATGCCACCCTCGTACATGAGGTCGACGATGAGCTTGAGCTCGTGCAGCACCTCGAAGTACGCCATCTCGGGCGCGTAGCCGGCCTCGACCATGACCTCGAAACCGGTCTTGACCAGTTCCTCGGTGCCGCCGCAGAGCACGGCCTGCTCGCCGAAGAGGTCCGTCTCGGTCTCTTCCTTGAACGTGGTCTTGATGACGCCGGCGCGGGTGCCGCCGATGCCCTTGGCGTAGGACAGTGCGAGGGCCTGGCCCTCACCCTTCGGGTCCTGGTCGATCGCGATGAGCGCGGGAACACCCTTGCCGTCGACGAACTGACGACGCACCAGGTGGCCGGGGCCCTTGGGGGCGACCATGCCGACGGTGACGAACTCCGGAGCCTTGATCAGGTCGAAGTGGATGTTGAGGCCGTGTCCGAAGAACAGCGCGTCGCCGTCCTTCAGGTTGGGCTCGATGTCATTGGTGAAGATCGACGCCTGCGCGGTGTCGGGTGCGAGCACCATGATCACGTCGGCCCACTCGGAGACCTCGGCGGGGGTGCCGACGGTCAGGCCCTGCTCCTCGGCCTTCGCGCGGGACTTCGAGCCTTCCTTCAGGCCGATACGCACATCGACGCCCGAGTCGCGCAGGCTCAGCGAGTGCGCGTGGCCCTGGCTTCCGTAACCGATCACAGCGACCTTGCGGCCCTGGATGATCGACAGATCGGCATCGTCGTCGTAGAACATCTCGACTGCCACAGTTCAACCTCTTTCTTGGATTTGCGTATCTAAAGTACTAGCGAGTGGCCGTGATGGACTTCGGCCCCCGTCCCACGGCCACGACCCCGGACTGCACGATCTCCCGGATACCGTACGGATCGAGCATCCGCAGCAGCGCATCCAGCTTGGATCGCGTTCCAGTCGCCTCGATCGTGACCGACTCCGGGGAGACGTCGATCACCTTGGCGCGGAACAGATTCACCGTCTCGATCACCTGCGTGCGCACGCTGGCGTCGGCTCGCACCTTGATGAGCACCAGCTCGCGGGCGACGGAGGCCTCACCGTCCTGCTCGACGATCTTGATGACGTTGATGAGCTTGTTGAGCTGCTTGGTCACCTGTTCGAGCGGGAACTCGTCGACAGTCACGACGATGGTCATGCGGGAGATCTCGGGAAGCTCGGTGCCACCGACGGCGAGCGACTCGATGTTGAACCCACGACGGGAGAACAGCGCGGCCACCCTGGCCAGCACGCCCGGCTTGTCCTCGACGAGAACACTGAGGGTGTGGCTCGTACTCACTGATCTTCCTCCCCGGCCGCTGCGGCCATGCCCGAACGCTGCTCGCGCTCCATGGCCTCGTGAATGACGGCCGGCTCGGCGGCCGCCTCGTCGTCGTCGAACAGCGGGCGGATGCCCCGCGCCGCCATGATCTCGTCGTTGCTCGTGCCCGCCGCGACCATCGGCCACACCTGAGCGTCGGCGCCGACGATGAAGTCGATCACCACAGGCTTGTCGTTGATGGCCTGCGCCTCACGGATCGCCGCCTCGACGTCCTCTTCGCGCTCGACGCGAATCCCGTGGCAGCCCAACGCCTCCGCCAACTTCACGAAGTCGGGGATGCGGATCGCGCCGTGCGTGCCGAGATTGGTGTTGGAGTAGCGCTCGTCGTAGAACAGTGTCTGCCACTGGCGCACCATGCCGAGGTTTCCGTTGTTGATGAGCGCAACCTTGATCGGGATGCCCTCGAGCGCGCAGGTGGCGAGTTCCTGATTGGTCATCTGGAAGCAGCCGTCACCGTCGATGGCCCACACCTCGGTGTCGGGCATGCCCATCTTGGCGCCCATCGCGGCGGGGACGGCGTAACCCATCGTGCCGAGACCGCCGGAGTTCAGCCAGGTGCGCGGCTTCTCGTAGTTGACGAACTGCGCGGCCCACATCTGGTGCTGGCCGACGCCGGCGCAGTAGATCGCGTCGGGACCGGCGAGCTTGCCGACCGACTGGATCACGTACTCCGGGGACAGCGCGCCGTCGGAGGGACGGTCGTAGCTGAGGGGGTACGTGCGACGGATGCCGTCGAGGTACGCCCACCACTCGGTGAGGTCCAGCGTGGTTCCGGTGGCCAGGTCAGCCTTGATCGCCTCGATCAGTTCGACGATGACCTCTTTGCAGTCGCCCACGATCGGGACGTCCGCGTACCGGTTCTTGCCGATCTCCGCCGGGTCGATGTCGGCGTGGATGACCTTGGCGTCGGGGGCGAACGAATCGAGCTGACCGGTGACCCGGTCGTCGAAACGCGCGCCGAGCGTGATCAGCAGGTCGCTGCGCTGCAGTGCCGCCACCGCCGCGACGGTGCCGTGCATGCCGGGCATGCCGCAGTTCAGCGTGTGGCTGTCCGGGAACGCGCCGCGCGCCATCAGCGTGGTGACCACCGGGATGCCGGTGAGCTCGGCCAGTTCGAGCAGTTCCGGAGACGATTCCGACTTGATGACGCCGCCACCGACGTACAGCACCGGGTGCTTCGCGTCGGCGATCAGGCGGGCCGCCTCGCGAACCTGCTTGCCGTGCGGCTTGGTGACGGGACGGTAGCCGGGCAACCGCATCTCCGGCGGCCACGAGAACGTGGTCTGCGCCTGGAGAACGTCTTTCGGGATGTCGACGAGCACCGCGCCGGGACGACCGCTGGAGGCGAGGTAGAACGCCTCCGCGATGATCCGGGGAATGTCGACGCCGTCGGTGATGAGGAAGTTGTGCTTGGTGATCGGCATCGTGATGCCGGAGATGTCGGCTTCCTGGAACGCGTCCGTGCCGATGAGCGCGCGGCCGACCTGTCCGGTGATGGCCACGACCGGAACGGAGTCCATCTGCGCGTCGGCGAGCGGCGTCACGAGGTTGGTCGCACCGGGACCGGACGTCGCCATACAGACGCCCACCTTGCCGGTCGCCTGGGCGTACCCGGTGGCGGCGTGGCCTGCACCCTGCTCGTGACGGACGAGCACGTGCCGGACCTTCTTCGAGTCGAAGAGCGGGTCGTAGACAGGCAGAACGGCACCACCCGGAATGCCGAATACCGTGTCGACCTCGAGCTCCTCGAGGGCTCGGACCACGGACTGGGCGCCGCTGACCCGCTCGGGGGCGAGTTGGCGGCGGCTACCGGTCTGAGTCGCGGCGGCCGCGGTCGTCGGGCTTGCTGCCCCCGACTTGCGCGGCGTGGGTTGAGGCCGTGCGGTTGGTGCGCTCACTGGGAAATCCTCTGATTCTGGCTCCGGGCAACAAAAAACCCCCGTCAGCTGATGCTGTACGAGGGTGGCGCGTCGTTATCTGGCGAGTTGAAGGAATCGACTCAGGCGACGACGCGCCGGCCGATTACGAGCAACTCATTCTGTTTCACGCGCTCGACGGTAGGCGCGCTAATAGTGAACAGTCAACTTGGTGAGTCGGCCGTCCCAGAATATGAGATACATCGGCTGCGGTGCGAAGATGTAGAGGTGTCAACTCCGCAGCAGCCCGTGCCACCAGAATCATCATCCCACACGACGAACCCACCCAAGCAGGTCATCCGGATTTCTCCCCTGGCCTATCTGGGATGCGCCTTCCTCCTGTTCGCCGTGTCGTTCCCCATCTTCGGCTGGCCGGCCGCCTTCGGCTGGCTCGTGATCGCCCCGATCGTCGCGGTGGCCTGGGTCGCGCGGGTGCGGACCACGGTCACGCCCGACGGACTCGAGGTGCGCCGGCTGTTCGGCGGCCGGTCGCTGGCGTGGTCCGAGATCACGGGATTCCGCTTCCCGGGGCGCGGCTGGGCCCGGGCCACGCTGACGGACGGGGGCGAGGTGACCCTTCCCGTCGTCACATTCGACCGGCTTCCCGATATCGCCCAGGCGAGCGGCGGCCGCATCACCGACCCCTACGCGGCAGCCGCCGCGGCGGACGAAGCGGCCCACCACGCCGACACCGAATCGAACGGCGAGCAGCCGGTGAAGAACCGGCCGGACACAGACGGCGAATAGTGCGCGAGTAGCGTTTGTCAGTACTTCCGTACGCTGACTAAGGAATACGCTCATGCCCCCGCTGAGGTCCCGAACCACCACCGCAGGACGAAATGCCGCAGGCGCCCGCGCACTGTGGCGCGCCACCGGAATGACCGACTCCGACTTCGGGAAGCCGATCGTCGCGATCGCGAACTCGTACACGCAGTTCGTTCCCGGGCACGTCCACCTGAAGAACGTCGGCGACATCGTCGCCGACGCCGTCCGCGCCGCCGGTGGTGTACCTCGCGAGTTCCACACGATCGCTGTCGACGACGGAATCGCGATGGGGCACGGCGGCATGCTGTATTCCCTTCCCAGCCGCGAGATCATCGCCGACTCCGTCGAGTACATGGTCAACGCGCACACCGCCGACGCCCTCGTCTGCATCTCCAACTGCGACAAGATCACCCCGGGAATGCTCAATGCCGCACTGCGTTTGAACGTTCCCACGGTGTTCGTGTCCGGCGGACCGATGGAGGCCGGCAAGGCGGTGGTGGTGAACGGTGTCGCCCAGGCACCGACCGACCTCATCACGGCGATCTCGGCGAGCGCCAACGACCAGGTCGACGAGGAAGGACTGTCCGAGGTCGAGCGCAGCGCCTGCCCGACGTGCGGGTCGTGCTCGGGCATGTTCACCGCGAACTCCATGAACTGCCTCACCGAGGCGCTCGGTCTGGCGTTGCCGGGCAACGGTTCCACACTGGCCACCCACGAGGCCCGTCGCGCGCTGTTCACCCGCGCGGGAACGACCGTCGTCGAAGCCGCGCTGCGGTACTACCGGGACGAGGACGACTCCGTCCTCCCCCGCAACATCGCGACGCCTGCCGCGTTCCGCAACGCGATGGCGCTGGATGTCGCGATGGGCGGCTCCACCAACACGGTGCTGCACACCCTCGCGGCCGCGCAGGAGGGTGAGGTCTACGACTTCGACCTCGACAAGATCGACGAGATCAGCCGCAAGGTGCCGTGCCTGTCGAAGGTCTCGCCCAACTCGGACTACCACATGGAGGACGTGCACCGGGCGGGCGGAATCCCCGCCATCCTCGGCGAACTCCGCCGGGCCGGACTGCTCGAGAGCGACGTCTCGACCGTGCACACCGAAAGCTTCGACGAGTGGCTCGACACGTGGGACATCCGGTCCGGCAAGGCATCCGACGAGGCCGTCGAACTCTTCCACGCCGCGCCCGGCGGCGTCCGCACCACCGAGCCGTTCTCGACGAACAACCGTTGGTCGTCGCTCGACACGGACGCCGCCAACGGCTGCATCCGCGACTTCGAGCACAAGCACACGGTCGAGGGCGGCCTGGCCGTGCTGCGCGGCAACATCGCCGTCGACGGCGCGGTCATCAAGACGGCGGGCATCGACGAAGACCTGTTCCACTTCCAGGGACCCGCGCGCGTCGTGGAGTCGCAGGAAGAGGCGGTGTCGGTGATCCTCGGCAAGAAGATCCAGCCCGGTGAGGTCCTCGTCGTGCGCTACGAGGGTCCCGCAGGCGGCCCGGGCATGCAGGAGATGTTGCACCCCACCGCATTCCTCAAGGGCTCCGGCCTCGGAAAGAAGTGCGCGCTGATCACCGACGGCCGATTCTCCGGCGGTTCCTCGGGACTGTCCATCGGCCACATCTCCCCCGAGGCCGCCAGCGGCGGCGCCATCGGCCTGGTGGAGGACGGCGACCAGATCCTCATCGACATCGCGACCCGCACGCTGAAGCTCCTCGTCGACGACGCGGTGCTCGCCGAGCGCCGGGCGAAGATGGAGTCGTCCGAGCGTCCGTGGCAGCCGGTGAACCGCGAACGCACCGTCACCACGGCCCTGCGGGCGTACGCCGCGCTGGCCACGTCCGCCGACAAGGGCGCGGTCCGTCAGGTCCCCTGACACACCCGCACCGGGCGCACCGAACAGACACGAAGCCGGGTGCCGCAGCAGGAGCTTCCTGCCGCGGCACCCGGCTTCCGTCGTCGGTGTGACGACGGATTCCGCCTCGGATGTGACCGCGCTCACGGGTGATCAACTCGCTCAGACGGCAACACCCCAGAACACGTTCTACTGATCGAATTGATCAGTTGAGCCCGGACTTCTTGCACACGGCGCTCAGTAGTGGTTCCCTCAGTTGGCCGTTGAGACCTACATCACAATCGGCAGCACCACCGGAACATCTCCGGCCCACGAGGCCATCGGGAATACAACCAAGGAGCGACACATGCCAGGAGTCGGCATTTGGCGAACGAAATCCGTTGAGCAATCGATAGCGGACACCGACGAACCCGACACCCGGCTGCGGAGGGAACTCACCGCGAAGGACCTCACCGTCTTCGGTGTCGCCGTCGTGATCGGCGCCGGCATCTTCACGCTCACCGCCCGGACTGCAGGCAACGTCGCCGGGCCGTCCATCTCGCTCGCCTTCATCCTCGCCGCCATCGCCTGCGGCCTGGCCGCCCTCTGCTACGCCGAGTTCGCATCCACCGTCCCCGTCGCGGGCAGTGCGTACACGTTCTCCTACGCCACCTTCGGCGAGTTCGTCGCCTGGATCATCGGCTGGGACCTCATCCTCGAATTCGCCCTTGCGGCAGCCGTCGTCTCCAAGGGCTGGTCGCTGTATCTGGGTAACGTCCTCGGGTTCAGCGGATCCACCACAGCCCACCTCGGTCCCGTCGACTTCGACTGGGGCTCGCTGATCATCGTCGGCGGCATCACGATCGTGCTCGCCATCGGGACCAAGGTGTCCTCACGCGTGTCCGCCGTCATCACGGCCATCAAGATCGCCGTCGTCCTCCTCGTCATCGCCGTCGGCGTGTTCTACATCAAGAAGGAGAACTACGCCCCGTACATCCCGCCCGCCGAGAGCAACGAGAGCGCCGCGCAGGGTGTGCACCAGACCCTCTTCTCCTTCCTCTCCGGAGCCGACGGCAGCAGCTACGGCTGGTACGGCCTCCTCGCCGCAGCGAGCCTGGTCTTCTTCGCCTTCATCGGATTCGACGTCGTCGCCACCACCGCCGAAGAGACCAAGAACCCGCAGAAGGCGCTCCCCCGCGGCATTCTCGGCTCGCTCGCGATCGTCACCGTGCTCTACGTCGCCGTCACCCTCGTGCTCACCGGCATGGTGAAGTACACCGACCTCAAGACAGGTAGCCCGCTCGTCGGCGACAGCAGCGCCACCCTCGCGACCGCCTTCGAGGCACACGGCATCACCTGGGCCCAGACCGCGATCAACTTCGGCGGGCTCGCGGGCCTCACCACCGTCGTGATGGTGATGATGCTCGGCCAGACCCGCGTCCTGTTCGCCATGTCCCGCGACGGACTCGTGCCCCGCGGTCTCGCCAAGACCGGCAAGAACGGCAGCCCCGTCCGCATCACCCTGTTCGTCGGCGCCGTGGTCGCACTCCTCGCCGCCTTCTTCCCGATGGGCACGCTCGAGGAGATGGTGAACATCGGCACCCTCTTCGCGTTCGTCCTCGTCTGCATCGGCGTCATCATCCTCCGCCGCACGCGTCCCGACCTGCCCCGCGGATTCCGCGTTCCGCTGGTCCCGCTGGTTCCCATCCTCGCCGTTCTGGCCTGCGGGTGGCTGATGCTGAACCTGTCGGTCGAGACCTGGATCCGATTCCTCGTGTGGATGGCCCTCGGCGTCGTCGTGTACCTCGCCTACGGCCGGCGCAAGTCGGTCCTCGGACAGAAGCTGGCCGCACAGGCCGGTCCGCCCGAGGAGGAGAACATCCCGGAACTCGTCCAGCGCTGATCTGACGAAAACGACTGTGCCGCACTCCCGATCCGGGGAGTGCGGCACAGTCGTGGAACGTGCGAAATGATCAGATGAGCGGGTTGGCGCCGTTCAGGAAAATCCACACGCACACACCGGCGCCGATACCCAGGATCAGTGCCGCGAACGACCCGATGAACGGGCGCGTCGCCCAGCCGCGACGGCCGTCGAGCGAGATACGCCCCGGCCCAGTGAGAATGATCACGCCGGCGCACACACCCAGCAGCGTCTCGTACTCGGTGCCTGCGGGTGCGAAGTACTCGAGCCCCGGTTCCGCGATCTGCCGGAACGCCCACGCATTGATCATCACGGCCAGCACCGAGGCGGCGGCCAGCGGGGTGACGAGACCGAGGATCAGCAGCGCACCGCCCGCGACCTCACCGATGGCACCCAGGATCGCGAGCAGTTTCGCCTGCTGGAAACCCGAGTTCACGAGCACCTCTTCGAACCCGTCGAGTCCCGGACCGTTCCACATCCCCGTCAGCTTCTGCAGACCGTGCACGAGTGCCGTTCCGCCGACCGCGAGTCGCAGGGCCAGCAGTCCGAGGTCAAGGGTGCCGCGGCCGATCTTCACGTCGCCCTCGCCGATCCGGTCGGTCGACGGATCGCCCGCCGTGGCCCCGAGGGACGCGCCGGAACCCGCGCCGATCACCTGCGTCGGCTGGTCCGGCATGTCGGACGCCCCCGACTGCCGGTACGCGGGGATCTGCTCGGTGGGGAGGCCCGCGCCGCGCGCGTCGCCGTAGTCGAGTTCGTCGTCGGTGTGCGGCAGGCCCTGCCCCCTGGATCCGGACGTCGGCGTGGCCGACGGAAAGCGCTCGGTGGGAAGGTCGTAAGGGCTCGAGACCTTGCCGTAGCCGGGTGAGGCGCTCTGGTCCGCAGCACCCTGGTCCGACGACTCGCTGGGGTCTTTCCGCATGTCAGTCACACCGTCAAGCCTAGGTCGATCGGCCGGACATCGCTCGTAGGCGGAACCGGCGTGGCGGCGACCTCGCACTCTTCCGTAACGTCTCCATCATGATGGTGGGTGGGCGGCGCCGCACGGCGTCCCGCAAGATGGCGATGTCCGCGCTGTGCGTGACGGCGGTCCTCGCCGCCGGGTGCGCGAAATTCGACGACTCCGCGTCCTCACCCTTCACACCCGAGCCGACGGGTGCGTCGGGCGCCGAGGTGGAGCCGGAGAATCCGCCGCCGTCCACGACCACCACCCCACCGCCGAGCGGGCCGCTCGGACCGTGCCAGGATCCGGACCCCAGCGTGATCGCCACCTGTCTCGACACCACCGGCGGACTCGTCGTCCTCCCCGACGGGGCCACCGCCCTGGTCGCGGAGCGGCGGACCGGACGCATCCTGCAGGTCGCTCAGGGGCAGACCCCCAAGGAGATCGCGCACGTCGACGTCGACGGCACCACCGACGGTGGACTCCTCGACATCGCGCTGTCGCCGAGTTTCGTCGAGGACAACCTCATCTACGCATACGTCACGACCCCGACCGACAACCGGGTGGTGCGGATCGCACCGGGAGACTCCGCCAAGGAGGTTCTCGGCGGGATTCCGCGCGGCGACGCGGGCAATGCGGGTTCGCTCGAATTCTCGGGCGACGAACTGATGGTCCTGACCGGCAACGCGGGCAACGCCGCCGCGGCCGCCGATCCGGCGTCCCTCGCCGGGAAACTGCTGAAGGTCACCGCCCTGTCGCCCGCACCGACTCCGGCGCAGCCCCGCCCTCAGGTGGTGCTGTCGGGCATCGGGACCGCCGGAGGGGTGTGCGTCGACCCGGGTGTCGCCGTGTGGGTCACCGACCGCACCCCGCTGGAGGATCGGCTGCTGCGGGTCAGCGCCGACGGAGCGGTGTCGTCTCCGGTGTGGACGTGGCCGGAGCGGCCCGGCGTCGGCGGCTGCGTCGCCGCCGGTGACGTCGTAGCGGTGTCACTGAGCACCGCGAAGGCGATGTCCGCACTCGCTGCCGACCCCGGCACGGGAGCCGTCACCACCGCCCCCGGTGTCATCGTCCAGGACCGGTACGGCCAACTCGGCGGCGCCGCACTCGGACCCGACGGTCTCATCTGGGTGAGCACGGTCAACAAGACCGGCGGTCAGCCCGGACCCAACGACGACCGCGTGATCAAGATGCCCCTGCCGTCCGGTGGCGGCGGATTCGACTGACGGCCCACCCCCGTCGAAACGAACGGGACGCTCGTTCGGTTGATCCGAACGAACGTCCCGTTGGTGCCGAAGGAGTTCAGCCGCAGGCTTCGATGACCAGTTCTTTGACGCGGGCCGGGTCGGCCTGACCACGCGTGGCCTTCATCACGTCGCCGACGATCTTGCCCGCGGCCGCGACCTTGCCGCCGCGAATCTTCTCGGCGATGTCGGGGTTCGCGGCCAGAGCCTCGTCGACGGCCGCCTTCAGCTTCGTGTCGTCGCGTTCGACGACCAGCTCGGGATGGTTCGCGACGACCTGCTCGGGGTCGCCCTCACCCTCGAGGACGTGGTCGACCACCTGGCGGGCCACCTTGTTGTTGAGCTTCCCGCTGTCGATCAGCGCGACCACCTGCGCGACCTGAGCCGGCGTGATCGGCAGCTCGGCGAGTTCCACGCCGCGGGTGTTCGCCTGCTGCGCCAGGTATGACACCCACCAGGACCGTGCGGCCTCCGGGGAGGCGCCGGCCTCGACGGTGGCGATGACGAGGTCGAGGGCCCCCGCGTTGACGAGGTCGCGCATGACCTCGTCGGAGACACCCCAGTCGGCCTGGATCCGGGCGCGGCGGACCCACGGCAGCTCGGGCAGGGTGCCACGCAGCTCCTCGATCCATTCCGCGCTGGGCGCGACCGGCTCGAGATCGGGCTCCGGGAAGTAGCGGTAGTCCTCGGCGGTTTCCTTGCGGCGGCCCGGTGACGTGGTCCCGTCGGCCTCCTGGAAGTGCCGGGTCTCCTGGATCACCTCACCACCGGCCTCCAGCACCGCGGCCTGCCGGCGCATCTCGTACCGGACCGCCACCTCGACGCTCTTGAGGGAGTTGACGTTCTTCGTCTCGGTACGGGTGCCGAGTTCGGTCGCCCCGATCGGCATCAGCGACACGTTGGCGTCGCAGCGCATCGAACCCTGGTCCATGCGGACGTCGGAGACGTTCAGCGACTTCAGCAGGTCGCGGAGCGCGGTGACGTACGCGCGGGCCACCTCGGGGGCGCGGGCACCGGCGCCACTGATGGTCTTGGTGACGATCTCGACGAGCGGGACCCCGGCGCGGTTGTAGTCGAGCAGCGAGTGGCTGGCGCCGTGGATGCGCCCGGTCGCGCCGCCGACGTGCAGCGACTTTCCGGTGTCCTCTTCCATGTGCGCACGCTCGATCTCCACGCGCCACGTGGTGCCGTCGTCGAGGACGACGTCGAGGTAGCCGTCGGTGGCGATCGGCTCGTCGTACTGGGAGATCTGGTAGTTCTTCGGCTGATCCGGGTAGAAGTAGTTCTTCCGCGCGAAGCGGCCCCACGGTGTGATCGAACAGTTCAGTGCCAGTCCGATCCGGATCGCGGACTCGACCGCCGCCTCGTTCACGACGGGCAGCGACCCGGGCAGACCGAGGCACACCGGGCACACCTGCGTGTTCGGCTCGGCGCCGAACTCGGTGGGGCACGGGCAGAACATCTTCGTTTCGGTGCCGAGCTCGACGTGCACCTCCATGCCGAGAACAGGCTCGTACTTGGCGAGCACTTCGTCGTAGTCGAGGAGGTCCGGAGCGTCGACAGCAGTCATGCCACAGAGTTTATGCGTCCGGCGGTTCGCCGAAAAACGCGGTCAGCCGAAAAATGCGGCCGCCTCCTCGTACCGCTCCCGCGGCACCGTCTTGAGGCGCCGGGTCGCCTCCTGGAGGGGCACGAGGTCGATCGACGTGCCGTGCAGGGCCACCATGTTTCCGAAGTCACCGCGGTGGACGGCGTCGGTGGCGTGCACCCCGAAGCGGGTGGCGAGCACCCGGTCGTACGGCGTCGGGGTGCCGCCCCGCTGCACGTGCCCGAGCACCGTCGTCCGCACCTCCTTGCCGATACGGCGGACGATCTCGTCGCCGAGCTGCTGTGCGACGCCGGTGAATCGTTTGTGACCGAACTCGTCGATACCGCCCTCACGCAGACTCATCGACTCCGGGGTCGGAGTGGCGCCCTCGGCGACGACGCAGATGAAATGCGAATCGCCGCGCTGGAATCGCTTCTTCACGAGGGAGCAGACTTCGCCGACGTCGAACGGGACCTCGGGAACGAGAGTGAGATGCGCACCGGTCGCGAGCCCGGAGTGCAACGCGATCCAGCCCGCATGCCGGCCCATCACCTCGACGAGCATCACCCGCTGGTGGGATTCGGCGGTGGTGTGCAGGCGGTCGATCGCATCGGTCGCGATGGACAGAGCGGTGTCGAAACCGAACGTCACGTCGGTGCAGTCGATGTCGTTGTCGATCGTCTTCGGAACCCCGATCACGGGCACCCCACTCTCGGCGAGCCAGCTCGCTGCGGTGAGCGTGCCCTCCCCGCCGATCGGGATGAGCGCGTCGATCCCGTTGTCGTCGAGAGTCTGCCGGATCTGGTCGAGGCCGGCCTTCAACTTGTCGGGGTTGACCCGCGCGGTACCGAGGATGGTGCCGCCCCGGGTGAGGATTCGATCGATCCGGTCGTCATTGGACAGCACCACCTTGCGATCCTCGAGCAGGCCGCGCCAGCCGTCACGGAATCCCACCACCGAGCTGCCGTATCGGCCGGCGGCGGTGCGAACCACCGCCCTGATCACCGCATTCAGTCCGGGGCAGTCTCCGCCTCCGGTGAGCATTCCGATCCGCATCCAAGCACCCCTCGTCGTCTCGTGTGGTGATGGTGGTTCTCATCACCCATCTTGCCGCTCGAACCGTGTTCGGGCACCTCGGACCGGCAGGTTCACTCAGCCCGGCGTGACGAGACCGCTCTCGTACGCCAGGACCACTGCCTGTGCGCGGTCGCGCAGATCCAGCTTGGACAGCACCTTGCCGACGTGCGTCTTGACGGTCTGCTCGGCGACGAACAGGCGCTCCGCGATCTCGGTGTTGGACATGCCGCGGGCGATGAGTTCGAGTACCTCGCGTTCGCGGGGCGTCAGCGCCGACAGCGCGGCCGGTTTGCGGCGCGCCGTGCTGCGGCGGCTGGTCACGTCGGCGATGAGACGCCGGGTGACGGTCGGCGCGAGAAGTGCCTCGCCGTCCGCGACCACCCGCACCGCGCGGATGAGTTCCTCCGCGGGCGCGTCCTTGAGCATGAAGCCGCTGGCCCCGATGCTCAGCGCCTCGTACACGTAGTCGTCGACGTCGAACGTCGTGAGCATGAGCACGCGCACCGGCGGATCGAAACCGGCCGACAGGATGACGCGGGCCGCGTCGAGTCCGTTCATCTCCGGCATGCGGACGTCCATCAGGACCACGTCGGGTCGCAGACGCCGGACCTCGCTCACCGCCACGGCCCCGTCCGGAGCGTCACCGATGACACTGATGTCGGGCTGTGAGGCGAGCAGGGCTCCGAAGCCCTGCCGGACCATAGCCTGGTCGTCGGCGATGAATACGGTGATGGCCACCCAGCCAGCCTAGGCGGAGGCGACCGGGAACTCGGCGTGGACGTCGAATCCGCCGTTGTCGTGCAGGTGGGTGGTGAGTACGCCCCCGACTGCCTGCGCACGCTCACGCATGCCGATGATGCCGTTGCCGCCGGTCGACTCGTGCCTGGTCAGGGCGGAGACGAGGCTCCGCCTCGGCGGCCCGTTGACGATCGACACGGACGCTATCGGCGACTCGTACGCGATCTTCACCTCGACCGCGGCGCCGGCCGCGTGGCGGGCCGTGTTGGCGAGGGATTCCTGCAGGATGCGGTACATCACGAGCCCGACCGACTCCGACACGAGCGTCGGGTCGCCGTCGACGTGCCAGGAGACGGGAATGCCTGCCCTGCGGCTGCCCTCGAGCAGCTCGCTGATCTGCTGAACCCCCGGCTGGGGCGCGTGCTCGGCCAGCTGGCCGTCGCTGCGCAGCACTCCGAGCAGTCCGCGCACCTCGTTCAATGCGGCGCGGCCGGCGGCTCCGATCGACTCGAACTCGGCCCGCGTCTCGTCCGACATGTCGGCGATGCGGTACGGCGCGCTCTGCGCCTGCACCACGACCATCGACATGTGGTGCGCGACGACGTCGTGCAGGTCCCGGGCGATGCGCGCCTTCTCCTCGAGGACCGTCCGGCGAGTGCGCTCGAGCTCACTCAGCTCCTCCTGCTGCGCGAGTTGCCGGCGGGAGAGCACCAGCCACCGGATCAGCAGGCCGAAGACGACGATCGCGGTCAGGCCCACCGCCCACCCGCGGCCGTTGGTGCCCGGGGTGTCGGCGAGGAACAGCAGGACGGTGGAGATCCATGCCACACCCACGACCGGAATCGCGGCCCGCATGCTGACGGCGGCCAGCAGGGCGAGCATCACCAGGATGTGGACCACCTGCCAGGGGTAGTCGTAGCCGTCCTGCAGTGCGAAGACACGCGGAATCACCAGCGCCGAGACCGCGGAGACGGCCCAGGCCAGCGCCGGATTCGAGCGGATGAGCAGGAACGGGAACGTCGCGAGCGCCGCCACGAACGGTTGGATGGGGGGACTGACCTGGTGGGTCAGCTGCAGGGTCGGCCACGCCACGGCGAACAAAATCGCCGTGACCACGACGATTGCCACGTTCAGCCACTGGCCTTCGGCGGCTCTCCGGATGCGCGTCTTCGTCTTCACACTGTCGACAGTAGAAACCGTGGTCACGGAGTGTCCTCATACCCCGGGCTCATGTCGGCGTAGCCCCGGAGTATGAGATCGGGGCCCCCTCGCACCACGAGACCAGGGATCGAACCGGACTCCGGGGTGATGTGGCTGCGCAACACGAATTCATAACGTTCTCGTCATGCGAAAGACGGGGACACGGAGAACGACTTGGGCCGCGGTGGCGTGCGCCGCAACCGCACTACTGACCACGACAGGATTCGCAGGCACCGGCGCGGCGAGCACGCCCCGGCACGAGAACGTCGCCGCCTCCGCCGCGGTGCACACCCTCACGGCACCGGCCGAGCTCACCGAGGACTCCGTTCCCGCGGACTTCGCTTCCGTGATGGGGTACACGCCGGTGCTGATCGACGGAATGCTCGCCAATCCCGGCGGAGACTGCTCGTCCCCCGTGCCGCTGCCACTCGAGTTCGATACGTCGTGCAAGGCCCACGACCTCGGTTACGACCTTCTGCGGTACGCGTCCCGGTCCGGCGAGGACCTGGGTCCCTGGGCGCGGCAGAGCCTCGACGCGCAGCTGGATCAGCGCATGCACGCGGCGTGCGACACCCGCGCCGACGAGCAGGCACGGGCGCAGTGCTTCGTCATGGCGAACGTCGCGGCTACCTTCGTCACCGGAAACAGCTGGCGCCAAAGCTATTCGGCACCGGTCACCGAATCCGGGCTCCCGTACGTACTGGCCGGCGGTGTCGGTGTCGCGCTCCTCGCCGGCGCGGCCTGGTCGATCCGCCGCCGCCCGCATCCGGTCGGAGCCGTCGCATGACCATCACCGCTCTGTCCGGTCCCGGACGGAGCACGGTGCACAGTCGCTCGCGAACGAAGCCGAATGCCCTGCGCCGCACACTGGTCACGACGATCCCGGTCTCCGCTCTCCCCCGCGTCTCCTCCACGATCGTCGTCACCGCCGTCACACTCGCGTCTCTCGCTCCCTCACTGCTCCCCCGGAGTGCGCTGACGCAGGCTCTGTTCACCGGTGTCCTCGCCGCATTCGGTTTCGGTTTCGTCGTCCTCGTCCGTCGACTGTGGCACCTCGTCACGCGTTCACGCAGCTACCACCCTCCGCGGGACTCGGTCCGTCTGCTGGCCCTGATCGGCGCCATGATCGTCGTGACCTGGGCGATCGTGCTCGCCGACCACTGGCAGGATTCACTGCGTGCCGCCATGGGCATGCCGGGCATCGGGCCGGACCACTGGATGCAGGCGATCATCGGGGCAGCGCTGACGTTGCTGCTGTTCGCCGGCATCGGCAACGTCGTCGGCACCGTCGCCCGCCATCTCGGCTGGATCGGCAGCGCCACCACCGCCGTCGTTCTCGCGACCGGGTTGCAACTGGTCGCCGGACCCGCGTTGTGGGGAATGATGTCCCGTTCCTACAGCGACTCCAACGCGCTCGTCGACGTGTCCCTGCACCGACCGATGTCCGCCGAACTGTCCGGCAGCCCGGACTCCGCGATCAGCTGGGAGTCGCTCGGGCGCCAGGGACGACGGTTCGTGGCGGCGGGCGAGCAGTCGGCCGGCATCCGCACATATGTGGGGATGGATTCGGCGCCGGACGTCGAATCGCGTGCGGCACTGGCGGTATCGGAGCTCGAGCGGGCAGGCGGATTCACCCGGTCCGCCATCGTCGTCACCGTGCCCACCGGCTCGGGGTGGATCGACGAGAACGCCGCCGAAGGATTCGAGGAACGCTTCGCCGACGACGTCGCCATCGTCGGCATGCAGTACTCGTACCTGCCGAGCTGGATCACGTTCGTGTTCGGACGTTCCGCCGCAGACGAATCGGCGGCCGCGTTGTTCGATGCCGTCGCCGAGCGGATCGCCGACCTGCCCGACCTCCTGCGTCCGGCTCTCTACGTCTACGGCCAGAGCCTCGGATCCGTCGGCGGCAGTGCACTTTTCACTGACGCCGACCAACTCCGCGAGCGTGTCTGCGGCGCACTGTGGGCGGGCCCGCCCGCCGGCTCCGTCCTGACGGACGGGGCGACGGTGCTGGCGAACACGTCCGACCCGGTGGTGTGGTGGTCCCCCGACCTGATCGTGCGCCGACCCGACCTCTCGCTCGCAGTACGCGATGCGCCGGTACCCCAATGGATTCCGGGCATCACGTTCCTGCAGACGAGTGTCGACCTGGTGTCCGCGCTGAACTTCGCGCCCGGGCACGGACACCGCTACGGCAGCGAGCAGGGCACCGCCCTGCCCGACTGCTCCTAGTTCGGCGAGCCGATCGGACCGCGTGCGGCCTCGTACGCGGCACCGACGCGGTACAGCCGCTCGTCGGCCAGTGCGGGAGCCATGATCTGCAGTCCCACCGGCAGACCGTCGTCCGCGGACAGTCCCGACGGAACCGACATCGCGCAGTGCCCGGCCAGGTTGGTCGGCAGCGTGCACAGGTCCGAGAGGTACATCGCGAGCGGGTCGCCGACCTTCTCGCCCAGCTTCCACGGGGTGAACGGGCTGGTGGGCGACACCAGGACGTCCACCTTCTCGTAGGCCTTCTCGAAGTCCCTGGCGATGAGCGTCCGCACCTTGAGCGCCTGACCGTAGTAGGCGTCGTAGTAGCCGGAGGACAGCGCGTAGGTACCGATCATGATGCGGCGCTTGACCTCCGGGCCGAAGCCGGCGGCACGCGTCGCGGCCATCACCTGGTCGGCGCTCATGTCGCCCTCGTCGATGCGCAGTCCGTAGCGCATCGCGTCGAAGCGCGCGAGGTTCGACGACACCTCGCTCGGCAGGATCAAGTAGTACGACGCGAGCGCGTACTCGAAGTTGGGACACGACACCTCGACGACCTCGGCACCGAGTTCGGTGAGTTGCGCGACGGCGGCGTCGAACGAGGAGATGACCCCGGGCTGGTAGCTGTCGGAGTGCAGTTCCTTGACCACACCCACTTTCACGCCCTTCAGGTTGCCACCGGCACCCTCACGCGCAGCGGCCACCACGGGGCGCACGGGCGCGTCGATCGACGTGGAGTCGCGCGGGTCGTGCCCGGCGATGACCTCGTGCAGCAGAGCCGTGTCGAGGACCGTGCGACCGCAGGGACCACCCTGGTCGAGCGAGGACGCGCACGCCACGAGGCCGAAACGGGAGACCGTGCCGTACGTCGGCTTGGTGCCGACCGTCGCCGTGACGGCGGCGGGCTGACGGATCGAGCCGCCGGTGTCGGTGCCGATCGCGAGCGGGGCCTGCCGGGACGCGAGGGCCGCGGCACTGCCGCCGCCCGAGCCGCCCGGGATGCGCGTGGTGTCCCACGGGTTGCGGGTGGGGCCGTAGGCGGAGTTCTCGGTGGACGACCCCATCGCGAACTCGTCGAGGTTGGTCTTACCCAGGATCGGGATGCCGGCGTCGCGCAGTTTCTTCGTGAGCGTGGCGTCGTACGGTGCGATCCAGCCTTCGAGAATCTTCGACGCGCACGTGGTGGGCATGTCGGTGGTGGTGAAGATGTCCTTGAGCGCCAACGGAACTCCCGCGAGCGGGGAGGCGGGCGCATTGCCCGCGGCGAGGCTGCTGTCCACTTCCTTCGCCGACACGAGGGCCTGCTCGCCTGCCACGTGCAGGAAGGCGTTCAGTTCCCCGTCGACTGCGGCGATGCGGTCGAGATGCGCCTGGGTGACCTCGACGGACGACACCTCACGGCTGTGGATCTTCGACGCGAGATCTGAGGCGTCGAGGGTGGTCAGTTCGGCGCTCATTCGCCCTCTCCAAGGATCTGCGGGACGGCGAAGCGATTCTGCTCGACAGCGGGTGCGCCGGACAGCGCCTGCTCGGGAGTCAGGCCGGGAACGATCACGTCGGGACGGGTCACGTTGGTGACCGCGTTCGGGTTCGCCATCGGCGGAACATCCTCGGCGGGCACCTCGGTGACCACCTTCACGTGGCTGAGAATCGAGTCCAGCTGACCGGCGAACTCGTCGAGCTCGGCATCGGTCAGGGCGAGTCGAGACAGCCGCGCGAGGTGCGCGACCTCGTCACGGGAGATGGCAGGCACCGCGGGGCCCCTTTCGGTTCGGACGTACACAAGTAGGTCCCAGCCTAGAGCGTGGCCCGATCAGCCGTGCAGCCAGCGCCGCAACCTGCCCGTCAGGAACGGCAGAACCACGAAGACCATCACCGGAGTCGTGACCACCGACGCCACCAGGGTGCGGGTCACGACGTCCAGGGCCGTGAGCCGAGGGGTGACGAACAACGCGATGAGGAGTGAGATCGGGAAGAAGCCGAGCCAGATGGTGACCGCCTGCTTCCACCGCGGCGGTGGCGGCGTGACCCGCACGGCGTGCGTCAGCGTCGACTGCGGTTCGAACCAGCCCTCCACCCCGGTCAGCCGGTGCGTGACCGTGTCCTGTGCGAGACCCGTCCCCCGGCCCACCCACACCTTCCTGGCGGGCGACGTCGTCCACGCGTCGAGAGTGTCCTCGTCCGCGAACCGGTACACCACGTGGTACTGCTCGGGATCGGACGCCGCGCGCAGCCAGCCCCCGCCGAGGAACCCCGGGAACGTGCCCGCCATCGCCATCCCGGCGTCCGTCCAGCGCAGGAATTCCTGTTCCCGGCCCGCCGCCACCCGCCGCGAGACGGACGTCGTCACTCCCGTTTCCGTGGTGTTCATGCACCCATGTTTGGGCTGGCGTGTTTCGCGGACGAGGCGAATTCGTATCCGCAGTGTCACGAATCGAGCGCGACCTGCGAGTCCCCGTCCCGTCCCCGGCGAAGCCGCAGGGGGGACCGCATACTCGGGAACGAAAGTGCAAGGATGGTGAGCGACGGGGGTCGCAGGTACTCCCGCGTCTATCTCGTGGTGAAAGGGACGCACGTGTCGTATCTGCTTCGCGTCCAGCTTCCCGACCGTCCCGGTAGCCTCGGCTCTCTCGCCGTCGCCCTGGGGTCGGTGGGTGCTGACATTCTGTCGCTCGACGTGGTGGAACGGGGTGCCGGATTCGCCATCGACGACCTCGTGGTCGATGTCGAGCCGGGATCGCTCCCCGACACCCTCATCACGGCGGCCGAGAACCTGCCCGGCGTCACCGTCGACTCCATCCGGCCGTACGCCGGAATCCTCGACACCCACCGTGAGCTCGAGCTCATCGACCAGGTCGCCACCGCGGCGGACGATCGACTGCAGGTCCTCGTGGACGGAGCGCCGCGCGTGCTCCGGGTCGGCTGGTCCGTGGTCGCCGACCTCGGTCCGCACGGCGCATACCGGGTGGTCGGCAGCTCGGGAGCTCCCGAGACCCATGCCACCGAGATCCCGTGGATGCCGCTGGAGAAGCCCACGGCGCTCGACGGCGAGGGCGACTGGGTGCCGCAGGTGTGGCGTGACATGAACACCACACTCGCGGCGGCTCCCCTCGGGACCACCGGCCGCGTGCTGATGCTCGGCCGCCCCGGCGGCCCGGAGTTCCGTCCGTCCGAGATCGCCCGGCTGGGTTACCTCGCCGGCATCATCGCGACGGTTCTGAGCTGACCACCGTCCCGGGCCGGGAGGTCCGGTGGTGGTCGCCTCAGACGAGCTCGCGGACCAGGACGGTGAGCTCGACGCCCGGCACGGGCACCCAGTTCCGTTCGGGCACAGGCACGAAACCGTTGCGGTCGTAGATTCGGCGGGCATCTTCCATGTCCGGCTGGGTGGACATCACGACCGCGCGGTCCCCGCGGTCGTATGCCGTGTCCAGCACGTGCCGCACGAGCGCCGACCCGACCCCGGAACCGCGGGCGTCGGGTGACACGGCGAGCATCCGGAATTCGAGTTCACCCGGCTGCGCGACGTCGGCGTACGGGGAAGCCGGTTCCGCGATCGTGACGGAACCGACGATCCGGCCCTCCATCACGGCAACCCGGACATCCGCCTTCTCCGCCCGCTCGGCGGTGTCGCGCAACCGGTTCGTGTACGGATCGTGCGCCTCGACGAATCCGCCGCCCACGTAGGCGATCACCGTGAGGTCACTGACGGCCTCGTACTCGTCCGGCGTCGCATTCCGAATCTCGATCATGTCCAGAACTATGACAGGACTGCTCACGCCGCCCAAAATGCGGGCGTGAGGTTCCGATCACACTCCGGAATCCGCGACCGCGTCCGGTCCGCCCTCCAGCAGTCGACGGAACCCGTCCTCGTCGAGGACCTGCACTCCGAGTTCGACGGCCTTGTCGTGCTTCGAACCCGGCGATTCGCCGACCACCACGTATGCCGTCTTCTTCGACACCGAACCCGCGGCCTTACCGCCTCGGACGAGGATCGCCTCCTTCGCCTGGTCGCGCGAGAACGTCTCGAGCGAACCCGTGACGACGATCGACAGTCCCTCGAGATTGCGCGGAATCGATTCGTCACGTTCGTCTTCCATGCGAACCCCGGCCGCGGACCACTTCTCCACGATCTGCTGGTGCCAGTCGACACCGAACCACTCGGCGACGGCCGCGGCGATGGTGCCGCCGACCCCGTCCACAGCGGCGAGTTCCTCGACGGAGCTCTGCCGGATCCGCTCGAGCGACCCGAATTCACCGGCCAGCGCACGCGCCGCCGTGGGACCGACATGACGGATGGACAGCGCGACCAGCACCCGCCACAGCGGCTTGTCCTTGGCGGAATCGAGATTGTCGAGCAGCCGGCGGCCGTTGGCCGACAGCCCGCCGGCCTTGGTCCGGAAGAGCGACGTCTTGAGCAGATCGTCCTCGGTGAGCGAGAACAGGTCTCCCTCGTCGCCGATCGCCTTGGCCTCGAGCAGGCTCGTGGCGGCCTCGTAGCCGAGGACCTCGATGTCGAACGCGCCGCGGCCCGCGACGTGGAACACGCGTTCCCGGAGCTGCGCGGGGCAGTACTGCTGGTTGGGGCAGCGAATGTCCGCGTCACCCTCCTTGGCGGGGGCCAGCGGCGTGTCGCACTCCGGGCAGTGGGTGGGCATCACGAACTCGTACTCGTCGCCCGTCCGGGCGTCGACCACGGGCCCGAGGACCTCGGGGATGACGTCACCGGCCTTGCGCAGCACGACCGTGTCGCCGATGAGCACGCCCTTGCGTTTGACCTCGGAGCCGTTGTGCAGGGTGGCGAGTGAGACGGTGGAGCCGGCGACCGTGACCGGTTCCATGTAGGCGAACGGGGTGACTCGGCCGGTGCGACCGACGTTGACCCGGATGTCGAGGAGCTTGGTGGTGGCCTCTTCCGGCGGGTACTTGTAGGCGATCGCCCAGCGCGGCGCCCGGGACGTGGACCCGAGCCGGCGTTGCAGCGACGTCTCGTCGACCTTGACCACCAGACCGTCGATCTCGTGCTCCACGTCGTGCCGGTGCTCGCCCCAGTACTGCACCCGGTCCACGACGGCGTCCGCGCCCGTGACACGCGCGGTGTGAGTCGACACCGGCAGGCCCCACGCCGCCAGTGCCGTGTACGCGTCGTACTGGGAGACCGGCTCGAATCCTTCACTGCGGCCGAGTCCGTGGCAGATCATTCCGAGGCGCCTGCGGGCCGTGACGGCCGGATTCTTCTGCCGCAGCGACCCGGCCGCGGAGTTCCGGGGATTCGCGAACGGCGCCTTGCCTTCCTCGACGAGCGCCGCGTTGAGTGCCGCGAAGTCCTCGAGCCGGAAGAACACCTCGCCGCGCACCTCGAGGAGCGCGGGGACCGGGTATTCGTCTGTGCCGGTGAGCTTTTCCGGGATGTCGTCGATGGTTCGCGCGTTCAGAGTGACTTCTTCACCGGTTCGGCCGTCGCCTCGCGTGGCGGCCCGGACGAGCCGGCCGTTCTCGTAGACCAGGTTCAGCGCGACTCCGTCGATCTTCACCTCGCACAGGTAGTGCAGGTCGGGGCCGGTCTCCTGCTCCACCCGGCTGATCCAGGTGCGCAGTTCGTCGGTGGCGAAGACGTTGTCGAGACTCAGCATCCGCTCGAGATGATCGGCGGAGGCGAAGTCGGTGGCGAAACCGCCGCCGACGAGTTGTGTCGGCGAATCGGGCGTCCGCAGGTCGGGGTACTGGTTCTCGAGGTCGTTCAGCTCGCCCAGCAGCACGTCGAACTCTCCGTCGGAGATGATGGGCGCGTCGCGGACGTAATAGCGGAACTGGTGCTGCCGCACTTCCTCGGCCAGCTCGTTCCAGTGCTCCCGAATGTGTCCGGGGGCCGGTGTCGGGGCTTCGGTCGATTCACTCACTACCGAAGATTAACCGGTCCGGCCGACACCGAACGCCGGACTCAGAGCGATTCGGGGTCGTCGGTGAACGCGCTGCTCACCTCGGCGCACAACTTCAGCGCGTCCCGGCTCCAGGACGCGCTTGCGCCCGCGAGTCCGCAGGCGGGAGTCACGGCGACCTGGGTCCGCAGCGTCGTGCGCGGAAATCCGAGCCGGTCGATCAGCGTCACCGCAGGTCGGGCCAGGTCGCGCCACGTGGCAGGCACCGCGGGAGCGTCGGTCGGGACGAGGCCGAGTGCGAGCTCCTTGCCCGCGTCGAGCAACTCGCCGATGCCGTCCAGGTCCGCGGACGCCAGCTGAGACACGTCCAGACCCACCGCACGGGCACTGCTGCGCCGCAGAAGGTCGGTGGGCAGGTCGGCGGAGCAGCAATGCACCATGGTCACCGCGCCGCAGCCGGCGAGGGCGGCCTCGAGCACGGCGAGAGCCTCCGGTTCCGGCATCGCCCGCACGGTCTCGAGCCGCGACCGACCGGACAGTGTGCCCGCAAGCACGGCGGGCAGTCGCGGCTCGTCGAATTGGACCAGCACCTGCGCGCCGAGACGTCGCGTGACTTCCGCGGCGTGCCGCGCGAGCCCCTCGCCCAGCGATTCGGCGAAGTCGCGCACCGCGCCGGGATCGGTGAGCACGCGCCGGCCGGTGCCGAGTTCCACCTCGGCCGCCAGCGTGAGTGGACCCACCGACTGCACCTTCACCACGTGGTCGGCGCCGACGAGGCCCGCACTCTCCCACGCCTCCTCGAGCGCGTCGAGATCCTGGTTCAGAAGGTCGGTCGCCCGCTTGGCGACCGAGCCGCGACGCTGCACCACGCGGTAGGCCGTCGTGGACACGTCCAGCTGCAGATCCACGAGCAGAGCGCTGGCGCGGCCGATCATGTCGGCGCCGAGCCCGCGGGCGGGCAACTCGACGAGGTGCGGGAGCCGGCCGAGTTCACCGAGAACGATCGTGGCGGCTTCACGCGGATCCGTGCCCGGCCACGAGCCGACGCCGGTGACGGCTCCGGCCAGTGAGATACCCTGCGTCACTGCGTGTTCGGACGCGCGTCGGTACCCGAGATGGTTCCGCTGCCCAGCACGATGTCGCCTGCCGGGTCGGTCCGGTACAGCACGACGGCCTGCCCCTTCGCGACGCCGGTGAGCGGCTCCCGAAGGGAGATGGCGATGCCGCCGTCGACCGCTTCGGCGACGGCGTCGGCGAGTCCGCCGTGGGCCCGGACCTGGACGGTGCATTCGAGGGGCCCGGTCGGCGTGCTCCCGGACGTCCACACGGCGCGGTCCGCCGTGATCGCGTGCACCTCGAGGTCGCGTGCGGAACCGACGCGGACGGTGCCGGTGTCGGGTTCGATGGACGTCACGTACCGCGGTTGCCCGTCGGCTGCGGGACCCTGGACGCCGAGGCCCTTCCGCTGGCCGATCGTGAAACCGTGCACGCCTTCGTGTTCCGCGAGCACCTCACCCGAATCGGCGTCGACCACACTGCCCGGGCGAACACCGATGCGGGCACCGAGGAATGCGCGGGTGTCGCCGGACGGGATGAAGCAGATGTCGTGGCTGTCGGGCTTGTTCGCCACGGCGAGGCCGCGTTCGGCGGCCTCCTCCCGGATCTGGCCCTTCGGGGTGTCCCCCACCGGGAACATCGCCCGCGACAACTGCTCGGCGGTGAGCACACCGAGCACGTACGACTGATCCTTGTCCGCGTCGACGGCGCGGCGCAGCACGCCGTTCTCGAGTTGCGCGTAGTGGCCGGTGGCCACCGCGTCGAACCCTAGGGCGATCGCACGGTCCGCGAGCGCCGCGAACTTGATCTTCTCGTTGCACCGCAGGCACGGGTTGGGGGTCTCCCCCGCGGCGTACGACGCCACGAAGTCGTCGATCACGTCTTCCTTGAAGCGGTCGGCGAAATCCCAGACGTAGAACGGGATTCCGAGCACGTCCGCGGCACGCCGGGCATCACCGGCGTCCTCCTTGGAGCAGCACCCCCGGGATCCGGTCCGCAGCGTGCCCGGCTCGGCGGACAGCGCGAGATGCACGCCCACCACGTCGTGCCCGGCAGCGACCGCCCGTGCCGCCGCCACCGCGGAATCCACACCGCCACTCATGGCCGCCAGTACTCGCATCAACGATCCCCTCCACGCGCTCCGACACCGGCGAGCCCGGCGGCGCGGGCCCGCTCCACAACTTGCGGCAGTGCCGCGATGACTGCATCCACGTCCGCGACCGTCGACGTGTGCCCGAACGAGAAACGCAACGATCCCCGCGCGGTCGCGGAATCCACGCCCATCGCGGTCAGGACGTGGCTCGGACGAGCAACTCCGGCGGTACACGCCGACCCGGTCGAACACTCGATCCCGGCGGCGTCGAGCAACATCAGCAGCGAATCGCCCTCGCAGCCGGGGAACGTGAAGTGGGCGTTGCCCGGCAGCCGCGCGCTGCCCACCGGCCCGTTCAGCACGGCATCGGGAACGGTCTCGCCGACACGCTCGATCAAGCGGTCGCGCAGGACGGTCAGTTCCGTCGCGCGGGAGTCGAGGTCGGCGGTCGTGTCGCGCAGCGCCGCCGCCATACCGACGACGCCCGCCGTGTCCGGGGTACCCGAACGCAGGTCGCGCTCGTGTCCCCCGCCGTGCAGCAGCGGCACACACGGCACCTGCCGTCCCAGCAGCAGCGCACCGACGCCCTGCGGTCCGCCGACCTTGTGCGCGGCGATGCTCAGCGCGGACAGCCCGCTCGCAGCGAAGTCCACGGGGATGTGCGTGACGGCCTGGACGGCGTCGCTGTGCATCGGCACACCGAACTCGGCCGCCACGGCGGCGAGTTCGGTGATCGGCATGATCGTGCCGACCTCGTTGTTGGCCCACATGATCGTGACCAGGGCCGTCTCGTCCGCGTTGACGGCGAGTTCGTCGCGCAGCGCCTGCGGGGACACCCGGCCCAGTTCGTCGACGGGCAGCCACGTGACCTGGGCACCCTCGTGCTTCTCGAGCCACTCCACCGCGTCGAGAACCGCATGGTGCTCCACGGAACTGGCGAGAATCCGCACCCGGTCGGGGTCGGCGTCCCGCCGGGCCCAGAAGATGCCCTTGACCGCGAGATTGTCGCTCTCGGTGCCGCCGGAGGTGAAGATGACCTCGGACGGCCTGGCACCGAGGTCGGCGGCGATGGACTCGCGGGCCTCCTCGATGCGACGGCGGGCGGCGCGTCCGGAACCGTGCAGCGAGGACGCATTGCCCACGGTCGTGAAGATGTCGGTCATCGCCCGGACGGCAGCGGGCACCATGGGAGTGGTGGCTGCGTGGTCCAGGTAGACGGGGTGATCGGCACTGCGGGCAGAGGTCATGACGTGACCAGGATAGCTCAGGCGACGAGACGCTCCGCCGCCTCGATGCCCACGGCCGCCGTCCCGACCGCACCCTGCAGCGGATCGACGATGTCGTGCGCTGCGAGATCGATCCGTTCATCGCCCCGCGCGGCGCGCTCACACCGGGTCGCCAGATCGCGGCGGCAGTCCCCCGGGTACTCGATCGGCGCCAGCCGGACCTCCGCGGTGACTCCCTTCTGGCGGATGATGCGCCGGATCGACTGGCCGATCGTCTCCTCGCCGACGAAGCACGGCCCGGTCGTCAGGTCCCCGCCCCGGCCGGTGTACCGCAGCGAGATCGGCTGGACCGGGCATTCCGCGTCGATCGCCGCCTGGAACAGCGCAGGCCGGAAACCGCCGTACGCCCGTCCGCACCACGTGGTGCCCTCCGGGAACGCCACGACTCGTTCGCCGTCGCGCAGCCTGCCCGCCGTCGTCGCCACCGTGTCCGGGAGTGCGCGCAGGTTCTGCCGCTCGATCGGGACGACCCTCATCCGCTGCGCGAGCGACCCCAGAACCGGCCAGTCCAGCAGATCCCCGCGGGCGACGAAGTTCGCCGGGGCGAGCGCGCTGAGCACCAGCACATCGGTCCACGACACGTGGCCGGCCACCACCAGGATCCCGCCGGTGTGACGGCGCTTTCCACGATGATCGACGACGACGAGGCGAATTCCCACGCAGCGCAACAGGATCGCTGCGTACCGCCGCTGCAGACCGGTCCGCCACGACCGCGGCAGCAGCCATCCCGCGGTCAGGAGCGGCGCCGTCGCCAGTGCCGACACGACGAGGCACCAGCGAACGACCACGGTCGGGATCGACACTCCGTTCGCCTCCGCGGGCAGACATCCCGCGCCGCACGGACTCGACGGCATCCACGAGTGCACGGTCGCCTCGGGCGACTCGGACACCGCCGTGCTCATGCTCGTGCTCCCGCCTCGAGAGTGGCCGATGCCGAACGCAGGCGTTCGAGGTAGCGCTCGTTGGCGCCGTGCAGTCCCTGCAGTGCGACGAAATCGGCGACACCGAACTCCGGATCGTGCGCGGGCTCACCGCACACCTTGGCGCCGAGGCGCAGGTAGCCCCGGAGCAGCGGCGGCAGGGTCGGCCGGGCGGGCGGCTCGATCTCGTCGAGCGACCGCCCGTCGACGCGCACCGGGTTCCTGGGCACGGCCCGCGCGGCCGGGTCGTTGCCGTACTTGCGGAGCAGCAGGTCGCGCACCCCTCGGACGTTGGATCCGGCCACCGCGTCCGGATGCTCGCGCATCGGCACGGAGACGCATCCCATGACCCATTCGTATCCGGTGAGCTGCAGGTAGTGGAGGATGCCTGCCCACATCAGGCTCAGCACCGAACCGGAGCGGTGGTCGGGGTCGACGCACGCCCGGCCCATCTCGACGATGCGGTTGCCGACGGGGTCGAGCGCGGAGATGTCGAATTCGGTGGCGGTGTAATAGCCACCGGCCTGGGCAGCGGCGTCGGGCGGGAGCATGCGGTAGCAACCGACGAACTCGCCGGTCTCCTCGTGGCGGACGAGGAGGTGGTCACAGAAGTCGTCGAACCGGTCGGCGTCGAGGGCGTCCGCGTGCGCGGGGACGGAGAATCCGGGTTCGGAGGCGAACACGCGGTAGCGCAGCCGCTGGGCGGAAACGCGGTGTTCGCGGTCGGACGAGACGACCAGGGAGTATCGGGGCGCGGTTACAACAGAATCGGCGGTCTCACTCGGTGCGCGGAGAACTGACGAAGTTGTCATGGCGCAGGTTTACCGAGCAGGGGCGGCGTGAGGGCATCGCCCGGGTGTCGTGTCGATGCAGCCCGGATGAACGACGGAAGATACGACGACGGCCCCGCTCCCGGCGAGGGAACGGGGCCGCCGTCGGCCGAGAATCAGCCCTTGTGGGCCTTGACTGCCTCGGTGAGCTGCGGAGCGACGTTGAACAGGTCGCCGACGATGCCGTAGTCCGCGATCTCGAAGATCGGGGCTTCCTCGTCCTTGTTCACGGCGACGATGGTCTTCGACGTCTGCATACCGGCGCGGTGCTGGATGGCACCGGAGATGCCGAGCGCGATGTACAGCTGCGGGGAGACCGTCTTGCCGGTCTGACCGACCTGGAACTGTCCCGGGTAGTAGCCCGAGTCGACCGCGGCACGCGAGGCACCGACAGCGGCACCCAGCGAGTCGGCGAGTTCCTCGACGACGGTGAACTTGTCGGCGCTGCCGACACCGCGGCCACCGGAGACGACGACGGTCGCCTCGGTGAGCTCGGGGCGGTCGCCACCGACGATCGGATCACGCGAGGTGATCTTGACGGCGCCCTCTTCCTGGGCCGGGACCTCGACGGAGACCTTCTCGCCTGCGCCGGCTTCGGGCTTCGCCTCGATGGCACCCGGGCGGACCGAGATGACCGGGACGTCGCCGTTGGCCTTGGCGTCGACGGTGAATGCGCCACCGAAGATGGAGTGCACGGCACTGCCGTCGGACTTCACGTCGACGACGTCGACGAGCAGGCCGGAGCCGATGCGGGCAGCAAGACGTCCGGAGACCTCCTTGCCCTCGACGCTGGCGGCGGTGATGACCGCAGCCGGCGCGGCCGACTCGACGAGCGACGCGAGCACGTCGACCTTCGGGGTGACCAGGTAGCCGTCGATGTCGTCCGACTCGGCGACGTAGATCTTGGCCGCGCCTGCGGCGGCGAGGCCCTCGGCCAGCTTGTCGGCGGTACCGGCGGGACCGGTGACCACTGCGGCCGGCTCACCGAGCGCGCGAGCGGCGGTGATGAGTTCGGTGCTGACCTTCTTCAGCGCACCCTCTGCGTGCTCGACGAGCACCAGTACTTCTGCCATGTCTAACTCTCCCTGTATGTGTCTGCTGGTCTGTAGAGGGGCGCGATCAGATGATCTTCTGGCCCACGAGGTAGGCAGCGATCTTGCTGCCGCCGTCGCCCTCGTCGACGATGCGCTCACCAGCGGTACGCGGGGGCTTGGGGGTGGAGGCGGTGACGGTGGTGCCCGCGTTGGCGACGCCGACGGTCTCCGGGTCGACACCGAGGTCGGCCAACGTGTAGACGAGAACTTCCTTCTTCTTCGCGGCCATGATGCCCTTGAAGGAGGGGAAGCGGGGCTCGTTGATCTTCTCGGTGACGCTGACGATGGCCGGCAGGCTCGCCTCGAGGCCGAAGACGCCCTCGTCGGTCTCGCGCTCTCCGGTGACGGTGCCGTCGGCGACCGTGAGCTTGCGCAGCTGGGTGAGCTGCGGGATGCCCAGGTACTCGGCGATGATGGCCGGAACGGCGCCGACGCGGCCGTCGGTGGCCTCGTTGCCGGCGATGATCAGGTCGGCAGGCTCTTCGTTCTCGAACGTGATCTGTCCGAGCGCCGCGGCCAGGGTCCACGCGGTCTGCACCGCGTCGGAGCCGTGGAGGGCCGGGTCGTTGATGTGCACTGCCTTGTCGGCACCCATGGACAGGGCCTTGCGGATGGCGTCGGTGGCACGGTCCGGACCTGCGGAGAGGACGGTCACCTCGCCGCCCTGAGCCTCCTTGATCAGGAGCGCTTCTTCGACGGCGCGCTCGTTGATCTCGTCGAGCACTGCATCGGCGGCCTCGCGGTCAAGCGTGTAGTCACCGTCGGTCAGCTTGCGCTCGGACCACGTGTCGGGGACCTGCTTGATCAAAACAACGATGTTCGTCATGGGTCTTCGTCGACCTCCTGTGTGTTCTTGCGTGGTTATCGTGAGTTGCTCCGCGTGGGCCGAGCTCTCGTTGTCGATATTTCGTCGCACGATGGCTCTGCGACAGATTACCCCACGTTAAGTTACCAGTCGGTAACTTGCGTGAAAGTCTCGTTCACCATAACGGCCGAATGCGCATTTCATCCCTGTGATGTAGACCACCTGGACGAGCGACCTTGCCGGTGGCACTAACCTCGCAGCGGTGAGCGAATCATTTGTCGGCGACCGCGAGGACGCACCACTGCCCCCGCTCGGTCACGAGCAATTGCCATCGACCGGCGACGAGCAGCTGCCCCTCACGGGCGAGCGGACCGTGCCCGGGATCCCCGAGGAGAACTACTGGTTCCGGCGGCACGAGGTCGTCTACCGCGACCTCCTCCCCCGCTGCACGGGACGCCGGGTACTCGAGGCCGGATCCGGAGAAGGCTACGGCGCCAACATGATTGCCGACGTGGCACAGAGCGTCACCGGACTCGACTACGACATCTCCGCGGTCGAACACGTCCGTGCGCGCTACCCCCGCGTCGAGATGCTGCACGGCAACCTCGCGGAGCTTCCCCTCGACGACGAATCCGTCGACACCGTCGTCAATTTCCAGGTGATCGAACACCTGTGGGACCAGGCCCAGTTCCTCCGCGAATGCTTCCGGGTGCTGACGCCCGGCGGGGAACTGCTCGTCAGCACCCCCAACCGCATCACGTTCTCGCCGGGCCGCGACACGCCCCTCAATCCGTTCCACACCCGCGAACTCGACGCGGCCGAGCTGACCGGACTGCTCGAGGAGGCCGGATTCAGGGTCGCCCTCATGACCGGCGTCCATCACGGCGACCGGCTGAAGTCCCTCGACGCGAAGCACGGCGGCTCGTTCATCGGCGCGCAGATCGACCGCGCACTCGCCGGCGAACCCTGGCCCGACGAACTGACCCGCGACGTCGAGGGCATCACCCTCGACGACTTCGCCTTGCACGAGGGCGACATCGACGACAGCCTCGACCTGGTGGCCGTCGCGGTGAAGGATCCTGTTCGGTGACCGAATCCGACAACCGCACCGGAGCGGGCGACGCGACGGAACCGGGTATGTTCTGCCTGGTCCTGCACTCCCACCTGCCCTGGCTCGCCAATCACGGCCGGTGGCCGGTGGGCGAGGAGTGGCTGTACCAGTCGTGGGCGGCGTCGTACCTCCCTCTCACCGCGATGTTGCGGCGGCTGTCCGACGAGGGTCGCTCACACCTGCTGACCCTCGGCATCACCCCGGTTCTCGCAGCTCAGCTCGATGATCCGCACTGTCTGGTGGGGATGCACCACTGGCTCGGGAACTGGCAGATCCGCGCACACGAGGCGGCAGGCATGCCCGACGACGCGCACCGCGATCTCGGTGCCCGCGAGCACCGCGCGTCCGCCGCCGCCCTCGCCGACTTCGAACTGCGCTGGCGGCACGGCGGCTCACCGCTACTGCGCGACCTTCTCGACCGCGGGGCGTTCGAACTGCTGGGCGGGCCGCTTGCCCACCCGTTCCAGCCGCTGCTCGACCCGCGGTTGCGCGCCTTCTCCCTCAGCGAGGGGCTCGCCGACGCCGCCGCGCGGTGGAACTGCACGCCGACAGGTATCTGGGGGCCCGAATGCGGGTACACCCCCGGCATGGAGACCGGATACGCCGAGGCGGGTGTCACTCATTTCATGGTCGACGGTCCCGCCCTGCGCGGCGACACGTCGCTCGGCAGACCGGTCCGTGAGTCCGACGTGGTCGCGTTCGGACGCGACCTGCAGGTGAGTTACCGGGTGTGGTCGCCGAAGTCGGGCTACCCCGGGCACGGCGCCTACCGTGACTTCCACACGTACGACCACGACACCGGCCTCAAACCGGCCCGGGTGACCGGCCGCACGGTCGACTCGGCCGACAAGGCGCCATACGACCCCGCCCTGGCTACGGCCGCGGTCGACCGGCACGTGGCCGACTTCGTCGCCACCGTCCGCAGGCGCCTGCGCGACGAGTCGGAGCGCATCGGACGGCCCGCGCTCGTCGTCGCCGCGTTCGACACGGAACTGTTCGGGCACTGGTGGCACGAGGGCCCCGAGTGGCTCGAGAAGGTGCTGCGGGCGCTGCCCGAGGCCGGAATCCGGGTCGGCACCCTCGATGACGCCCGGCGGCAGGGCTACGTGGGCGAACCCGTCCAGCTCGAGAGATCATCGTGGGGATCCGGCAAGGATTGGCGGGTATGGGCCGGCGATCAGGTCTCGGACCTGGTGCAACTCAACTCCGAGGTGGTCGCGACCGCCCTCGACACCGTGGACAAGACCCGCGACACCAATGCTGCCCCCGGACGTCCCGCGCTCCGGAACCGCGTGAACGATCAGATACTGCGGGAGGCACTCATAACGGTGTCGAGCGACTGGGCGTTCATGGTCAGCAAGGATTCCGCGGCCGGATATGCCCGCGACCGGGCACACAAGCACGCACATGCCACCCGCGAAATCGCGGCCGCGGTGTCGGCGGGCAAGGACGCGGCCGCGAACCGGCTCGCAGAGGGATGGAATCGCGCCGACGGCCTGTTCCCCGGGCTCGACGCGCGGCGTCTGCCCGGCAGGGAGCACCGGCTGACGGGCACCGAGGGAGGGGCGTCGTGAAGATCCTGATCGTGTCGTGGGAGTACCCACCCGTCGTGGTCGGCGGTCTCGGCCGCCACGTCCACCACCTGGCCACCGAACTCGCGGCGGCCGGACACGAAGTGGTGGTGTTGTCGCGGCGGCCGTCGGGCACCGACGCCTCCACCCATCCCACCGTCACCCACATCGAGGACGGCGTGCTGGTCGTCGCCGTCGCCGAGGACCCCGCGCACTTCGTCTTCGGCGAGGACATGCTGGCGTGGACACTCGCGATGGGGCACGCGATGGTGCGGGCCGGCGTCGCCCTGCACAAGCCCGGTGTCGGGGAGGGCTGGCAGCCGGACGTGGTGCACGCACACGACTGGCTCGTGGCCCACCCCGCCATCGCGTTGGCCGAATTCTACGACGTCCCTTTGGTTTCCACACTCCACGCCACCGAGGCCGGACGGCACAGCGGCTGGGTGTCCGGCCGGATCAACCGGCAGGTGCATTCGGTGGAATGGTGGCTGGCCAACGAATCCGATGCGCTCATCACCTGTTCCGCGTCGATGCAGGACGAAGTGACCACACTCTACGGTCCGCAGCTCCCACCGACCACGGTGATCCGCAACGGAATCGACCTCACCACCTGGAGCTTCCGCGAGCGCGCGCCACGGTCCGGACCGCCGAAACTACTGTTCGTCGGCCGCCTCGAATACGAGAAGGGCGTGCAGGACGCCATCGCCGCGCTCCCCCGCATCCGCCGCAGCCACCCCGGGACCACGCTGTCGATCGCCGGTGAAGGCACCCAGTTCACCTGGCTCTACCAGCAGGCCCGCACCCATCGCGTCGCCCGTGCCGTGAACTTCCTCGGCAACCTCGACCACATCGAACTGCTCGGGTGGCTGCACGGCGCCGACGCCATCGTCCTGCCCAGCCGGTACGAACCGTTCGGCATCATCGCACTCGAAGCCGCCGCCTCCGGCACCCCGCTCGTGGCGTCCACCGCCGGCGGCCTCGGTGAAGCGGTCGTCGACGGCGAGACCGGCATGTCGTTCCAGCCGGGCGACGTCACCGGGCTCACGTCCGCGGTCCGGGAGGTCCTCGACGACCCGGCCGGCGCCCAGCAGCGCGCGGTGGCCGCCCGTGACCGTCTCACCGCGGATTTCGACTGGAACAAGGTGGCCGAGGACACCGTCCACGTCTACGCGGGCGCCAAGCGTCGCGTGCGGCACCCGTTGGCGAGGCCGGAGATTCCCGAGCGTCCGCTGCCCGGTCGCTGACGTGGCCCTCAGTCCGCGCGGGCCCGCCGGATCCGGATCGGACCCCGTGCCGATCCCGGATCCACGACGGCACCCTTCTGAGTGACCTCGACCTCCCCGGCATCGGCCAGGCGCCGGGCGGCCTCCCGCACCGGCTCCATGAGGGGACGCCAGTCGTCCGGTGCGACGGCCCGCGCGACATCCGACGGGCAGATGCTCGAATTCGCGGACCGCGCGTCGAGGAGCGCCCGGATGCGCTCCTCGAGTTCACTGCCCGACGCGGTCATGCTGCCGACTATGCCACCGCGCCGGTCAGTTCTCCTGCGCCGCCTTCTTCCGGGCGATGTCCTCGAGGGCCGCGATGTACTTCGCGCGTTCGGACGCACCCGCCTCCCACTCGGCCTTGCGGTTCTTCACGGGCTTGGCCGGCGAGCCGACGGCGATGCTGAAGTCCGGGATGTCACCCTTGACGACGGCATGCGCGCCGAGAACACAGCCTCGCCCCACCCGCGTGTTGCGGAGAACCGTGACCTTGGCCGCCACCCACGTGTCGGGTCCGATGCGGACCGGGCCCTTCACGATGCCCTGATCCTTGATCGGGACGTTCACATCGTCCATGCGGTGATCGAAGTCGGTGATGTAGCACCAGTCGGCCACGAGCGTCGACGCGCCGATCTCGATGTCGAGGTACGTGTTGACGACGTTGTCCTTGCCGAAGACCACCTTGTCGCCGATGCGCAGCGAACCCTCGTGGCAGCGGATCGCGTTGCCGTCGCCGATGTGCACCCAGCGGCCGATCTCGAGCCGCGACAGGTCGGGGGTCGAATGGATCTCCACCCGCTTGCCGAGGAACACCATGCCGCGCAGGATCACGTGCGGGTTGGCCAGCTTGAACTTCGCGAGCCGGTAGTACCGCACGAGGTACCACGGCGTGTACGCCTTGTTCGCCAGCACCCATCGCAGCGAGTCGCGTGTCAGGAAGCGGGCCTGCTCGCTGTCGCTCCGCCGGGATCCTCGCCACCTCGTACGCAACGGTGCGCCCCACATGCTCGTCATAGCCTGTCAGCCTACGTTCACAGCTCGGGCCCCCGGTCGGGTGCGTCCGGACTCCGACACCGGCATCGGGGTGTGCCGATCGGCGCAGCCTCGGCGGGATAGTCTCTGGGCCGAGCGTTATCGAAGACGAGGAGAAGTAATGCGGCGGGTCCTACGTTCGTCAGTACTGGCGCTGGCGACGATCTCGGCTGTCGTCCTCAGCGGCTGCAGCAGCGGAACGCAGGTCGACGACATCTTCTCCGCAGGCGGGTGGCCCGGCATGCACGCCGACGCCCGCAACAGCGACACCAGCCCCGTCACCGGTTCCCGCGAACTCTCCTTCGCCTGGTCGCGGCCGCTCGGCGGTCCGGTGGCGAATTACGCGTCGGTGGCCGCCAGCGGCCAGATCTTCATCACGGCCCGCACCGAGAAGGGCTGCAACCTCTTCTCCTACCAGATGGACAGCGGCCGCAAACGCTGGTGCCGTCAGCTCGCGCCGGGTGTCGTGGCCTCCACGCCGATCGTCGACGGCGCCGCCAACGTGTACGTGGGTGAGAACGGCGCCATCAACTCGTTCAACGAGTACGGCCAGCTGCGTTGGCGCACACCGGTGGTCGGGACGCCGCTGTCGGCGCAGTTCACCGGCGACGGCAATCTCCTCTTCATCACCCAGCTCGGCCAGATCAACGTCGTGGACACGCAGACCGGTCAGAAGGTCGTGGCGCCGTACGATCTCGTCCCGCCGCCGTCCGTCGCCGAGGGCGCGACCGTCGACATCCTGCCCGACGACAAGGGCCTCAGCGGCTGCTTCTTCGGCGCACCCGACTGCCCGGTGGCGAACATGCCGGCCATCGACCTCGAGTCCGGCAAGTTCTACTTCACGTTCTTCGCCCCAGGAGCACCCGCGGCGGAACTCGTCGCAATGAAGTACTCCGGCGGCGACAACCCCGCGATCACTCAGGAATGGTCCAGCGATGCACTGCCGGGCGGCAGCGCGTCCAGTCCCGATCTGTCGGCCGACGGCTCCGTCGTCTACACCAACGACAACTGGGGCACGTTGTGGGCGATCGATTCCGCGACCGGCGATCCGAAGTGGAGTTACGACATCGGGTATGCCGCCGCCGGCAGCCCGTCGACGTCCGCGGACGGTCTGATCATCCCCGCGGGCGGACTCGACGGCCACCTGCTGGCGTTGCAGGACAAGGGCGATCATGCCGAACTTGTCTGGGAGCGGAAGGATCTGCTGCAGCTGGGCGTCCCGGCCCAGACGGCCGGGTCCACCGGTTACGCGGTGGTCCGCGAGGGTACGGACGGACTGGCGATGCTCACGTTCGACACCGGGACCGGCGAAACCCTCGACCAGGACACCCTGCCCGGGGCGAAGGGCTTCACGGTCGGCACGTCCGTCGGGCCGAAGGGTGAAGTTCTCACGCCGACACTGCTCGGAGAGCTTTTCGTCCTCCGCTGACCCGTGAGTACTTATTAACGTCCGGCGGTTAAGAAGTACTCACGGGCGCGAAGCGCAGATGAAGACGACGCCGGCTCGGCCGATCCGCGTGATCACCACACTGAGCGAACGACTTCCGCGCAGCTTCAGCTTGGGACGCAGGACCGCGGGATCGACGTCGACGCCGCGCACGAGGATTTCCGCCACCCCGCAGTCGTGCCGCGCCAGCTCCTGCCGCAGCGACTTCTCCGAATACTTCACCTGTTCGAGAATGCGGAAGCCCCGCACGCCGTCGGGGACCGAATCGCCGGTGAGATAGGCGATCCGGGGATCCAGCTGCCACAGCCCGTGCCGGGCGGCGTAGTGCCGCACCAGGCCCGCACGCACGACGGCGCCGTCGGGGTCTATGATCCACTCGCCCGGCGCGCGTTCGGGGATGTCGTCGTCCTCGGCGTCCGTCACCGTCCACGCGGTGCCGTCGGAGCCGAGGACGCTCGCTCGCCGGGTGACACCGGCTCCGGACAGTCCCGGCGACCACAGGCACGCCTCGCGCACGCCGCCGTCGAGCGACACCACCTCCACCTCGCCGTCCCAGCCGAGCCGGTCGAAATCGAGTCCGGGGGCGCACTTCACCGCGAGATCCCGTCCACGGTATGCGTCGATCAGATCGGGCAGCGGCGGCTCCAGCGCGGCGGGGTCGTGTGTGCGCCTGCCGCCGGACCGTCGCGCCGGATCCGCGAGCACGACGGTGCCGCGGGTGCACGGGACGAGCGCGTCGGCGCGGAGAACGGCCGCCCCGGGAACGTTGTGCTGCGCCATCAGGAGCCGGACCGGGTCGAGGTCGCTGCCGATCACGGTTGCGGCCGTCCCGGCCACCGCGTCCAGTTCGGCGCCGATGGAGCACGTGACGTCGTGGACGTGCCGGTCCTTCAGCCGCGTCGCACGGTGTGCGGCGACCGCACGCGGTGTCGCCTGTTGCAGGGCGTCGTCGGTGAAGAACCAGTTTTCGGTGCCGGGAAGTTTGGCTGCCGCCTTCCGCCGCAACAGCACGGTCTCCACCAGCAGCGCCACGTGTGAGCCGAAACGCGTACGCGCCCGGCCGATGTCGGCCAGGCGCGTAGACGTGGTCAGTGCGAAGCCGTCCACCTCCGCGAGCGCGGCTGCCCCGTCCGGGCTCTGCAGGAACTCCACGTCCCCGGCAGTGAACGCATAGCCCAATTCAGTTGCCGGGCTTCACGCCGGTGATCATGACGTTGTAGAAGAATCCCCGTGGAACCACGTGCCGGAGAACCTTCTCGTCGACCCAGCTGAGCGTCTTCCATCCGGTGAACGCGAAACGCCCCCAGCCCCAGCCCAGCTTCTCCGGGGGCACAGCCGCCTCGAACGTGCGGACGGGCCACCCGAGCAGAGCGGCGGCGAATTCCTCGGTGGCCGCGTGAACCTGCTCGGCGCCTGCCGACTTCGCGATCTTCTCGAGGTCGCTCGGATCGAACGTGTGGAGGTCGACGACGGCCTCGAGCGCGGCCGCGCGGGAGGACTCGTCCAATTCCGCCTGCGGGCGACGCCAGTCCGCTAGGAACGGCAACTTGGTGACCCGGGTGGTGACCTCCCACGTCGCGCGACCCAGCCAGCGGGCGTAGAAGTTGCCGATCGTGGTCGGCTCACCGGCGAACACGAAACGCCCGCCCGGCTTCAGGACGCGCAGAACCTCGCGCAGCGACTGCTCGACATCCGGGATGTGATGCAGGACAGCGTGTCCCACGACGAGGTCGAACGTACCGTCCTCGTACGGGATGGTTTCGGCGTCGGCGACGCGGCCGTCGACGGACAATCCCAGGCCCTCGGCGTTGCGGAGGGCGACCTTCACCATGCCGGGCGACAGGTCGGTGACCGAACCGGTCTTCGCGACCCCGCCCTGCATCAGGTTGAGGAGGAAGAATCCGGTGCCGCAGCCCAGTTCGAGCGCCCGCTCGTAGGGCAGCGGCTGATCGCCCGCGACGGCGTCGAAACGTCCGCGCGCGTAGTCGATGCACCGCTCGTCGTACGAGATCGACCACTTCTCGTCGTACGTCTCGGCTTCCCAGTCGTGGTACAGCACCTGGGCGAGTTTGGTGTCCTTCAGCGCAGCCTCTACCTCTTCGGCGGTGGCGTGCGGATGAGGAGCTGGGTCGTCATGGGCGCTTGCAGTCATGCGGCAAATCCTACTCGCTGGTAAGAGTGAACAGGTTCTAGTTTCGGGCTCCAGACTACTCGCCTGTGAACTGAGCCTTACCTGGGCCGTTCTCGATGAACGATTCCATCCCGATCTTGCGGTCCTGGGTGGCGAACAACGAGGTGAACAGCTGACGCTCCACCGCGAGCCCGGTCCCCAGGTCGACGTCCAGCCCACGGTCCACGGCGGCCTTCGCCGCAGCCAGGGCGCGGCCCGCTCCCTTCGTGAACTGCGACGCCCACGTGCGGGCCGCCTCGTACACGTCGTCCGGCGCCACGACCTCGTCGACCAGACCGATCGCGAGAGCCTCCTCGGCGTCGACGAACCGGCCGGTGAACAGTAGATCCTTGGCCTTGGACGGTCCGATCAGCCGGGCGAGACGCTGAGTGCCGCCGCCGCCGGGGATGATGCCGAGCAGGATCTCCGGCACGCCGAGCTTGGCGTTGTCGCCCGCGATGCGCCGGTCCGCCGACAGCGCGACCTCCAGGCCGCCGCCGAGCGCGTACCCCGTGATGGCGGCAACGGTGGGCTTCGGGATCTCGGAGACCGCCGCGAGGTCGGACTGCAGGTCGCCGATCACGTCGGACATCTGCCCGAAGTCCATCTCGGACATTTCCTTCACGTCCGCGCCCGCGGCGAAGACCTTCTCGCCGCCGTAGACGATGACGGCCTTCACGTCGGCGTTGACGGTCGCCTCCCGCGCCGCTGCCCGCAACTCCTGCTGAACCTGGCGGTTCAGGGCGTTCATCGGGGGGCGCGCCAGCCGGATCGTGCCGATGCCTTCGGATACCTCGAGAGTGACAAACTCAGCCATGAGGCAAAAGGCTACTTGTCTGCCTCCGACCCGGTTTCGCGGCCCGCCGCATCGCGATCAGTCGCGGGACGCCCACGGATGCGGACCGGCTTCGTAGTAGCCGTCCTGCCCCGGGAACTCGACGCGGAGCTGCTCCTCGTCCGTGATCAGAGTCGGCAGGATCACCGGGATCTCCGGCTCCGCGGCCAGCACCTCCGCGACCGAACCGAACGCGCTGAGCCCCGTGAGCTGACTCCACGTCGGCGGCAGCAGAATGCTTCCGCCGCCCTGCCAGTGCGCGAGCGCCGCGGCGGGACTCTGCCACTGCACCTCCTCGGCCTCGGACGTCGCGCCGTCCGCGATCTGGCCGTGCGGTGCGGCGGCGACGAAGAAACGCGTGTCGTAGCGGCGGCCCTCGCCGACCGGGGTGATCCAGTTGGCCCAGGGCCGCAGCAGGTCGGCCCGCAGGACGAGGTTCTCGCGCTTCAGGAAGTCGCTGAACGACAGTTCCCGCTTCTCGAGCTGTGTTCGGGACTGCGAATAACGGGACGTGTCCGCCACGACCGTGTCCGCGCTCGATCCCGCGAGGAGCACGCCGCATTCCTCGAACGTCTCACGCACCGCCGCACATACGAGGGCCTTCGCGCGCGCCGCATCGGTGGAGAACCGCCCGGCCCACCAGTCGACGGACGGTCCCGCCCAGTCGACCTCGGCTTCGGCGTCGGACGGGTCGACCCCGCCGCCGGGGAACACGGTCATGCCGCCGGCGAACGCCATCCCCTTCACCCGGCGGAGGAGGAACACCTCGATACCGGACGCCGCGACATCTGCCGCGGCGTCACGGATGAGGATGACCGTGGACGCGTCCTTGGGTGCCACGTCGGTACTGTCGCGGGGCGCCTGCTCTTGCTTCGAGACCATGTCTCGGAACCTACGCCGCCGGGTGACGCGGGTCGCAGTCGGTCCCCCGGTGTGACCGCCGGTCCTCAGCCTCGCCGGTGCGCGCCGGGGACGCGGGTCCGCCGCGCGAAGAACCGGCCGTCGACCTTGTCCAGGCTGATGGACTGGCTGAACGCCTCGCTGAGGTTCTCGGCCGTGATGACCTGATCCAGGAGCCCCTGCGAGACGACCTCCCCCTCCTTGAGGAGCAGTGCATGAGTGAAGCCCGGCGGGATCTCCTCGACGTGGTGGGTGATGAGGACCGTCGCGGGGGCGTCGGGGTCGGCGGCGAGATCGGTGAGGCGCGCGACGAGTTCCTCGCGCCCACCTAGGTCGAGACCGGCGGCGGGCTCGTCGAGCAGCAGTAGTTCCGGGTCGGTCATCAGCGCACGGGCGATGAGGACGCGCTTGCGCTCACCCTCGGACAGGGTGCCGTACGTGCGTCTGGCGAGGTGCTCGGCACCGAGGCTCTCGAGCATCTCGACGGCACGGTCGGTGTCCATGTCGTCGTAGCGCTCACGCCAGCGTCCGAGGACCGCGTAGCCGGCGGAGACGACGAGATCGGTCACGATCTCCTCGGACGGCACCCGGTTGGCGAGCGCCGAGGAGGACAGTCCGATCCGCGGACGCAGTTCGTTGATGTCGACGCGGCCGAGCCGCTCGCCGAGAAGGTAGGCGCTTCCGCTCGTGGGATGCAGTTCGGCGGCCGCGATCCGGAGCAACGACGTCTTCCCTGCCCCGTTCGGTCCGAGGACGACCCACCGCTCGTCGAGTTCCACCTTCCAGGTGACCGGGCCCACCAGAGTGTTGCCCCCGCGGCGGAGGAGAACGTCGTCGAATTCGATGAGGAGATCAGGATCAGGTTCATGCACGGACCCATCTTCCCGCACATCTTCCGAGCATTCACGGCAGGATCAGTTGCGTGTCGCCTCACATCGATTCGCACCCCGGCGAGATGTCGTCGCTCCCGCCGAGTCTGCGGCTGCCCGGATCACCGTTTCCCCTGGGAGCGAATGTGCGTGGCACCGGAACGCAGTTCGCGGTCCACGCTCCCGACGCCGAACTGGTACAGGTGTGCCTGATTTCCGAGGACGGCGACGAGACGCGGATCGACCTGGTCCAGCGGACGTACGGCATCTGGCACGGCATCGTCGAGGGCGTCGGTGCGGGACAGCGCTACGGCTACCGCGCGCACGGACGCTGGGAGCCCGCACGCGGCGTGCGCCTCAACCCCGCCAAGCTGCTTCTGGATCCGTGGGCGACCGGCATCACGGGCGAACTCGGCGACCACGACGCACTCGTCTCCCACGACGGCGACCCGTTCGGCGGCCCGTCGCGCGTCGACAGCCTGGGCCACACCCCTCTGTCGGTGGTGACGGCCGACCACGCCCGCACGAGCGGACCGCGGATCGAAAGGCCGTGGGAGGAAACCGTTGTCTACGAACTTCACGTGGGATCGTTCACCGCACGGCACCCCGACGTGCCGCCGCAGTACCGCGGAACGTATCTGGGTCTCGCGGAACCCGCCGTCGTCGGTCATCTCGTCCGTCTCGGGGTGACCGCGGTCGAACTGCTTCCCGTCCAGGCGTACATCTCCGAGGCCACCGTGCGTTCGCGGGGCATGCGCAACCACTGGGGGTACGCCACCGCGGCGTTCTTCGCCCCTCACCCGGGTTATGCGGTGGTGCCCGGTCAGGAGATCACCGAATTCCACACGATGGTCGACGCGCTGCACGCCGCGGGGATCGAGGTCGTCCTCGACGTGGTGTACAACCACACCTGCGAACAGGGCGTCGACGGCATCAGCCTCAGCTGGCGCGGCCTCGACGCCCCCGGCTACTACCTCCTCGACTCCGACGGTCGCGACATCGATCTCACCGGCTGCGGGAACACCGTCGACGCACAGTCGCCCGTCGCCGTCCGGATGATCGGCGACAGCCTGCGCTACTGGGCGCACGAGATGGGGGTCGACGGCTTCCGGTTCGACCTCGCGTCCGCTCTCGGCCGGCCCGGCGGCGGCCGATTCGATTCCCGCGCTTCGATCTTCTCCGCGATCACGGCGGATCCCGTTCTCTCCCGGTGCAAACTGATCGCCGAACCGTGGGACGCCACGTCGGACGGATATCGGGTCGGGCACTTCGGCGTTCAGTGGTCGGAATGGAACGACAAGTACCGCAACACCGTTCGACGGTTCTGGAACGGCGGCACCGGGGTACGCGATCTCGCCTCCCGGGTGGCGGGTTCCGAGGACGTGTTCGGAAACCGGCGGCCGTGGGCGTCCGTCAATTTCGTGACCGCGCACGACGGTTTCACCGCCGCGGACCTCGTGTCGTACCGCCGCAAACACAACGAGGCGAACGGCGAGGACAACCGGGACGGCGCCGATCACAACGACTCCGTCGACCACGGCGTCGAAGGCCCCACCGACGATCCGTCGATCATCGAGGCGCGGTCCCGGCACGTCCGCGCGCTCCTGGCCACGCTCGCACTGTCGACCGGCACGCCGATGTTCACCGCAGGCGACGAGTTCGGTCACACCCTCGGCGGCAACAACAACGCGTACTGCGTCCCCGAAGACACCCCGCGTGAAGACTCCTGGCCACTCGACTGGAGTACCGGGGACACGACTCTCACCGCATTCGTCACCCGGGCCCTCGACCTCCGACGCGCCTCCCCCGCGCTGCGCCAGCCGGAATTCTTCGAAGGCAGGCGCACACCCACCGGCCATCCCGACCTCGTGTGGTTCGGCGCCGACGGCGCGGAGATGGACGACCGCGCGTGGTACGACGACTCCAGGCGCACCCTCCAGGCGTGGATCGACGGTTCCGACATCCGCTCCCACACCGAAGACGGGCACCAGCTCACCGACGACAGCTGGCTTCTCGTCTTCCACTCGGGCGGACCCACCGTGATCACCCTGGGCTGTCCCGAATGGTTCTACGGCACGGTGCTCGCCGAATTCGACTCGGCGTCCCCCGACGGCGCACCCGCGCCGGCCGGCCCGATCTCCGGAGACTCCACGATCGCACTGTCCGGTCCGACGCTGCTCGTCTTTCGTGCGGTCGGATAGATGCCACCGAAGCGCATCATCAGCTGGATGAGCGGGCCGATGCCCAGCGCGTAGACGACGGTGCCCACCCCCACGGTGCCGCCGAGCAACCAGCCGGTGGCCAGCACCGTCACCTCGATCGACGTGCGGATCACCCGCACCGACAGCCCGGTGCGCGCGACCAGACCGGTCATGAGACCGTCCCTCGGGCCGGGACCCATCCCCGCACCGATGTACAGCACGGTGGCGAGCGCGTTGAGGACCACGCCACCGAGCATCACCACGATGCGCACGAGAAGGGAGTCGGCGGGTTCGAGGTACGCGAGCGAGGTGTCCACCGAGACGGCAATGACCACGACGTTGGCGATCGTCCCAAATCCCGGTTTCTGGCGGATCGGGATCCACAGCGCGAGCACCACGACACCGGTCAGCGCGGTCACCACACCGAAACTGAGTGGCGTGCGATCCGCGACCCCCTGATGGAACACATCCCAGGGGTCGAGACCGAGGCCGGCGGTGATCATCATGGCCATCGAGAAGCCGTACAGCCACAGTCCGGCGAACAGAGCGATCAGGCGTCGAGCGAGCATGCCCGTCAGTGTTCCGGGAAATCCTGCCGCACCCCATAGCCACGACGCAGGCACTGGACTGTCGATGCGTCGGCCACCACGCTCAGGGGCAGGCGATCACGGTCATCGATCCGGGAGCCACTTCGGTGAAGCCGGCGTCGCGCACTGCGATCGCCCGGCCCCGCACCACCTCGATGGTCAGCTCTTCCCACAGTCCGACGTCGGCGTCCCGCACGGTGCAGCGGTAGCCGGTGGCCGCCCACGCGCGGGCCTGCTCGGTGGTCATCGCACCGGCGAGCAGCATCGACGCGTGGCCCACCTGGGCCGCGGCCTTCCCCACCGTCATGTCCAGAGCGGAGTTGATCCACAGCACCGGATCCCCGTCCGGGATCTCTCCGGGGTCGTCGTGGTCGAGATCGGTCCCGCCGATCTGCAACTTCCGGATGCGGGGATCGAGCGCACCGACGGCGACGGGCACGAGCGCGCGGGCCTGCGCACCGTCGACGTCGACGGTGATCCCGTCGACCTCCTGCGCCGCACGCCACCCGGCTCCCCGTGCCCGCCGCGTCACCTTGCGGATCCGGGACCCGATCCAGACGAGGTAATCCTCCTGCCACGGTCCGGGCGCGCCCGTCTCATCGGGGCCGACGCGGGGGTCGAGGCACAACGCCACGGCCGCGGTGGCTGCAGCTTCCAGCAGAGCACTACGGGGCGGGGGGTCGGCCTTCGGAATGTGCAGCACGATCGGCATGGCGAGGACCTGTGCCGGGTCGTCCGGATCCGGCCGGCCGCCGTATCCGGCCGCGAGGACGGCGTGACGCGCCGCCCACAGGGTGTCGTCACCGGTCTCCCCGGTGACCGCACCGCGGCACGATTCCGTCACGACAGCGGGACTCGTCGCACCACGCCGTCCACCGCGTCGGCGGCCTCGACCTCGTCGCGGGTGACCCCGAGGATGAACAGCACGGCGTCGAGGAAGGGGTGCGACAGTGCGGTGTCCGCGACCTCGCGCAGAGCGGGCTTGGCGTTGAACGCGATTCCCAGCCCGGCGGCGTTGAGCATGTCGATGTCGTTGGCGCCGTCGCCGACCGCCACCGTCTGTTCCATCGGGACGCCGACCTGAGCGGCGAACTTGCGCAGTGCGGTCGCCTTCGCGGCCCGGTCGACGATGTCGCCGATCACCCGGCCGGTGAGCTTGCCGTCCACGATCTCGAGCGTGTTGGCCTGCACGAAGTCCAGTTCCAGTTCGTGGGCCAGGCCCTCGATGACCTGCCGGAAACCGCCGGACACCACACCGCAGTGGAAGCCGAGCCTGCGCAGCGTCCGGATGGTGGTGCGGGCGCCCGGTGTCAGTTCCAAGTTTTCCGCGACGTCGTCGATCACGGACGCGTCGAGGCCGGCGAGGGTTGCGACCCGCTGGTGCAGGGATTCGGTGAAGTCGATCTCGCCGCGCATCGCCGATTCGGTGACGGCGCGCACCTCGTCCTCGACGCCCGCCCGCGCGGCGAGCATCTCGATGACCTCGCCCTGGACGAGGGTCGAGTCGACGTCGAACACGATGAGCCGTTTGGCCCGACGGGCCAGTCCCCCGCGTTCGACCGCGATGTCGACGTTCTCGCGCACGGCCACTTCTGCCAGTACGGTGCGCAGACTCTTGTCCGCCTCCGCCGTGCCGGGAGCGCTCACGAGAAGTTCGAGGCCCGTCACCGGGTAATCGGCGACACCCCGGATCGAGTCGATGTTGACCCCGAGGGTCGCCATCTCCCGGGCCACCGAGCGCAGCGCGCGAGCGGACACCGGGCTACCGAGGACGACCACGGCGTGGGTGGACAGCGACTGCCTGCCCGGATCGGCACCGATCTCGACGTCCACCGACATCCCGACGGTGGCCATCGCCTCTTCGAGTTCCTCCTGCAGCGCTTCCCCGTTCTCGGGGCAGGCCACCAGGACACCGAGGGTCAGTCGCCCACGAATCACCACCTGCTCCACGTCGAGAAGGCTCACGTCGTGGCGGGAGAGCGACCCGAAGAGCACCGAGGTGACGCCGGGTCGGTCGGGGCCCGTCACGGTCACCAGAACAGTGGTGTCTGCTGCACCCACCGATGTACTCCGATCATGTTGCTCGCGCGGCTTGTCCGGCACCCATTGTGCCAACTGAAAGGCCCCGCCCGGTGTGGGGGCGGGGCCTTTCCGAAACTGATGTGTCAGCGGCCGGTGTCGGTTCCGGGGTCGCCTTCGTCGCCGACGGTCAGCGGCTCGTGGCGTTCCTTCTCGAGCACGGTGCTGGCGTGCTTGCCACCGTGGCCCGGTCCGACGTGCGCCTCTGCCTTCATCCGCTCGACCATGTGCGGATAGTGCAGCTCGAACGCGGGACGCTCGGAGCGGATGCGCGGCAGCTCGGTGAAGTTGTGCCGCGGCGGCGGGCAGCTGGTGGCCCACTCGAGCGAATTGCCGTAACCCCACGGGTCGTCGACGGTCACGACTTCGCCGTACCGGTAACTCTTGAAGACGTTCCAGATGAACGGCAGCGTCGAGGCACCGAGGACGAACGCGAAGATCGTCGAGAAGGTGTTCAGGAACGTGAAGCCGTCCGAGGGCAGGTAGTCGGCGTAGCGACGCGGCATACCTTCGTTACCCAGCCAGTGCTGGACGAGGAACGTGCCGTGGAAGCCGATGAACGTGGTCCAGAAGTGCCACTTGCCGAGACGCTCGTCCATCATGCGTCCGGTCATCTTCGGGAACCAGAAGTAGATGCCGGCGTAGGTGGCGAACACGACGGTGCCGAAGACCACGTAGTGGAAGTGGGCGACCACGAAGTAGGTGTCCGTGACGTGGAAGTCCAGGGGCGGGCTCGCGAGGATGACGCCGGACAGACCACCGAAGAGGAACGTGATGAGGAAGCCGATGGAGAACAGCATCGGCGACTCGAACGTCAACTGCCCCTTCCACATGGTGCCGATCCAGTTGAAGATCTTCACCCCGGTGGGCACCGCGATCAGGAACGTCATGAACGAGAAGTACGGGAGCAGCACGGCGCCGGTGGCGTACATGTGGTGAGCCCATACCGCGATGGAGAGGGCGGCGATCGCCAGGGTCGCGTAGACCAGGCCGCTGTAACCGAACACGGGCTTACGGCTGAAGACCGGGAAGATCTCCGACACGATGCCGAAGAACGGCAGCGCGATGATGTACACCTCGGGGTGACCGAAGAACCAGAACAGGTGCTGCCACAGCAGCACACCGCCGGTGGCCGGGTCGAAGATGTGGCCACCGAGGTGACGGTCCACGAACAGGCCCATGAATGCAGCGGTCAGCAGCGGGAACGCCAGCAGAATCAGGATGCTGGTGATGAAGATGTTCCACGTGAAGATCGGCATCCGGAACATGGTCATGCCGGGGGCACGCAGGCAGATGACGGTGGTGATCATGTTGACACCACCGAGGATGGTGCCGAGGCCTGCGACCGCGAGGCCCATGACCCAGAGGTCGGCGCCGACGCCCGGGGAGTGCAGGGCACTCGTCAGGGGCGTGTAGGCGGTCCAGCCGAAGTCCGCGGCACCGCCGGGGGTGATGAAGCCGGCGGTCGTGATGATCGCGCCGAACACGTACAGCCAGTAGCTGAACGCGTTGAGTCGCGGGAACGCCACGTCGGGGGCGCCGATCTGCAGCGGCAGGATGTAGTTGGCGAACCCGAACACGATCGGCGTCGCGTACAGCAGCAGCATGATCGTGCCGTGCATCGTGAACAGCTGGTTGAACTGTTCGTTCGACAAGAACTGCATACCGGGCACAGCGAGCTCGGCGCGCATCATCAGGGCCATGAGACCACCGATGAGGAAGAACGCGATCGAGGTCGTCAAGTACATGATTCCGAGCACCTTGGGGTCGGTGGTCGTAATCATTTTGAAGATGAACGAGCCCTTGGGTCCCTGCCGCGGCGGGTAAGGCCTGGCTGCAGCTATCGCGGGGACTGGCTGGGGCGCTACGGCAGTCACTGATCCTCCTGAATGCGCGTCCGTCCCCGGGCTGCGAGGCGAACGGTCTCTGGCTTGCGCTCATCGAATCGTAGACCGTGCCCTGAGCGGCCTCCGACTGGGTCCTACCCACTGTCGTACTTACCCGGACTCAGAGCAAATTGTGGCGCACGCGACCTGCGGTTTGTGGCCCCGGGGAGTGCTCACTGTCACGCGGTCCGGCGTGTCGCACGCGACCGGTCGACACGGATCCCGGACGCTCCGACACGCCGAAACCCCGGTGCTAAGGTTTCGCTCACCTAACTTCTACCAGGAGCACCATGTGAACGTTCTCTCCCGACGCCGGGTCGTCGCCGGCGCGGTCGCACTGGCCGCTGCAGCCACTTTCTCGATCACGTCCTGCTCCAGCAGCGACGACTCCGCCGCCGCATCCAGCACCACCTCGTCGACCGGGCAGTTCCCCCGCACCGTCGACCACTTCCGCGGCAGCACCGAGATCCCGGCCGCGCCGCAGCGCATCGTGGCACTCGACAACAGCTTCACCGACGCCGTCCTCCTCCTCGAGGCGCCGCTCGTCGGATACGTCGACTACCGCGAACCCGGCCTGCCCGACTACCTCGGCTCCTCGCGGGACGAGTTCGCGGCGGAAGCCGAATCGGTGGGCAAGGTCAGCAACGCGAGCCTCGAGCAGATCGCCGCGCTGCAACCCGACCTGATCATCTCCGCCGAAGTGCGCGACGCGAAGAACTACGGGCAACTGTCCGCGATCGCGCCGACCATCTTCACCGAGACGACCGGGCCCACGTGGAAGGACAACATCCGGCTCGTCGGCACGGCACTGGGCAAGGAGGAGCTCGCGGAGCAGAAGATCGGCGCCTACGAGGAGCGGGCCGCCGCCGTCGGCGCGGAGATCAACGACACGGCGTCGAATCCGGTGATCTCCGTCGTCCGGTTCGCGGGCGAGCCGACGGCGCGCCTCTACCGCACGACCTCGTTCAGCGGGATCGTCCTGTCGGACGCCGGGCTCGCCCGTCCGCAGAGCCAGGGCCCCGATCCGGCCGATCCGGACAACATCATGCAAGCCATCAGCCCCGAGCTGATCAGCGGGGCGGAGGGCGACGCCATCTTCGTCAGCACCTGGCAGGACCCGGCCGGCAAGAGCGCCGAAGCGGCCAAGCCGTTCCTGGAGAGCCCGTTGTGGCAGACGCTGAAGGGACGCAAGATCGACGTCGACGACGCCCGCTGGATGTCGCCGGTCAGCATCCAAGGCGCGCATCTCATCCTCGACGACCTGTCGGACACGTTCGGGGTGGACAAGCACAGCGGCTAACCTGAACGCGCCCGCACACACAGGAAGTCGCCGAATTGTCCCCTCGTAGGTTTTCCGCCCGCCGCGCGTCCACCGGTCTCGTCGCCGCCGTCGCTGCGCTCGCAGTCGCCGGCTGCTCTCAACCGTCCGACGACGATCCCGCGGCGTCCATCGTCCGGACCACCACGCAAATCGCCGGAGCCGGCGTGGTCGGCATCGAGAGGGACACCACGACCGCCTGCGCCGAGCCGGCCCCGGTCGACGCCGCACTCGCGGCCGGCTCGACGCACCGGGTGGTCCACACGAAGGGCGAGAGCGAGGTTCCGTCCGATCCGCAGCGGATCGTGGTACTCGACAGCGCCGCGCTGGACGCGGTGTGCGCACTCGGTATGTGGGAGAACGTGGTCGGCGCGGCGACCGTCGACGGGGACTCGCCGCAACCCGGATACCTCGGCACGGGCATCTCCGAGATCCCGAGTGTCGGATCCGTCGATGCCCCGGACGTGAACAAGATCGCGCAGGCGGACCCGGACCTGATCCTCGGATCGAGTCCGGCGTCCGACCAGCTGGACGGCGCGCTCTCCCCCATCGCGCCCACCGTGTTCGTCGGCTCCGACCCCGTGTACTGGAAGGCGCAGTTCCTCCTCGCCGGCAACGCCCTGGGCCGCGCCGACGCGGCGACGGCCGCACTGGAGCTGTACCAGCAGGACGCGAAGCAACTCGGCGTCGACATCGATGCCGCGCAGACGCAGGCCTCCGTCGTCCGCTTCGGCGCCGACAGCATGGAGGTCGAGGGTCCGGCCACGTTCGCCGGCCAGGTCCTCACCGACGCCGGTGTGCGGCGACCCGCGTATCAGAACCTCGACGGCGCAGTCACCGAACCGATCTCCGAATCCGACATCGATCAGGCCGAGGGCGACCTCATCTACGCCGTCCTGGACGGCGAGGAGGGCACCGCGCACGCGGAGGACGTCATGTCCGGTGAGGCCTGGGAAGACCTCGAGGCGGCCTCCGACAAGCGGGTCTTCGCCGTCGAGGGTGACGTGTGGGGCGGAAACGGTGTCGTCGCCGCGCGCGCGATGCTCACCGACCTGCGGAACACGCTGAACGGTTACGTCGGCTAGGAGGCCCGGTGCCCGTCCCCGAGTTCGTCACCGCCCTGCGCGGCCACGTCGGCACTGCGCCGCTGTGGCTGTCCGGGGTGAGTGTCGTCGTGCGTGACGCCGACGGCCGGGTGCTGCTGACCCGGCGCGTCGACAACGGCAAATGGGCCGTCGTGTCCGGCATCCTCGAACCTGGGGAGGAACCCGGACCCGCCGCCCTGCGTGAGGTGCGCGAGGAAACCGGCGTCGACGCGGAACTGGTCCGGATCACGAGCGTCGACGTCACCGACCCGATCACCTACCCGAACGGCGACGTCGCGCAGTATCTCGACGTGTGCTTCCTCGCGCGGCACCTGATCGGGGAGGCTTCCGTGTCGGACGACGAAAACCACGACGTCGCCTGGTTCTTCCCCGACGCGCTGCCGCCGGACCTCACCCCGTCGTCGCGGCTGCGGCTCGACAAGGCGCTGCAGGACGAGCCCGAGGCGTGGTTCCGCCGCTGAACGCAGTTCGCCCAATGCCACACCGGTGCAGTCGAACTTAACCGGTGTGACATTGGGCGACAGCTCTGGAAGTCGCGAGCGGGCCTAGAAGTCCCAGTCCTCGTCTTCGGTGTTGACGGCCTTGCCGATGACGTAGGAGCTGCCCGAGCCGGAGAAGAAGTCGTGGTTCTCGTCCGCGTTGGGTGAGAGCGCCGACAGGATCGCCGGGTTGACGTCCGTCTCGTCCTTGGGGAACAGACCCTCGTAGCCGAGATTCATCAGCGCCTTGTTCGCGTTGTACCGCAGGAACTTCTTGACGTCTTCGGTGAGGCCCACCTCGTCGTAGAGGTCCTGGGTGTAGTCGACCTCGTTGTCGTAGAGCTCGAAGAGCAACTCGAACGTGTAGTTCTTGAGGTCGTCGCGCTCGGCCTCGGTGAGCTGCTCGAGCCCCTTCTGGTACTTGTAGCCGATGTAGTACCCGTGCACGGCCTCGTCGCGGATGATGAGGCGGATGAGGTCGGCGGTGTTGGTGAGCTTCGCCCGCGACGACCAGTACATCGGCAGATAGAAGCCCGAGTAGAACAGGAAGCTCTCGAGCAGGGTGGATGCCACCTTGCGCTTGAGCGGCTCGTCGCCCTGGTAGTAGTCCATGACGATCTCGGCCTTGCGCTGCAGGTTCGGGTTCTCCTCGGACCAGCGGAAGGCGTCGTCGATGTCGCGGGTGGAGCACAGTGTCGAGAAGATCGAGCTGTAGCTCTTGGCGTGCACCGACTCCATGAACGCGATGTTGGTGTACACCGCCTCTTCGTGCGGGGTGATGGCGTCGGGGATGAGGCTGACGGCGCCCACGGTGCCCTGAATGGTGTCGAGGAGCGTCAGCCCCGTGAACACCCGCATCGTGAGCTGCTTCTCTTGCGGCGTGAGCGTCCCCCACGACGGGATGTCGTTGGACACCGGCACCTTTTCGGGCAGCCAGAAGTTGCCGACGAGACGGTCCCACACCTCGGCGTCCTTCTCGTCCTGGACGCGGTTCCAGTTGATCGCGGATACGCGACTCACCAGCTTGACCATTGATTCCTCACTTCGTTCGGCTGTGAGTACTTGTCAACCGCCGGCGGTTGACAAGTACTCACGGGCGGCGGAGCCGCCTACAGCATGCAGGAAACGCAACCTTCGACCTCGGTACCCTCCAGAGCCATCTGACGCAGCCGGATGTAGTACAGCGTCTTGATGCCCTTGCGCCACGCGTAGATCTGCGCCTTGTTGATGTCGCGGGTGGTGGCGGTGTCCTTGAAGAACAGCGTCAGCGACAGCCCCTGGTCGACGTGCTGCGTCGCCGCGGCATAGGTGTCGACGATCTTCTCGTACCCGATCTCGTAGGCATCCTGGTAGTACTCCAGGTTGTCGTTGGTCAGGTAGGGCGCCGGGTAGTAGACGCGGCCGATCTTGCCTTCCTTGCGGATCTCGATCTTGGACGCCACCGGGTGGATGGAGCTGGTGGAGTAGTTGATGTACGAGATCGACCCCGTCGGCGGGACGGCCTGCAGGTTCTGGTTGTAGATGCCGTACTTCTGCACGGACGCCTTCAGCTCGCGCCAGTCGTCCTGCGTCGGGATGTGCACACCGGACTCGGCGAACAGCTGCCGCACCCGCTCCGTCTTCGGCTCCCACACCTGATCGGTGTACTTGTCGAAGTACTCGCCGGACGCGTACTTGGACTGCGGGAAGCCCTTGAAGTGGGTGCCCCGCTCGATGGCGATCCGGTTGGACGCCCGCACCGCGTGGAACACGACGGTGTAGAAGTAGATGTTCGTGAAGTCGATGCCCTCGTCGGAGCCGTAGAAGATCCGCTCACGGGCCAGGTACCCGTGCAGGTTCATCTGGCCGAGGCCGATGGCGTGAGAGTCGTTGTTGCCCTGCTCGATCGACGGCACCGAGTAGATGTGCGTCTGATCGGACACCGCGGTGAGGGCTCGGATCGACACCTCGATGGTGCGTGCGAAGTCGGGCGAGTCCATGGTCTTCGCGATGTTCAGCGAGCCGAGGTTGCAGGAGATGTCCTTGCCGACCTCGCTGTACGAGAGGTCGTCGTTGAACACTGACGGCGTCGAGACCTGCAGGATCTCCGAGCACAGGTTGGAGTGGGTGATCTTGCCCTCGATGGGGTTGGCCCGGTTCACCGTGTCCTCGAACATGATGTAGGGGTAGCCCGACTCGAATTGCAGCTCTGCGATGGTCTGGAAGAACTCGCGCGCCTTGATCTTCGACTTGCGGATCCGCTTGTCGTCGACCATCTCGTAGTACTTCTCGGTGACGTTGACGTCCGCGAACGGGACACCGTAGATGCGCTCGACGTCGTACGGCGAGAACAGGTACATGTCCTCGTTCTTCTTCGCCAGCTCGAACGTGATGTCCGGGATGACCACACCCAGCGACAGCGTCTTGATGCGGATCTTCTCGTCGGCGTTCTCCCGCTTGGTGTCGAGGAAGCGGTAGATGTCCGGGTGGTGCGCGTGCAGGTACACCGCGCCTGCGCCCTGACGCGCGCCGAGCTGGTTGGCGTACGAGAAGGAGTCCTCGAGCAGCTTCATGATCGGGATGACACCGGAGCTCTGGTTCTCGATCTTCTTGATCGGGGCACCGTGCTCGCGAACATTGCTGAGCAGCAACGCAACTCCGCCGCCGCGCTTGGACAGCTGCAGCGCCGAGTTGATGGAGCGGCCGATGGACTCCATGTTGTCCTCGATGCGCAGCAGGAAGCAGGACACGGGCTCGCCGCGCTGCTTCTTGCCGGAGTTGAGGAACGTGGGGGTGGCGGGCTGGAACCGGCCGGCGATGATCTCGTCGACGAGCTTGGTCGCCAGTTCCTCGTCGCCGGCGGCGAGCGTGAGGGCGACCATGCAGACGCGGTCCTCGAATCGCTCCAGGTAACGCTTGCCGTCGAACGTCTTCAGCGTGTACGAGGTGTAGTACTTGAACGCGCCCAGGAACGTCGGGAAGCGGAACTTCTTCGAGTAGGCGTGCTCGATCAGCGACTTCACGAACGCGCGCGAGTACTGGTCGAGGACCTCGGGCTCGTAGTAGTTCTCCTCCACGAGGTAGTCGAGCTTCTCGTCCAGGTTGTGGAAGAAGACGGTGTTCTGGTTGACGTGCTGCAGGAAGTACTGGCGGGCGGCGGCGACGTCCTTGTCGAACTGGATCTCGCCGTTGGGGCCGTACAGGTTGAGCATTGCGTTGAGTGCGTGGTAATCGAGACCGTTCGTCGAGTCTCCACCGCGCGCGTCGCGCTCTACGCTCCCCGCGTCGATGGTGTCTGTGATGGTCGGCGCCACTTCTCGTGCTCCTCGTCGTCTAAGTGATCCCAGAATTCACCCAGACCGGCCCTGACCCGCTCGACGTCCTCGGCTGTGCCCATGAGTTCGAAGCGGTAGAGGTAGGGAACGTGGCATTTCTGAGAAATGATGTTTCCTGCAAAGCAATAGGACTCACCGAAATTGGTGTTTCCTGCCGCGATCACTGCTCGGATCAGCGACCTGTTGTGTGTGTTGTTGAGAAATCGGATGACCGGCTTCGGGACGTAACTGGTGTCGCGGCCCATGGCCGTCGTTCCCCCGCCATACGTGGGGACGATCAGCACGTAGGGTTCGCGAACCTCGAAGGTGCCCTCGCGGTCGTGAATGGGTATGCGCGTCGCAGGCAGCCCGAGCCGCTGGACGAATCGGTGCGTGTTCTCCGAGGCGCTGGAGAAGTACACCAGCGATGTCATCGGTTTCCACCATCCGGACTAGTACTACCGTTTACTGCCGCTCGGGAATCGGATCGAATTCCGCCTCGGGCGGTGCGATCGCCTCGCTTCAAGCAGCGTTTGCCGAGAGGGTCTTGATGCGGTCGGGGCGGAAGCCCGACCAGTGCTCGTCACCGGCCACGATCACGGGCGCCTGCAGGTATCCCAGTGCCATGACGTAGTCCCGGGCCTCGGGGTCTTCGGTGATGTCGACGACGGAGTATTCGATACCCGCCTTGTCGAGGGCCCGGTAGGTGGCATTGCACTGAACGCAAGCGGGCTTGGTGTAGACGGTGATGCTCATGAAGTCCCTCTTTCCACTGCCGAATGGAGCTGACGAAGTGTGTGTTCAGCGCACTGAGACTTCCCCTGATCGAGATGGCGGTGACCCCCGATGGAGATGCTCACCGAGTCGGTTCTCGTTGTGGTCTCTCAGTGCTCAAGACACTACACCTAGTGGCCGACAGAAACACTTAACCCGAGATGTTGTGAGTCACATTGATGAAATTCCCAGGTCGTCATCCCGCGGACCATAAATTTCGTGCTCGCTCCGGCGTGTCACACATCACATTTTCGGCGTGACGCGGAACACCCCTCGCATCGCGCTCGTGCACTGGAGGCTCCGGGAGCTTACGTCACCTCCGAGGACACGCCCGCATCCGCGGCGCAGGCCCCGGGAGAGCACCGTCCGGACCGGCCGCAGAGGACTCCGCCGGACCACGGCGGCGCCCTCCGAGCGGCGTACTCGTCACACCCGGAGGCGCCGCTTCCCGGCCGCCTGCGGCCGGGCACACCGGGGCGTCGCGTACGACGCGCCCCCACGCTTGCCGACCGGTAACTGCCGGGCCGTCCCGCTACCGTGAGCGCATGTCCGACGACTCCCTGGACCACCTCGACTGGTCGGCACCCGTGGCGCGCACGCGGCGGGTGACGCCGAACATGCAGAGGATCACCCTCGCGGGCGGAGATCTCGGTCGATTCGAGTCCAGCGGAAGGCCGGACGAGCGCCTGCTCCTCGCCTTCCCGCCCGACGGCGAAGAGAAACGCAGCTACACCGTGCGTCGCTGGGACCCGGACGCACAGGAGATGGACATCGATTTCGCCGTCCATGCGGGCGGGACCGCAGCACACTGGGCCGCGGGCGCGCGCCCGGGCGAGACGCTCGGGTTCTCGACCGCCTCGGGGTGGTACGCGCCGCCCGCCGACACCGAGTGGCAGCTCCTCGTCGCCGACATGACGGCACTGCCCGCGGTGGGCCGGATCGTCGAGGAGCTACCCGGCTCGGCGCGGGTACACGTGATCGCGGAGGTCACCACCCCCGAGGACCGGCAGCAGTTCGCCACCGATGCCGCGCTGACCGTGACGTGGCTGGACGGGAGCGGAAACGGCGCCGGCGACAGCCTGCTCGCCGAGGCGGCCCGCGACTGGCCGCGACCGGATGCACCGGGATACGTGTGGTTCGCGGGCGAGGCAAGGGTGTCGCGGGCGGTGCGACGCTGGTTGCGCCACGACCTGCGCTGGCATGCGGACCGCTACGACGTCATCGGTTACTGGCGCGACAACAAGGAGGAGTGGGTCGCGCGGTACGAGACGGTGCGCGAACAGATAGAAGCCGCCAGGGACTCTGCCCTGGCGGCCGGTGAAGACTTCGACTCGGTGCGCGACGCCGTCGACGCAGCCCTGGATCGGACCGGGCTGTAGCGACGGCGGCGCCGCGCGCGAGCGGAATCGTCAGGCGTCGACGAGCTGCTTCGTGGCGTCGACGAGGCTGGCGACGACGTCGGCAACCTGCTGCGCGACCTCCGCGTTCTCGCGCGGGTGCCGGTCGCCGAACTTGTCGATCGTGCCGCCGATGGCGAGGGTGACGTCCTCGAGGACCTTGCCACCTGCGATGCGGACGGCCTTGCGGGTGTCCTCGTGCGCCCACTGGGCACCGTTGCCGCTGGGCGAGGCGCTGATGACGGCGACGGGCTTGTCCTTCACGGCACCGGTGCCGTACGGCCGGGAGATCCAGTCGATGGCGTTCTTGAGGACGGCGGGGATGGTGCCGTTGTACTCGGGCGTGAGGAGCAGGAGCGCGTCGGCCCGGCCGGCGGCGTCGCGCAGCGCCTCGACGGCGGGGATGGAACCGGCGACGTCGATGTCCTCGTTGTAGAAGGGGACGTCTCCGAGGCCGTCGAACACGGTCACCTCGGCACCCTCGGGCGCCACGGCGATCGCGGTCTCGGCGAGCTGACGGTTGACCGAGGCGGCGCGCAGGCTGCCGACGAGAACGAGAACGTTGGTCTGTGACATGTCAATAATCCTTCGATGGTGCGTAGGGCGACTCGTGAACATGTATAGCAACTAAACGGACCGCGGTCCACTTATGTTCCCGTCACGGTAGGATGCGAGGCGTGACCAGTCCCCTCCTGCCCCAGATCGGGGTCGATCCCCCCGAACGCGGAGACGCCGCACGTAATCGGCGTCTTCTGCTCGACGCGGCCGCGCTGCTGGTCGCGGAGCGCGGCGTCGACGCCGTCACGATGGACGCGGTCGCCTGCAAGGCCGGTGTGGGCAAGGGCACAGTGTTCCGCCGGTTCGGCAGCCGGTCGGGCCTCATGCACGCACTCCTCGACCACACCGAACGGGAACTCCAGCAGTCCTTCATGTTCGGTCCACCGCCGCTCGGTCCGGGCGCCGACCCGATCGACCGGCTGATCGCCTTCGGGCACGCCCGCATCGCGATCGTCGAGGTACAGGGTGAGGTCCAGCGCGCGGCCGAGAATTCCCTCGAGTTCCGTTTCGCCGCACCCGCCCGGGCGGTGTCCGTGCGCCACGTCGTGTCCCTGCTCCGCGCGGCCGGGGTGCACGGCGACCACGAACTGCTCGCCTGTTCCCTGCTCGCACCGCTCGAGGCCACGCTGGTACTGCACGAACTGCGCGACCTCGGGATGTCCGTGGAACGTCTCGGCGACGCGTGGGAGGACCTGATCCGGCGCGTCACCCGATGTTGATCCCGAATCCGGACAATTTGTCTAACCTCGGGGAATGCGCACCACCGCCACCGTTCTCGGCCTCCTGACGTTCGCCTCGCTCACCGCATGCGACGGGGACGCGCAGACCACGCCGCCGGATCCCGCGGGCCGCACCTACATCTCCACCTCCGTCGAGGGCGATCCCATTCCCGGCGGTGGGCCGCTCGTGCTCGGCTTCACCGACCCCGGACGCCTCTCCGTCGAGGCCGGATGCAATCAGGGCAGCGCCGACGTCGACCTGTCCGGCGGGAAGGTCGTGGCAGGTCCGCTCGCGATGACGCTGATGGCGTGTCCGGGAGAGGCCGCCGGCGCGGACGCCTGGGTGGCGGCGCTGCTCGACGCGCAGCCGAACTGGACCCTCGGCGGCGACACGCTCACCCTCACCACGCCCACCGGTTCGGTGACGCTGACGGACGAGAAGGTCGTCCGGCCGGGTCGGCCCGTCGTCGGGACCACCTGGACGGTCACCGCGCTGATCAGCCCGGACGCGGTCACGACGACGGCGGCACTGGAGAGAACGGCACCCCAGTTGTTGATCGCCGGCGACGGTTCGGCGTCCGGCTTCACCGGCTGCAACCGCATGACCGGGACCGCGGACGTGCAGCAGAGTTCGATCTTGTTCAGCCCCTGGGCCACCACCCGGATGGCGTGCCCCCCGGACGTCTCGGAGGTCGAGCGTGCCGTCCTCGCGGCGTTGACCGGGGAGACCGGTTACAGCGTCCATTCGGACTCGCTGCGGCTGGTCAACAGCGACGGAATCGGGCTGACACTGCGGGCGAGCTAGAGAGCCGCGAGCCAGCGCCCGAGTTCCCGGGCGCTCGCATCGATCCGGGCGGGCCAGTCCAGTGCCGAGTCGTCGGCCGTGTCGCTGACGTGCTTGACCAGCCGGCACCGGGCGCCGCCGCGAGCGCTGGCATAGGCGACCGCGAAACCCTCCATGTCGACGAGGTCGGCTCGGCGGGCGAGCACGTCGCGCACACCGGCGTCGGACACGAACAGGTCGCCGGTCGCGAGCACGGAGCCGTCGCCGTCCGGCAGGGCGAGGAGATCGGCCACCTCGTGCCCGAGCGCCCGGATGGCGTCGCCACTGATGTCGTGGTTGAGCACGGTCGACGGCGTGAACAGGCCGCTGTGGTGCTCGTGCAACGCACCGGCGGTGCCGATGTTGACGACGAGCGGTTTGTCCGTTCGCGGGTAGTCGGCGAGTGCGGACGCCACGGCCACGGCGGCGCTCACCTTGCCGATCCCGGTGATCAGGACCTCGAACTCGGACGGGACGTGCACCGCCTCCGCCTTGGTCGCGCTGACCACCAGAACGCCCGATCTCCTCATGCGCGGAACCGTACCCTGCACTCGTCAGGGGCACTCGCTAGAGTTCTGTCATGGCGAATCTACGTGCGCAGATCCTCGAGGAACTCGGTGCCCAGCCCACCATCGATGCGGCTGACGAGATCCGCAAACGTGTTCAGTTCCTGAAGGACTACCTGCTGTCGACCCCGGCCAGGGGATTCGTCCTCGGCATCAGCGGCGGTCAGGACAGCACCCTCACCGGACGCCTCGCCCAGCTCGCGGCGAGCGAATTGCGCGACGAGGGCCACGACGCCGAGTTCGTCGCCGTGCGGCTGCCCTACGGCACCCAGGCCGACGAGTCCGACGCGCAGATCGCCCTCGACTTCATCAAGCCCGACCGGTCGGTGGTCGTCAACGTGAAGCCCGGCGCGGACGCCACCGCGAAGGAGTCGTCCGAGGCGCTGCGCGACATCATCGGCGACGGCGGCGAACTCCGCGACTTCGTCCGCGGAAACATCAAGGCCCGCGAACGCATGGTGATCCAGTACTCGATCGCCGGCCAGCTCGGATACCTCGTGGTCGGCACCGACCATGCCGCCGAGGCGATCACCGGCTTCTTCACCAAGTTCGGCGACGGCGGCGTGGACGTCACCCCGTTGACCGGGTTGTCCAAGCGTCAGGGCGCCGAACTCCTGCGCGAACTCGGCGCACCGGAGAGCACGTGGAAGAAGGTCCCCACCGCCGACCTCGAGGACGATCGCCCCGCCCTCCCCGACGAGGAAGCGCTCGGCGTCACGTACGCACAGATCGACGACTACCTCGAGGGCAAGGACGTGCCGGACGCCGTCGCCCAGAAGCTCGAGACCATGTTCCTGAATACCCGCCACAAGCGCACGGTCCCGGTGACCCCGCTCGACACGTGGTGGCGGTGACCCGATGGTCCAGGCGCTGGTCGCGGGCGGTACCGGCACTGCAGGCCGGCAGGTGGTCAAGGAGTTCCTCGCGCGTGGTCACTCCGTCCGGGTCCTGACCCGGCACGGCGGCGCGCCGGGCAGCGAGATCGCCCATTTCCACGGTGATCTCGTCACCGGTGACGGCCTCGCGGAGGCCCTCGACGGTGTCGACGTCGTGGTGGACACCACCGACGGCAAGACCCGCGGAACCCGGGCCGTGCTCGAGAAGGGGGCCGAGAACCTCCTCGCCACCGCGGACGGCGCGGGAGTCGGACGCGCCGTCCTGCTCTCCATCGTCAACGTCGACCGAAGCGAATTCCCTTACTACCGGGCGAAGCGGAAGCAGGAACGGGTCTACGAGAGTGCCGCGATGGAGACGTCGATCGTCCGGGCGACCCAGTTCCACGACTTCATTCCCATGATCGCGAAGCCGGCGAGCCGGACCGGGTTGATCCCCGCCTTCTCCAAGACGAGCTTCCAGACCATCGACACCAGAGACGTCGCGACCGCGCTGGTCGACGCCGCCCTGGCCGCCGAACCGGCGCCGGAGGAGCCGATCACGATCGGTGGCCCGGAGGTTCGCACCGCCCGCGATCTGACGGCGGCGTGGAAGAAGGCCACCGGGACGCACGGGTTCGTCGTGAACGTGCCTCTTCCCGGCGCGATGGGTCAGTTCTTTCGGGACGAGTCGAACCTGGTGCCCGACAATCGGTTCGGAACGATCACGTTCGACCGGTGGCTGGCCGACTCCGTGAACGCGGCCCGCTAGCCGCCGGCGAACGGCGGCAGCACGTCCACCTGCGTGCCGGCGGTGCGGGTCAGATCGCGCGTCAGCTCGGAGTCCACCAGGAAGGCGGAGACTGACAGCACCTGCTGCATGTCGGGACCGTACTTGGCGAGGAGAAGTGCCTTCACCTGGCCGAGATCCGCGCCGGCCGGAAGGTCGAGCGTTTCCTTGGTGCAGCCTGCCGCGTCGGCGGCGGCCGCGAAGTACCGCACCGAAATGCCCGTCACGTCATCCACCGATTGCTCCCATGCTGCGTTGCGGCGGCGCGAAGCCGTCCGCGTTGATTCCGTGGCCCGCCCACTTGTTCCACATCGCGCCGCGCCACAACTGCGCCAGCTCCTCGTCGCCCGCACCCGACCGCAGGGCCGCCCGCAGGTCGATCTCCTGGTCACTGAACAGGCACGACCGTACCGTTCCCTCGGCCGTGAGGCGGGTGCGGTCGCAGTCGGAGCAGAACGAGCGGGTGACGGACGCGATGATCCCGACCGTGGCCGGTCCGCCGTCGACGAGCCACTCCTCGGCGGGCGCCGACGGATCTTCCCTCCCGTGTTCGGTGAGGGTGAACCGCTCGCCGAGGACGGCCAGCAACCGGTCGGCGGCGACCATGTTCTCGCGTGCCCACTCGTGGTCGGCGTCGAGCGGCATCTCCTCGATGAACCGCAGTGCAACGCCCTCGCTCAGGCACCACTCCAGGAGATCGGCCGCTCCACTGAGCGTTTCGGGCATCAGCACCGCGTTGATCTTCAGCGGCGCCAGCCCGGCTCGGGCGGCGGCGCGGATACCGGCGATCACCGACGGCAGCCGGTCGCGCCGCGTCAGTCTCGCGAAGTGCTCACGATCGACCGAGTCGAGGGAGACGTTGACCCGCGTCAGTCCGGCCCGGGCGAGCCCGGCCGCGCGGTGTTCGAGACCTACCGCGTTGGTGGTCATCGCGAGCGGGATCCCCGGCGCGCGCTCGGCGCACCCGGCGATCATCTGCTCGAGATCCACGCGCATCAGCGGCTCGCCCCCGGTGAACCGCACCTCGCGCACTCCGAGCCGGTGGACGGCGATGTCGACGAGCCGGACGATCTCGTCCGCGGTGAGGAGGTTCTCCGCCGGGATGGCGGGCAGGCCTTCCTCGGGCATGCAGTACGTGCAGCGCAGCGAGCACTTCTCGGTGATGGACACCCGCAGGTCACGCGCGACCCGGCCGAACCGGTCGACCAGCTGGTCGACGTCGGGCCTGCCCGCGAGCGAGACCGACGACCGGACGGTCGGGATTCCCATCGCCACTGCCGTCATCGAGTTGCCTTTCGCTGCATCTGTCCAGTATGCCGCGAGGGGGTGACCGTTGTCCGGCGCGGTGCCCTCGTCGCCCTGTCGGAGGGATGCCTAGGATTGGTGACCATGGCCGGAGGAACATCGTGACCGCACGCTCTGTGGAGCAGCACACCCAGCACGTCGCCGAACTCCTCGCGACGCTCCATGAGCGCCCGGCCGAGGAGATTCCGCTCGGCGAGGCACTCGGGCGCGCCCTCGCCGCCGACGTCCACTCCCCCGTCGACCTGCCGTTGTTCCGGAATTCGCAGATGGACGGGTACGCGGTCGACGCCGCATCCGTCACGTCGGTGCCGGCTGTGCTGCCGGTGCTGGGCGTGATCGCCGCGGGACCGGCCGGCGCCACCACCCACACTCCCGGGACCGCCTACCGGATCATGACCGGGGCCCCGATCCCCGACGGCGCCGACGCCGTCGTCCCGGTGGAGGACACGGAGGCCACGGACGGACAGGTCCGCATCGAACGCTCGCGCGCCGCGGGCGAATTCGTGCGCGAGCGCGGCAGCGACGTCCGGGAGGGCACGCTCCTGCTGCCCGCAGGCAGTGTTCTCGCCGCCCGGCACATCGCCGTCCTCGCCGCCGTCGGCCTGCAGCGCGTCCCGGTGCGTCCGCGCCCCCGCGTCGCCGTGATCACCACGGGGGCCGAACTGGTGGACGCCGGGACCACACTGCACCCCGGCGAGATCTACGACTCCAACGGCATCGCCCTCGCGTCGAGCGCCAGGGCCAACGGCGCCGAGGTCGTCTCGATCACCCGCAGCGGCGACGACCCCGCCGAGTTCCGGACCCTGCTCGCGGAGGCGACCACCAGCGCCGATCTCGTCCTCACCTCCGGCGGGGTGTCGATGGGCGACTTCGAGGTGGTCAAGGAGACGCTCTCACCGCTCGGCGCACAGTTCGGTCACGTCGCGATGCAACCGGGCGGCCCGCAGGGCACCGCCGTCGTGGACGGCACGCCCGTCCTCAACTTTCCCGGGAACCCGGTGAGCACGCTCGTCTCGTTCGAGGTGTTCGCGCGTCCCGAGATCCGGCGCGCGGCCGGGCTCCCCGCGACGGAACCCGAGGAACTGCCGCTCGCCGCGGCCGTCACCTCCATTCCCGGCAAGCGGCAGTTCCTCCGCGCACGCCGCACCGATGCCGGAGTCGAACTCGTGTCCGGCCCCGGTTCCCATCTCGTCGCCGCGATGGCATGGGCGGACGTCCTCGTCGACGTTCCCGCCGACGTCACCGCGCTCGACGCCGGCCAACTCGTGAAGGTGATACCCCTATGAGCGACCTGACGCACCTCGACAGTGAGGGCCGCGCCCGCATGGTCGATGTGAGCGCGAAAGCGGACACGACCCGAATCGCGGTGGCCGCGGGGCAATTGGTCACCACACCCGCGGTGATCGAACTGGTCCGGGCCGACGATCTACCCAAGGCGGACGTTCTCGCGACGGCCAGGATCGCCGGGATCTCGGGGGCGAAGAAGACGTCCGAGCTGATTCCGTTGTGCCATCAGCTCGCGCTGTCCTCGGTGAAGCTGGAGTTCGGTTTCACCGACGATGCCATCACGATCGAGGCCACCGCGAAGACGAAGGGCCCGACGGGTGTCGAGATGGAGGCCCTCACCGCCGTGGCGGTGGCCGGATTGACGTTGCACGACATGGTGAAAGCCGTCGACCCTGCCGCGACACTGGACGGTGTCCGGTTGCTCACCAAGGACGGCGGCAAACGCGGACACTGGACGCGTGAGCAGCAGAGCACCGGAATCCCCACGGTGACATCGCGATCCGCGGCCGTTCTGGTCGCCTCGACCGGCGGCGCGAAGGGCACTCGGGAAGACACGACCGGCCCGGTGATCGCCGCGTGGCTCGAGGACCGTGGCTTCACCACCCGGGGTCCGCTGGTCTACGCGGACGCCGACATCGCGGCCGGCCTCGCCGACGCACTGTCCGGCAATCCGGCGCTGATCATCAGCACCGGCGGCACCGGCGTCTCCCCTACGGATGCGACCCCGGAGGCGACCCGCGCGGTGCTCGACCGCGAACTGCCCGGTGTGGCCGACGCCATCCGGTATCGCGGGACGGAGGTCACCCCGCACGCCTCGCTGAGCCGCGGACTCGCGGGTGTGGCGAACGGCACAGTCGTGGTGAATCTGCCCGGTTCGCCGGGCGGCGTCAAGGACGGATTGTCCGTCCTCGACCCCATCGTCGACCATCTCCTCGCTCAGGTCGCCGGCGGAGGTGCGCACGATGCCTGACATCCTCGCCCAGATCTCGGATCAACCCCTCGATCCCGCCGTCGTCGACGCCGCCGTGGCCGGGCCCGAGCACGGCGCCGTCGTGGTGTTCACCGGAGTCGTGCGCAATCACGATGGCGGACAATCCGTTTCGGACCTCGAATACCAGTCGCACCCGGACGCCGAACGCTTCCTCCGTACCGTGTGCGAGGAGGTCGCGGCGTCCACCGGACTGCCCGTGGCGGCCATCCACCGGGTCGGATCCCTCACCGTCGGCGACCTCGCGGTGGTCGCCGCGGTCGCCGCACCACACCGCGCCGAGGCGTTCGCCGCGTGCGCCGAACTCGTGGAGCGCATCAAGCACGAGGTACCCATCTGGAAGCGGCAGAAATTCGCCGACGGGGCCTCGGAATGGGTCGGTTTGTGACTCCTCGGTCGGACCGTTCGGCTGCCACCGGGTAGAGTGGCGATCACTAGGTGACCACGACGGTCATCCAGCGTCGTAGAACGCATTCAGTTCGGTCACCCGAATCCTGTTGGATGTGCACCACCGCATCCGCTCTTCTTACGGCGAAGAAGCTTGCCGACCGGCAACGCCGCCAACCTGTGCTCGAGCTCCGACGGAGACCTTCCGTATCGGCCCTCCGGGCACAACCCTGTGCCCGAAAGGCCTGACCACTTGTCTGATACACATACTCCCGACACGACGTTCGCCGCGCTCGGTGTCCGTGAACCACTGGTGAAAGCACTCGCCGACAAGGGGATCACCTCCCCGTTCCCCATCCAGGTCGACACCCTCCCCGACACGCTGTCGGGCCGCGATGTGCTCGGCCGGGGCAAGACGGGCAGCGGTAAGACGCTGGCCTTCTCCATCCCGATGGTGTCCCGCCTCGCGGGTGAACTGTCGGGCGGAAAGCGTCGCCCGGGCCGCCCGGTGGGCCTGATCCTGGCCCCCACCCGCGAGCTCGCCACGCAGATCACCGCAACCCTCGAGCCCCTCGCAGCCGCCTACGACCTGCGGGTCACCACGATCTTCGGTGGTGTCTCCCAGAACCGTCAGGTGAGCGCTCTCAAGGCCGGCGTCGACATCGTCGTCGCGTGCCCCGGACGGCTCGAAGACCTGATGAAGCAGAAGTTCGTGAGCCTCGACGCCGTCGAGATCACCGTGCTCGACGAGGCCGATCACATGGCCGACCTCGGCTTCCTGCCCGTCGTCACCCGCATCCTCACCGCGACTCCCCAGCAGGGGCAGCGGCTGCTGTTCTCCGCCACCCTGGACAACGGCGTCGACAAGCTGGTGAAGCGGTTCCTGAAGAACGAGGTCCTGCACTCGGTCGACGAGGCGAACTCGCCTGTCGCGGCCATGACGCACCACGTGTTCGACGTGGACGGCGTCGAAGCCAAGCGCAAGCTGGTCGAGCGGCTGGCGTCCGGAACCGGACGCCGGATCCTGTTCATGCGCACCAAGCACCAGGCCCGCAAGCTGGCCCGTCAGCTCACCGAGGCGGGAATCCCCTCGGTCGACCTGCACGGCAACCTGTCGCAGGCGGCCCGTGACCGCAACCTCGCGTCGTTCTCCGCCGGTGAGGCACGCGTGCTGGTGGCCACCGACGTCGCCGCGCGCGGCGTCCACGTCGACGACGTGCAGTTGGTCGTCCACGTCGATCCGCCCGCCGAGCACAAGGCATACCTGCACCGTTCCGGTCGCACCGCACGCGCGGGCAGCGCCGGCGACGTCGTGACGGTTGTGCTGCCCGAGCAGCGCAAGGACCTCGCCGTGCTCATGCGCAAGGCCGCGATCAAGGTGACCCCCGTCCGCAGCACCGCGGAGTCCGCACACGTGCTCGACCTGGTCGGCGACATCGCACCGCACGTCGCTCCCGCCCCCAAGGCGGCACCGGCGTCGAACGGCGGCGGACGCAATCAGCGACCGGGCGGCGCCCAGGGTGGACGCGGCCAGGGCGGTCGCGCACACGGTCAGGGCGGCGGCGCACGTCGCTCCCGCTCGGGTGCGGCCGGACGCCCGCGCGCCGCTGCGTCCACGGGCGGCGGCACCCGCACGGCGTCCGCCGGTGGCTCACGCCGCCGTCAGGGCTAGAACTTCTCGAGGTGGACGGCGTCGGCCAGTGGCCGGCGCCCCCGCCACCCGAAGCGCTCGAGGTCCGGCACCTGCTGGAACTCGGCAACCTTCCCCACGCACAGCCAGGCGATGGGGCGCACCGGGTCGGGGATTCCCAGCAATTCGGTGAGATAGGGCTCGTCGTAGAACGACACCCAGCCGACGCCGACGTTCTCGGCGGCCGCGGCGAGCCACAGATTCTGGATCGCGAGCACGGCGGAGAACAGACCGGTGTCGTCGACCGTGTGCCTGCCGAGGATGTGTTCGCCGCCGCGGCTCCGGTCGTAGGTGACGACGATGCCCATACCGCTCTCGCAGATCCCTTCGATCTTGATGGGATCGAACGTCTTCTTTCGGTCTTCGGGCAGCGAGTCCGCGAAACGCCGCCGCGCGCCCGCCACGTGGTCGGCGAACGTGGTCAGCGTCTCGGTGTCGCGCACGACGACGAAATCCCAGGGCTGAGTGTTGCCGACGCTGGGGGCGCAGTGCGCCGCGCCCAGGATGCGGTCGAGCACGTCGGCCGCGATCGGCTCCCCGGTGAATTCGGCCCGCACGTCACGGCGACGACGGATCGCGTCGTACACGGACAGCGCGGGCTCGGGATTCGTTTCAGGACTACACACAGACTCGGTCACGCGGTCACGGTATAGCGGTGCACGCCCAGCATCGCGCCGGGGTCCGCCTCTTCTCCCTCCGCCACGACACAGTCCGCGAGCCGGGTCCGCACCTGCTCGGCCTCGATGTCGGCGCCGATGAGCACCAGCTGGGTCGCCCGCTCCTCGCCGGATTCCCAGCGCGTCGACGTGAATCTGATGTGCGGACCGACCGTCTGCACCTCGAACTTCCGCGACTGCCCGGGCACCGCAAAGTGCACGAATCCCTTGATCCGGTAGATCCCGACCGGTCGCTTCTTGAGGAACTCGACGAGCCGCCGCGGATCGATCGGGTCGTCCGAGGCGAAATCGACTGCCTCGTAGGACGAGTGGAGGTGATCGTGGTCCTCGCAGTGGTCGTGCTGGTCCAGCAGGAGCTGGTCGAGGGTGAGTTGCTCCCCCGCCGCCGGTTCACGCCCGGGTTCCCGGTCGAACAACAGGGTGGGCTCGATCCGGCCGTGGTCGGTGGTCAGGACGGGCGCGCGGTCGTTGTAGTCGCGGACCATCGCCTGCACGGCGGCGCGCCGGCCGTCGTCGATGCGGTCCGTCTTGTTCAGGATCACGAGGTCGGCGAGTGTGACGTGCTTGCCGAGGTCCGGGTGCTGCGCCGACATGTCCTCGAACTGCTCACCGTCCACCATCACGACCAGACCGCCGTACACGACGTGCGGGTTGGTGCTGCCGAGAACGAGCCGAATCATGTTGCGCGGCTCGGCAAGTCCGCTCGCCTCGACGATGATCACGTCGATCTGCGACGTGGGATGCGCCAGGCGGTTCAGCATCTCGTCCATGTCGCTGACGTCCACGGCGCAGCACATGCAGCCGTTGCTCAGCGACACCATGGAATCGACCTGACCGGCCACCATCATCGAATCGATGTTCACGGCGCCGAAGTCGTTGACGATGACGCCGACCCGGACCCCGCGGTTGTTGCGCAGCACGTGGTTGAGCAGGGTGGTCTTTCCCGAACCGAGGAATCCGGCGACGATGACGACGGGAATCCGCTTCTTCGCCAACGCTGCGACCTCCGTGGGACCTCGACGATCTACCGGGCGCCCATCCTAGCGCCCCACCCCCGCGGAGAGGATCGCCGCGTCGACGACGGCAGCGGGCGCCATCGGCAGCGCATGATGCGTGGCTCCGGGAATCGTCGTGACCGTGGCTGACGGGAGCAACCGGCGAACGTTCGCCGCCACCCTCCCCGGATCGTGCGCCCGGCTCGCCCCGGCCAGCACCACCGACGTGTGGGCGGTCAGCCGCGCCAGCGCGTCCCGCTTCGGGCGTGGGGGCACCACGAGCGTGGTGCGGCCGAAGGCGGCCGTCCCGAGCGCGGTGACGCCGAGCCACCGGGGGTCGACTCCGGCGCCTGCGGTCTCCCAGCCGATCAGGCTCCGCTGCCGCTTCTCCGTCGGCCTGATCAGCACCGGCACCGCACGGAGCAGGTATCTCGGGCTCGTGCCCGCAAAGCAGGACGTCGGGTCGAGCAGCACCAGGCTGTCGACGCGACGGGAACCGTGCAGCGCGTAGGCGAGGGCGATCATGGCGCCGTACGAATGGCCGACCACTGCGGACGCGTTCACCTCGAGATGGTCGAGCACGGCGTCCAGCCACTCGAACAGGTTCAGGGCCGTGCGCAGCGGTGCACCGTCGTTCACGCTGCGCCCCACGTCGCCCATGACGTCCACCGCGAGCACCCGGTGACTGCGGGCGAGCGCCGCGACGTTCGCGATCCACACGGTCGACGTCGCCCCGCCTCCGGGAAGCAGGAGAAGCGGCGCCCCCGACGCGGGTCCGCACACGTTGACCCGGGTGGACCCGAACGGTGTGGGGACGTCGACGGGGGTGACGTTCACCGGCCAGTCGTCCAGCAGCGCGTCGTAGGCGGCAACGAAGTCGTCAACTGCCGACATCAGCCCTCCTCGAATTACCTCGATGATCGAGATACTAGACAATCGAACGAAAAGTCGCAGTAGATTGCAGGGCGTGAACCCGGACGACGGCGCACAGACCGTACACCGGCTGCGCGCACTCGCAGTCGAGCTGAACCTGCTCGGTGCCGAATTCGCGCAACTGCACGGACTGCACACCACCGATCTGCGCGCCCTGATCTGCATCCTCGACGCCAACCGGGCGGGCCTCGCCGCCACACCCGGATGGCTCGGAGGTCAGCTCGGCATCAACTCCGCCTCGGTCACCGCCCTCCTCGACCGTATGGAAAAATCCGGCCTGATCCGGCGCGACCGGGACGCCGACGACCGTCGTAGGTCGCTGCTCGCCGTCACACCCCGCGCCGTCGATCTCGGCCAGACGTTCTTCGGACCGCTCATCGACCGGACAGCCTCCGTCCTCCGCGACTTCGACGCTGTCGAAAGAGCCACCATTTCACGGTTTCTCGACGGTGCGAACCGAGCGGTCGCCGTCGAACGCCAGGCCGGCGCTCAGCGGACGGACGGCGACGGGTCGAGGTCGCGGACACGACGCGCGGGCGACCCCGCGTAGAGCCCGTTCGGCTCGCAGTCGCGGGTGACCACCGTGCCCGCCCCGATGACACATCCGTCCCCCACCGTCACTCCGGGGAGGATGATCGCGCCTGCGCCGATCCAGCATCCGTCGCCGACCACGATCGGGCGGTCGACCACCCGCCCGCCCCGGCCGGAGCTCGGACCGATCTCGTGCGTGCTCGTGATGAATTGGGCCCGGTGCCCAACAGCGACCTGCCTGCCGAGCGTGATGGGCGCGGTGCCGTCGAACAGCACTCCGCGGTTGACGAACGTCCCCAGCCCCATCGTGACGTCCTTGCCGCCGAAGTGGCAGCCGGAACAGATGCCGGCCCCCCACACTTTCGCGCCTGCCGCCATCAGCAGGAGAACCCGCAGCCACACGGGGACGAACGCGGAGGCCTGGACGATGGTGACGAACCGCATCCCGTCACCCTATCCCCAAGCATCAGGTCCACTACCGGACGTTGCTCGTCGTTAACTGCGACACCGCCCGAAGATCCGAGGCGCGGCGTACTATGTGGGCGCCATCGAAGATGCCCGAGGGGGGACAGTGAGACAACTGGATAGCGACGGATTCGCTGCACTGATGGAGTCCATCCCCCACGCGATCAGCGTTCACGACCAGGAACGAAACCTCGTGTTCAGCAACCCCGCCTGTGCGGCCCTGATCGGCTACGACACCGAAGAATTCGCAGACCTCGAGCACGAGCAGCTGTTCCACCCCGACGACGCCGAACTGTGGGGAACCATGCTCGCCCGGGTCCTGGGCACGGAAAGCACCAGCGCGACAGCACATCTGCGAATCCGCCACCGGGAAGGCCACTGGATCTGGGTGCGCGTCGCGGCGTCCACGTTCACGGCAGGCACCGAGAGGTTGGTCGCCCTCGTGCTCCAGGACGAATCCGACACGATCTGGGGCAACCCCACGGCCGCGAGGCAACCGATCCGATAGCCGCGCGCTCACCGACCGTCGCCGGACGCCGCGCCACTGCACGGCGGAGTCCGGACGGTCGCGCCGCACCGCCGACAGAAATGGGTGCGGTGCCCACCGTTGTTCGACGTCGCGCACCCACACACCTCCCACCCCACCAGGCACGTGTTGGCGGCCAGCGTGTGCCCGTTCGGACAGCGCCCCGGCGCGGTTTCGGTTCTGGCGGCCACACGTCGAATCTACCCGGTTATCGAACATATGTACGAGTTCGACCTCGAGTACCGTCGCTGCGCTGGTCGGTCAAATGTAGTTACCGGGCGAACCGTCCTCCTGCCCGTCCTCCCGCTCCACCAGGAACCAGCTCCCGGGGGCGTAGATCAGCTCCCGGGCGGCACGGACGATGACGAGCGCCCCGGACTCGTGGATGCTGTAGCTGTCGTCGTCGCCGAAGTCGGTGACGGCGAACTCCGCCAATTGGTCGAATGATCGATGCGTCACAGTGAATGTCATGACGCCAGTGTCCCACCGGGACAAGGGGAGGAATGAGGAAAGCCTCTCACCCGCATTGTCTGCGGATGAGAGGCTTCTCTCGAACGTGGAGCTAAGGGGACTCGAACCCCTGACCCCCACACTGCCAGTGTGGTGCGCTACCAGCTGCGCCATAGCCCCGTATTCGGTTGTTCTCCGCACTCGGAATGACTTCCTCCGTGCTCGAAGAAAGTTACACCATTGCCGACCGGGCCAACAAATCGCCTGGTCAGAGGCGCTTCGCGCCCGTGCGCCTTTCTGGTTGTTCCAGCTACCAAAAAGGCGCACGGGTGGCGGAGCCGCCTACAGCTGCGACACCCAGTTCTCGTTGGAGAGTGCATCGATCACGGTGCCGTCCTTGACCACGGCAGGGGTGCCGGTAGCGCCGCTCGCGGCGAGGGCCTGACGGCCCGCCTCGGCGTGCGCACGGGCCTGCTCGACCTTCGCGCCGGTGGTGATGCACTGGACGGCCTCGTCGGACGCTCCGGCGTCGCCGGCGATCTGCGCGAGCTCCTCGTTGGTGTGATCGGAGCTGCCGTTCTCCTTCGGCTGGTTCGACGGGGAGAACAGCGCCGCGTGGAACGCCGAATACGCCACGGCGTCACCGGTTTCTGCGACGCACTCGGATGCCGCGACGGCGCGGGTGGAGTAGTCACCGCTGGCCGAGAGCTGGTCGAGGAAGTTCAGGACGTGATACCGGACGGCCACCTTGCCGTCGTCGATGGCCTGCGCGAGTTCCTGGCCGTTCTTGTTCTCGAGCTCGGCGCAGTACGGGCACATGGGATCTTCGAACAGGTCGACCGTGGTGGCCGCGTCGGGGCGGCCGAGAAGTACGACACCGTCGTCCTGCAGCGCCACCTGGACCTCGGAGTTCTGGACCCCGCCGTAACCGTCGTTGCGCGGCTTGCTGCGGTTGCTCTGCCAGATCACACCACCGATGACCAGTACGGCGATGACCAGTACCGCGAGCCCACCGAGAATGTAGGTGGACCGGCTGGATTCCGGCTGCGGGTTGTACTTGTTCTTCGAGCTCACGTGGATGCAGTCCTTCGACGTCGGATCGATTTACCGAATGCTTACTCTGCCACCGCCTGCTGAGGGGTCACTGAGAATGTGGCGCTGGAGCCGAGCCCCAGCGCGAACAGGGAACGGGGGAACACGATCAGCCACACGGCCAGTGCGAGGAAGCCCACATCCCGGAGGATCTCCTTGGTGTAGTCCCAGCCGTTCACGTCGGCCGCACCACCGCCGCCGAAGCATCCGCAGTCGATGGACAGCCCGCGGGCCCACACCGAGACGATCACGGCGATGAGCACGAGCAGGAGCGCGGCGGACACCGCGGCCGTGGCGCGGACGGCGAGCCCGATCAGCAGGAGCAGCCCGAGCGCGATCTCGAGGAACGGCAACGTGTTGGCGACGGGCCGGACGAGGTCCTCGGGAAGCAGTTGGTAGGCGCGGACCGCGATGATCGTCTGGGCGGGGTCGGCGACTTTGAGTGCGCCGGAGACCAGCCAGACGGCAGCGAGAGACAGCCGGGCGAGAAGGGAGACGACCTTGATCCACACTCGAACGAGCGTACCGAAGGCGTCGGTCAGACCGCCTCGACCGACACCTTGGGCGCCGGCTTGTTCGGCACGAGCAGCCAGCCCACTGCGGCGAGAAGCATGACCCCGCCGGTGACGCCGAATGCGACCGCGTAGGACAGGTGCTGGGCGAGCAGACCCGCTCCGACCGGGCCGAGGACTCCGCCGACGTCGGCGACCATCTGGAAGGTCGCCAGCACGGGACCACCCCGGGACTTCGCGCCCACGACGTCGGCGACCGCGGCTTGCTGCGCGGGACTCATCACTCCGGATCCGATGCCCGCGATGCCGGACAGCACCAGGAATACCAGCAGGTTCTCGCTGAGTCCCATCCCGACGGTGCTGGCGCCACACACCAGCAGTCCGAGCAGGACGAACAGCTTCCGGCCGTAGACGTCGGACAACCGCCCGGACACGATGAGGACGAGTGCATTGCCGACGGCGAAGACGGTGAGGGCGATGCCGGCGAGGGCGGCGTCGCGGTGCAGCGCCTCGACGACGAACAGCGGGACCATCGCGACCCGCACGCCGAAGATCACCCCGCCGAACGCGAAATTGGAGCCGAGCGCGGCGCGGTAGACGGGCTGCCCGAGAGCCTCCCGGAGCGTCATGGCGGCTCCGGCGGCGGTGGCGTCGGGCGCCGTCAGGTGCGAACCGCGCAGACTCACGAAGACGACCGCGGCCGCGATGACGAGGGCGATCGCGTAGATGACGAACGGAACCCGCAGTCCGAATCCGACGAGCAGCCCGCCGACGAGGGGTCCGGAGATCGACCCCATCAAGAAGCTCGTCGCGTAGAGCCCGGATACTCGACCGCGGCTGTCCACCGGTGCGATGCGGATCACCAGGCCCATCGCCGACACCGTGAACATCGTCGAGCCGATGCCCCCGAGCGCGCGGAAGACGAGCAACTGCCAGTAGTCCCCCGCGACCGCGCAGGCGGCGGTCGAGGCGGCGACGATCAGGAGTCCGGTGATGTAGACCGGCCGCTCCCCCAGTTTCTGCACGAGCCGGCCGCTGACCGGGGCGAAGACCAGGCGCATGAACGCGAACGACGAGATCACCACCGTCGCCGCCGTCACGCTCACGTCGAAACTGCGGGCGAACTGTGGGAGGGCGGGTGCGACGATCCCGAATCCGAGTGCGATGACGAAGCTGGCCGAGACCAGCACCCAGATTTCCGAAGGGAGCCGCGGGCTGCGCCCGGCGGGCAGCCCGGCTGCGCGAGTGTTCATAGTTGAATCCGATGGTAGGTGCCCCCGCAGCGGCGGCGGCACCTACCCCCGGCCGAACACCTACTTCAGGACGTCGGCCACCAGTTCCTTGGCCGCCGCCTGCACCTGCGCGAGATGGTCCGGGCCCTTGAACGATTCGGCGTAGATCTTGTAGACGTCCTCGGTGCCCGACGGCCGCGCCGCGAACCACGCCGACTCGGTGGTGACCTTCAGCCCGCCGAGGGCCGCCCCGTTACCCGGGGCACTCGTCAGTGTCGCGGTGATCGGCTCCCCCGCCAGTTCGGTGGCCGACACCTGCTCGGGCGACAGCTTCGCCAGTACCGCCTTCTGCTCGCGGGTGGCGGGGGCATCGATACGCGCGTAGGCGGGGCTGCCGAGCTGCTCTGCCAGTTCCCCGTACCGGACCGACGGTGTCTTGCCGGTCACCGCCGTCATCTCCGAGGCGAGCAGGGCCAGGATGATCCCGTCCTTGTCGGTGGTCCACACCCCGCCGTCGTGGCGCAGGAACGACGCACCCGCACTCTCCTCGCCACCGAAGCCGAGCGAGCCCTCGAGAAGTCCGGGGACGAACCACTTGAAACCCACCGGCACCTCCAGCAGTTCGCGGCCGAGGCTCCCGACCACCCGGTCGATCATCGACGAACTGACGAGTGTCTTGCCCACCTTCACTGTCGAACCCCACCCCCTGCGGTGCGAGAACAGGTAGTCGATGGCAACCGCGAGGTAGTGATTGGGATTCATCAGTCCCCCATCGGGAGTGACGATCCCGTGCCGGTCCGCGTCGGCGTCGTTTCCGGTGGAGATGTCGAACCGGTCCCGGGCTCCGATCAGCGACGCCATGGCGTCCGGCGACGAGCAGTCCATGCGGATCTTGCCGTCGGTGTCGAGCGTCATGAACCGCCACGTGGCATCGACGAGCGGGTTGACGACCTCGAGATCGAGTCGATGGGTGTCGGCGATCGCACCCCAGTAGTCGACGCTCGCTCCGCCCAGCGGGTCGGCGCCGATCCGCACTCCGGCCGTCCGGATGGCGTCGAGATCGAGGACGCTCGGCAGGTCGTCGATGTAGAAGCGGAGGAAGTCGTACCGCTCGGCCCGCTGGATCGCCCGCTCCGCGGAAGTTCTCCGCACCCCCGAGAGGTCCCGGCGGAGTAACTCGTTGGCACGATCGGCGATGATCGTCGTCGCCTCCGAGCCGGCGGGGCCTCCGTGCGGCGGGTTGTACTTGAAGCCGCCGTCGCGGGGTGGGTTGTGGGACGGCGTCACGACGATGCCATCGGCCTGCGACTCCGGGCCGCTGCGGTTGTAGCGGAGAATCGCGTGACTGACCGCGGGGGTCGGGGTGTACCGGTTCCGCGAATCGATCAGCACAGTCACGTCGTTCGCGGCCAGCACTTCGAGAGCCGACGTCCACGCCGGCTCCGACAGGGCATGGGTGTCGCGTCCGACGAACAGCGGCCCGTCGATGCCCTGGGACGCCCGGTACTCGACGATGGCCTGGGTAGTGGCCAGGATGTGTGCCTCGTTGAATGCGTTGTCCAGGCTCGACCCGCGGTGCCCGGATGTCCCGAACACCACCTGCTGCAAGGGATTCTCGGGGTCGGGCACGCCGCTGTAGTACGCGGTAACCAGGTGCGCGATGTCTACCAGATCCTCCGGCAGTGCCACCTGACCCGCTCTGTCGTGCGCCACGAGACCTCCTGGAAACTCATCGGGATCGAACTCGACTACCCACCCATCCTGCACCCTCGCACCGGAGTCTGCCCTCAAGACGTCAATCGGAATCCCAGCCAGGCGGCGGCCAGTCCGGCCGCCACACTCGCGACCACGTAGACGACGGACGGGAGCGCCCGCCGGATCCGCAGCAATCCCACCGATTCCACCGCGAACGTCGAGTACGTGGTCAGTCCGCCGCAGAAACCCGTGCCCAGCAAGGCGAACGTCTGCACGGACATCGACGCCCCCGACAACAGTCCGAGGATCAGGCACCCGGCGACGTTCACCAGGAAGGTGGCCACCGGAAAGCTGCGGTACGAGTCGACGTACCGGCCGGTGAGGTACCGCGTCGTCGCACCGAGCGCGCCGCCGAGGGCTACGAGGAGGACGGTCATGCCGCCGCCTGTCGCGCCAGCCGGTGCCGGTGACCGACGAGCATCCCCAGCCGCGCCGCGAGCAGGGCCGGTATCAGAGTGGCCACTACGTAGAGCGTCCCTGTGACGGCGTCCTCCCGCACCGCGTCGACCGCGAACGTCGAGAACGTGGTGAAGCCGCCGAGGACGCCGACTCCGAGGAACAGTCGCCACAACCGGTCCGGCCCGACCGTCTCGGCGAGGTAACCGAGCAAGAGCGACCCGACCACGTTGATCAGAAGGACGGTCCAGATGCCCGGCCACAGGGCGGCCAGCAGGAATCTCGCGGACGCACCGAGCGCACCGCCCAGGGCGACCACGGCCACCGGTTTCGTCAGGGACACGGCACACATCGTGTCACGGCTGAGGGGCGGGGCCGTTCGAACTCGCAGGGCACAAAAAAATCCGGGCCGGACACCTGGTGGTGTCCGGCCCGGACTCGGTGGAGCTGCCGGGAATTGAACCCGGGTCCTCCGCAGCAAAGCTAGGGCTTCTCCGTGTGCAGTTTGCTATGTCTCTACTTGGATCTCCCAGTCTCGCAAACAAGCCAGGATGACGATCCCAGTCGCTGTTGGTTGTCCCATTCGACTCCGCGACCGAGTCGAACGGTAAAGCCCTCTAGCTGATGCCAGTACCCGGGCCGAGGGCGAACCCGGACTGACAGACACGCAGTCGCTACTTAGGCAGCGAGTGCGTAGTCGCGCTGATTGGAATCGGCGCTTATATGTTTGCAGCGACGCTTACGGTGGTCTCTTGCCTGCACCGACACGCTTCCCCTACCTCAACGTACGCAGTCGAAACCGTTCAGCCCCGTACGTGCCCCACGAGTCTCGCGGGGCCACCTAGTGTAACGCGAACCCGGTCCGGATTCATCCCGGTTTTCCTCCCGAGTGTCGGCGGCCGTATTTCAGCTGGCCACGGCGATCATTCCGACGGCCGCGAGGGCGAGGAGCATCCCCGCCTGCTGCATTCTGCTCACCCGTTCACCGAGCATCACCATCGCCAGCAGAACGGTGGCGGCGGGGTACAGCGATCCGATCACGCTGACGAGCGACAGCAGACCGCCCTGGAACGCGTACATCATGGCCGCATTGGCCAGGACGTCGAGGAAACTCACGTACACGGCGAGCTTGAGGGGTTCGCCGTGCGGCAGCACGAAGTGGCCGGCGGACAATGCGACGAGCCACACCACCGCGGTCGCCGCGGCACGGGACACGGCGAGCGCCCACATCCCGCCGTCGTCACCGATCTGATGCAGCGAGACGAAGGAGAGCGCGAACGCGACGCCGGATCCGACGGTGAGCAGCGCCACGGTGCGGGTGAAGCGCAGCACCCTGCCCCCGGCGACCTCTCCCGCGGTCTCGTCGGGAGATTCCCTGCTGACGAGGACGACGGCGACGAGGGCCACGGCGATCCCGATGTACGCGATGGGCCCGGGTCGCTCACCGAACGCGAGCCCGATCAGTACCGGAATGCCCGCGACCAGCACGGCCGTCAGCGGCGACACCACCGACATCGGTCCCGAGGCCAGCGCGAGGTAGAACCACCAGACCGCTACACCACCGGCCACTCCCGCCACGGCGCCCCAGACGAGGGACGACGAGGTGAGTGTGCCCCCGGCGAACGGGGCGATCACGAGCACGATCAGCAGCGACAGCGGGTACGACACGATGACGACGCGTAGCGCCGCGACCCTGCGGGACGCGACTCCCCCGATGAAATCGCTCACGCCGTAACCGATCGCGGCCACGAGCGCGAGCAGGACGGACGTCAGCGCATGCCCTTGACTCGGCGGCCGAGTTCGCGGGTCACCTCGCGCTCGGCGGTCCGCCTGGCCAGATCCTGGCGCTTGTCGTAGTCCTGCTTACCCTTCGCGAGCGCGAGCTCCACCTTGACCTTGCCGTCGGAGAAGTACATCGACAGGGGAACCAGAGTCTGGTTTCCCTCCCGCGTCTTGCCGACGAGGTGTTCGATCTCCCGCTTGTGCAGCAGCAACTTCCGGGTACGGCGCGGCGCGTGGTTGGTCCACGTGCCCTGCGTGTATTCGGGAATGTGCAGTGAGCGCAACCAGACCTCACCGTCGTCGACGGTGGCGAACGCGTCGACCAGCGACGCCTTGCCCTCGCGCAGACTCTTCACCTCGGTACCGACGAGGGCGATCCCCGCCTCGTAGACGTCGAGGATGGTGTAGTTGTGACGCGCCTTGCGATTGGTCGCAATGACCTTGCGGCCCTTTTCCTTCACTTTCCGGGCCTTTCAGTCCGCGATGTCCGAGGTGAACAGTTCGTACCCTCCAGCATAGGAGAAGAGGCAAACCGAATTATTCGCGGACGTACAAGCGCAGGGTCACGTACGCGGTGACCGCCGCCATTCCGACGCCCACGAGGATCAGCACCGGTGAGACGAACAGCACGTCACTGTTGGAGATCCGGGCCACGATGTTGGCCTCGTAGACATCCGCGAGCACGTCGTCGATGAACATGTTCTTCGCGGTGAACAGGCCCACGATGGCAAGAACGGCACCCACCAGCGCGGCGACCACCGCCTCGAGCAGGAACGGCAACTGTGTGTACCAGCGGGTGGCGCCGACCAGCCTCATGATGCCGACCTCGGTGCGCCGGGTGAACGCCGCGATCTGAACCATGTTCGCGATCAGCAGGATTGCCGCGACGGCCTGCACGATCGCGATCGCGAACGCGGCGTTGCGCACGCCGTTGAGGACGCTGAAGAGCCGCTCCACCAGCTCGCGCTGGTTGAGGACGCTCTCGACTCCCGGGCGGGTGCCGAACTTCTCGTTGATCACGCCGAACCGCTCGGGGTCGCTGAGCTTGACCTTGAACGAGGCCGGGAAGCTGTCGGGGCTGACGAGTGCGGCGAGCTCGGGTTGATCCTTGAACACCCGCTCCGTCGCGTCCTTCACGGCGTCGTCCCGGTTGAGATACTCCACCGACACCACCGACGGCGTCTCTTCCAGCTCGGTGCGCAGCGTCTTGCAGATCTCCCCCTCACACCCCGGGTCCGACGTGGAGATGTCGTCGGTGAGAAAGATCTGCACCTCGACGCGGTCCAGGAAGATCTGCTGGGTTTTGCCGGCCATCTGCACCACCAGCAACCCGCTGCCAAACAGGCCGAGCGAGATCGCGGTGGTGAGGATCATCGCGATGGTCATGGTGACGTTGCGACGGAGTCCGGTCAGGACCTCACTGAAAATGAAACTGGCACGCATCGGGGAATCAGAGTCCTTCGTAGGAGACTTGGGGACAATACTGAAGCTGGAGTGCAGGGAGGGCGGCTAACGCCCCACGCCGTACACACCCCGAGCCTCGTCGCGCACCACTCTGCCGAGGTCCAGCTCCACCACCCGACGGCGCATCGAGTCGACGATGTGGTGGTCGTGGGTGGCCATCACCACCGTCGTTCCGGTGCGGTTGATCCGTTCGAGCAGCAGCATGATGTCCTGGCTCGTCTCCGGGTCCAGGTTTCCGGTGGGCTCGTCGCACAGCAGCACCAGCGGCCGGTTCACGAACGCCCGCGCGATGGCGACACGCTGCTGCTCACCGCCCGACAGTTCGGTGGGGAGACGATCCGCCTTCCCGGACAACCCGACCATTTCGAGCACTTCGGGCACGGTCCGGGAGATCATCGCGCGCGGCTTCCCGATCACCTCGAGCGCGAACGCGACGTTCTCGGACACGGTCTTCTTCTGCAGGAGCCGGAAGTCCTGGAAGACGACGCCCATGCTCTGCCGCAGCTTCGGCACGCGCCGGGCGGAAAGCTTGTTGACGTGGAAGTCCGCGATGTGAATGTCACCCGACGTCGGCGACTCCTCCTTGAGGAGCAGGCGCATGAAGGTCGACTTTCCCGAGCCCGACGGGCCGATGAGGAAGACGAACTCGCCCTTGTCCACCTCGACGCTCACCTTGTCCAGGGCGGGCCTCGTGGAGGTCTTGTACGACTTCGACACATTCTCGACGCTGATCACGAGGAGCCAGTCTAGACGTTATCGAACAGTGACCAAATGGAGCAACGCGCGGACGTCATCGCCCACTCGGCGGTGTCGCCGACGTCGTCGGGACGGAAGACGTGGTCGGCGGGGTGCCCGTGGGCGGAGGCGGAAACGGGTTGGGAATCCCGAACGGCAACGTCGGGGTCGACGTCACCTGGCTGGTCCCCGTGGGCGCCGTCTCCTGCGGGGTCGGCTCGGGCGTCGCCTCGGTGGTCGTGACCGTCTCCGACGTCGACTCGGTCGTCGTCTCGATCTCCGATGTCGGCAGCGTCGTCTCCTGAAGGGGCGCTTCCCGGGTGGGCACGACAGCCGGCGCGACGGGTCCCTGGACCACCTCTTCGACAGGGTTCAGGTACGTGTACAGCGTGTACAGCACCACCCAGAGGATGCACAGCACCAGCGTCGACGTCCGCACCCGTCCGCCGAAGATCTTCGCGGGAAGGAACGACGAGTGCAGAATCCGGTCCAGTCCGCGCCGCGGTTCGTCGGTCATCCCTCGCCCTCCGCTGCCCGGACCGTCTGGAGGTCCGGTTCGACGGTGATCCCCTGCCGTCTCATCGCGGTGGCGATGCGCACGCGCAGTGCGCGCCCCACCTGGAACTGCTTGCCCGGCAGGGTTCGCGCCACGACGCGAACGCTGACCTCGTCGACCGTCAGACTCTCCACTCCCATCACCGTCGGTTCGTCGAGCAGTAGTTTCTTCAGCCCGCGATCCGCGAAGGCCTCGACACCGACCTGGTGCAGCACCTCGTTGACCCGGTTGATGTCCGACGTCGCCGGGACGGGAACGTCGATCACGGCACGCGCCCAGTCCTTGGACAGGTTGATCGCCTTCACGATCTGGCCGTTGGGAACGGTGATGACCTCACCGTCCGAGTTCCGCATCCGGGTGACTCGGAGCGTGACGTCCTCGATCACACCCTCCGCGTCTTCCGACGACCCTGTCACCGCGAGCTGCACCGTGTCGCCGAACCCGTACTGCCGTTCGGTGATGATGAAGAAGCCGGCGAGGATGTCCTGCACCACGCGCTGCGCGCCGAAACCGAGCGCCGCACCGAGCACGGTGGCCGGGGCCACCAGGCTGCCGATCGGCAGGCTCAGCTGATCCAGCACCTTCATCGTTGCGATGACGTAGATGATGGTGATGATCACCCAGGTGATCACCTGCGCCACCGAGTGCCGGTGCTTGGTCGCCTCGGACCGCACAAGAGCGTCGCCCTGCATGTAGTTGCTGTCGATCCGGTCGGTGACCTTGCTGCCACCCCAATTGACGAATCGCGCCATCAGGATCGCCCCGAGGACGGTGAGCGACACCGCAAGCCCCGTCGACGAGAGCCAGTCGAGCAGGTTCTGGGTGGGAGCGAACATCGCCGCCGTCGCTTCCATAGGTATTAGGACGCCTGATTCTCGCGCATCCGCCAGCGGATGCCCGATTCGAGGAATCCGTCGATGTCACCGTCGAGCACCGCCGACGGGTTGTTGACCTCGTACTCGGTGCGCAGATCCTTGACCATCTGGTACGGGTGCAGCACGTACGACCGCATCTGGTTGCCCCAGGAACTGCCGCCGTCGCCCTTGAGCGCGTCCATCTCGGCGCGCTCCTCCTTGCGCTTGACCTCGAGCAGCTTGGCCTGCAGGACGCGCATCGCCGACACCTTGTTCTGCAGCTGCGACTTCTCGTTCTGACAGGTCACGACGATGCCGGTCGGGATGTGCGTCAACCGGACCGCGGAGTCGGTGGTGTTGACGGACTGCCCACCGGGGCCCGAGGAGCGGTACACGTCGACGCGGACGTCGTTCTCGTTGACGTCGATGTGGTCGGTGGTCTCGACCACGGGCAGGACCTCGACCTCGGCGAACGACGTCTGGCGGCGACCCTGGTTGTCGAACGGGCTGATCCGGACCAGCCGGTGCGTGCCCATCTCGACGGACAGGGTTCCGTAGCTGTACGGCGCCTTGACCGCGAACGTCGCGCTCTTGATGCCGGCCTCTTCCGCGTAGGACGTGTCATAGACCTCGACGCCGTAGCCGTGCTTCTCCGCCCAGCGGACGTACATGCGCATCAGCATCTCGGCCCAGTCGGCGGCGTCGACGCCACCCGCGCCGGAGCGGATGTTGACCAGCGCGTCACGCTCGTCGTATTCGCCGGAGAGCATCGTCTTGACTTCCATCGCGGCGATGTCCTCGCGCAGGCTGTGCCGCTCGGCGTCGGCGTCCGCGATGGCCTCCGCGCCCTCGTCCTCGGCGAGTTCGTAGAGCACCGGCATGTCGTCGAGCCGCGACCGCAGTTCCTCGACGCGCCGCAGTTCGGCCTGCGAATGCGAGAGCTGGCTGGTGACCTGCTGGGCGTGCTCCTGGTCGTTCCACAGCTCCGGATCGGCGGCCTGGTGTTCGAGCTCGTCGATGCGGCGGCGCAACTCCTCCACGTCCAGCACCGATTCGACGGTACGGAGGGTGGTGTCGAGCTCGCTGAGGTCTGCGGATACGTCGGGATGCACGGTTCCCAAGGTTACCGGGTGCGCGCGCGGGCCCTCTCACCCCTGCTTCCCAGCCGAAGTCACCCCTTCCGATCACGGCGAGTCGAACCCTTGCGCACCCCGGACGCTCCTTGTTACATGCACGAGTACGCACATGTTTGTGCCGCCATTCCGGACGGAGTCGACGATGACCGTGACCGACCAGTACCTGAAGAACAACGAGGAGTACGCCGCCGGATTCACCGGGCCACTCCCCCTCCCCCCGAGCAAGCACGTCGCGGTTCTCGCCTGCATGGACGCGCGTCTGGACGTCTACCGGGCCCTCGGCATCCAGGAGGGTGAGTCGCACGTCATCCGCAATGCCGGCGGTGTCGTGACGGACGACGAGATCCGGTCGCTCGCGATCAGCCAGCGACTGCTCGGCACCACCGAGATCATCCTCATCCACCACACGGACTGCGGAATGCTCACGTTCACGGACGACGACTTCAAGAAGTCCATCCAGGACGAGGTCGGTATCAAGCCGGCCTGGTCGGCCGAGGCGTTCTCCGACCTCGACGAGGACGTCCGGCAGTCGCTGCGCCGCATCCAGTCCAGCCCGTTCATCACGGCGACCACGTCCCTTCGCGGGTTCGTCTTCGACGTCGCCACCGGAAAACTCGCCGAAGTGAAGATCGACTGAGTTCGCGCCGGCGCGGTACGAATAAGCACTACGAGTAATCTGTGCGACCGTGACCGACCTCCACGCCGACCTGCAGCTCGCCCTCCGAATCGCCGACGAAGCGGACGCGATCACCAGGGCGCGATTCGGGGCGCTCGACCTGTCGGTCGACGACAAGCCCGACCTCACACCGGTCACCGACGCCGACCTGGCCGTGGAACGGGCAGTGCGCGCGACGCTGGAAGCCGAGCGGCCCGCCGACGCCGTCCTGGGCGAGGAGTTCGGCGGCAACGCTCAGTTCACGGGACGCCAGTGGGTGGTCGACCCGATCGACGGGACCAAGAACTTCGTCCGCGGCGTCCCGATCTGGGCCACCCTGATCGCGTTGCTCGAGGACGGCGTTCCCACCGTCGGCGTGGTGAGCGCCCCGGCACTCGCGCGCCGCTGGTGGGCCGCTTCGGGCGCGGGCGCCTGGTCGACGTTCGACAGGTCGGAGCCCACTCGCCTCGCCGTCTCCGCCGTCGACCGACTCGGATCGGCCAGCCTCACGTTCTCGAGCCTGTCGGGATGGAAGGAACTGGGCATCCGCGAACAGTTCCTCTCCCTCACCGACGACGTGTGGCGGGTCCGCGGCTTCGGTGACTTCTTCTCCTACTGCCTGCTCGCCGAGGGCGCCGTCGACATCGCCGCCGAACCCGAGGTGTCGCTGTGGGACCTCGCGCCCCTCGACGTCCTGGTGCGCGAGGCCGGCGGCCGCTTCACCAACCTCGCCGGCGCCGACGGCCCGCACGGAGGCAGCGCACTGGCCACCAACACGCTGCTGCACGACGAGGCGCTGTCCCGTCTGCGCGCGAACTGACGTCGGAGTCAATTCGAACTGACGTCGGAGTCAATTCGAACTGACGTCGGAGTCAATACAGACAGCGGGTTCTGACAGGACTCCGGCGGAGGAGTCCGCCTCCGCCCTCCTCGGCCCCGAGACTCCCCGATTCCGCGGTTGGCCGCGTCCACCGTCGACGATTCCGGGGCCGCTACTTCACGCCCACCGCACGCGCGGGCACGTTCGGGATCCTGCCTGGTCGCTGGACCCCACCTGTGGTTACGGCGAACCGCTGCTCGGTCCGAGCCGATTTCGCCCTCGCTCGCGCCGCCCCTCGACTCGACCCGGCGGTGACGGAGCCGACGAATCCGGGGATATCGATCATCGTGTCGCCCTAGGTGAGCGGACTCGCCGCCACCTCCTCCCCGAACAGGCGCCGGGACGCTTCCGCGGACGGTCGCAGGCACTCGAACTTACTCAATAGTAGACACCCACCTTACTGCTGAGTAAGATAGCTCGTGTCCACGCCCGAACACCGAGAAACAGCTGGTGATCATGAGCAAGCAAGACACTGTTGCCCCCAACGACAGCGCGAAGCGGAAGCCCCGCGACACGTCCGCCGTCGGACTGAATCCGGTCAAGCGCGACGCCATGGGTGCCGCGATGCGCGTGCTGACCAAGATCACCGGTTCCGATCTGGCCGAGAAGTACAACCTTCGCCAGACGATCGACCGGGTGACCTACGAAGGCACGAAGACCGGCTTCAAGACGCTCGGCGCCGCGACCCGCGGGTTCCAGAAGGTGTCCGGCGGCGGTGCGCCGAAACGCCTCCCCGACAACCCGACCGCCAAGGCCGGCTACTTCGACCTCACCCCGAGCGACGAGCAGCAGATGATCGTCGAGACCGTGCGCGAGTTCGCGGCCGAGATCCTGCGACCCGCGGGCCACGACGCCGACGCTGCCGCCGCTGCCCCTGCGGATCTCGTGAAGCGCGCCGCCGAACTCGGCATCACCCTGATCAATGTTCCCGAGGAACTCGACGGGGCCGCCAGTGAGCGCGGGGCCGTCACCAACTCCCTCGTCGCCGAGGCTCTCGCCCACGGCGACATGGGACTCGCCCTGCCGATCCTCGCGCCGAGCGGCGTCGCCGTCGCCCTCACCCAGTGGGGCACCGACTCCCAGCAGAAGACCTACCTGCCCTCGTTCACGGGCGAGCAGGTTCCGAACGCCGCCGTGGTCGTCAACGAGCCCCGCGCACTGTTCGATCCGTTCGCGTTGCAGACCAAGGCGGTTCGCTCGCCCAGCGGTTACAAACTCAACGGCGTCAAGAGCCTCGTTCCCGCCGCCGCCTCGTCGGAGCTATTCATCGTGGCAGCCGAACTCGACGGCAAGCCCTCCTTCTTCATCGTCGAGGCCGACACGAAGGGACTCGTCGTCGAGGCGGACCCGAGCATGGGTCTGCGCGCCGCGGGCCTCGGCCGGCTCAACCTCACCGACGTCGCCGTGCCCGAGTCGGGGCTGCTCGGCGACGCCGACGCCGACGTGCGGAAGGCCGAATACGCCGACGCCATCCGGCTGGCCCGCCTGGGCTGGGCGTCGCTCGCGGTCGGAACCGGACAGGCCGTCCTCGACTACGTGATCCCGTACGTCAACGAGCGGGTCGCGTTCGGCGAACCGATCAGCAACCGTCAGGCGGTCGCGTTCATGGTCGCGAACATCGGCATCGAGCTCGACGGCCTGCGTCTGGTGACGTTGCGCGGCGCCTCGCGCGCCGAGCAGGGGCTCTCCTTCGCCCGCGAGTCGGCCCTCGCCCGAAAGCTGGCGTCCGAGAAGGGCATGCAGATCGGCCTCGACGGCGTTCAGCTGCTCGGTGGCCACGGTTACACCAAGGAACATCCCGTGGAGCGCTGGTACCGCGATCTGCGCGCCATCGGCGTCGCCGAGGGCATCGTCCTGATCTGAGCGGCCGGATTCGAACTAAGGAAACTGTCATGATCAACCTCGAACTTCCCAAGAAGCTCAAAGCCTCCGCGAATCAGGCGCACCAGGTCGCCGCGGAAATCTTCCGGCCGATCTCCCGCAAGTACGATCTCGCCGAGCACGCCTACCCCAAGGAACTCGACACCATGGCCGCCATGGTGGAGGGACTCAACGACTCCGGTAAGGGCGCGGCGGGCGCCGCCCTCGGACGGGGCGACGAGCCGAAGGTCATCGGGAACGTGAACGGCGGCAACATGTCGTCGCTGATGAACGTCATCGAAACCTGCTGGGGCGACGTGGGTCTCACACTGGCGATCCCGTACCAGGGCCTCGGCAACTCGGCCATCGCCGCCGTCGCCACCGACGAGCAGCTCGAGCGTTTCGGCAAGGTGTGGGCCTCGATGGCCATCACCGAACCCGGTTTCGGTTCCGACTCCGCCGCCGTCACCACCACCGCGGTGCTCGACGGCGACGAGTACGTGCTCAACGGCGAGAAGATCTTCGTCACGGCCGGCGAGCGCTCCACGCACATCGTCGTGTGGGCCACCGTCGACAAGACGAAGGGCCGCGCCGCGATCAAGTCGTTCGTCGTCCCGCGCGACGCCCCGGGCCTGAGCGTCGCCCGCCTCGAGCACAAGCTGGGCATCAAGGCGTCCGACACCGCGGTCCTGCTGCTGCAGGACTGCCGGATCCCCAGGGACAACCTGCTCGGCACGCCGGAGGTCAACGTCGAGAAGGGCTTCGCCGGCGTCATGCAGACGTTCGACAACACCCGTCCGATCGTCGCCGGCATGGCGGTCGGCCTCGGCCGCGCCGCGCTCGAGGAACTGCGCAGCATCCTCTCCGACGCCGGTGTGGAGATCTCCTACGACACTCCCGCGTACAACCAGCACGCGGCCGCCGCCGAGTTCCTGCAGCTCGAGGCCGACTGGGAAGCCGCCTACCTGCTCGCGCTGCGCGCAACGTGGATGGCGGACAACAAGAAGCCGAACTCTCTCGAAGCATCCATGTCGAAAGCGAAGGCCGGTCGCACCGGAACCGCCATCTCCCTCAAGGCCGTCGAACTCGCCGGCACCTTGGGCTACTCGGAGCGCCCGCTGCTCGAGAAGTGGGCGCGCGATTCCAAGATCCTCGACATCTTCGAGGGAACGCAGCAGATCCAGCAGCTGATCGTCGCTCGCCGTCTGCTCGGAAAGTCGTCCGCCGAGCTGAAGTAGCAGCTCGAGGGGGACTTCCATCGAGGGGTGCAGCCCCCGCCGCACTCACCTGCGGCGGGGGCTTCTTCGTGCGGGACGTCCGGCTTCACCGGACCGCGCGGCCGGCCCCCTCACGTCATCTACGCTGGACGGGAAATCCGTCACTGCAGCCGGAGGGGTTCTCCATGCCAGCTCAGCACTTCCTCACCAAGATCACGGACACCGTGGGAGCTGTGCGGGTGATGAACCGCGCAGGCCTCGTTCCCTTTCCCCGCGTCGACCAGGGCGTCCGATCGATCCTGGCCGTGCGGAAGTACGGTCCGTTCGCCGGGCCCGTCCACGCCAATGCCGAGGCCGGACTGGATGCGGTGGCCCTGATCGACGAGCGCGGCCCGCTCACCTACACCGACATCGAGGAGCAGTCCAACGCCCTGGTGCGGGCGTGGCAGGCCGATGGCATCACTCCCGGTTCCGTCATGGGATGCATGTGCCGCAATCATCGCGGCCTGGTCCTGACGATGCTCGCTGCCGCCAAGAACGGCACCAAGCTGGTGCTGATGAACACCGGGTTCGCCCGGCCCCAGCTCGTCGACGTCGCCGCCCGCGAGCAGGTTCAGGCGTTCGTATACGACGACGAGTTCCACGCGGTCGCCGAGGCCCTCCCGGACGAGGTCCTCACCTATCGCTCCTGGGCGGAGGACGATTCGACGTCCCAGGTCGGCACGCTCGACGACGTGATGGAGGGCAGAGACCGCAGTTCGCTGCCCGCGCCGTCCACGCAGGGCGGATTCGTCCTCCTCACCAGCGGCACCACGGGCACACCGAAGGGCGCTCCCCGCGGACACACGTCGCCGCTCGCGTCGGCCCAGTTCCTCGACCGGGTTCCGCTGCGACGCGGGCAGACGATGATGATGGCGGCCCCCGCGTTCCACGGGACCGGAGTCTCCCAGTTCGCACTGGCACTGGCACTGGGCCAGACCGTGGTGATGCATCGCAAGTTCGATCCGGAGAACACGATCCGCCTGGTCGAGAAGCACCGCTGCGACACACTGGTCGTCGTTCCCACCATGCTGCAGCGCATCATCGACCTCGGGCCGGAGACCCTGGCCAAGTACGACACGTCGAGCCTGAAGATCATCTTCGCGGCCGGATCCGCCCTCTCCCCCGACCTCTGCAAACGCACCACCGCCGCTTTCGGCGACGTGCTCCACAACCTGTACGGCTCCACCGAGGTCGCCGTCGCCACCGTCGCGACTCCGGCCGACCTTGCGCTGGCGCCGGGCACCGCGGGGCGGGCACCCGTCACCTGCCACGTGGAACTCTATGACGAGTCGGGTCAGCGGATCACCGAACCCGAGACCGTCGGACGGATCTTCGTCGCCAGCGGTCTCAGCTTCTCCGGATACACCGACGGTCGCGACAAGGAACGCATCAACGGTCTGCTGTCCACCGGCGACGTCGGCCACTTCGACCGCAACGGCCTCCTCTTCGTGGACGGCCGGGACGACGACATGATCGTGTCCGGCGGCGAGAACGTCTACCCTCTCGAGGTCGAGAACCTGCTCGCCGACCGGGAGGACGTGCTCGAGGCCGCTGTGATCGGTGTCGAGGACTCCGAATTCGGCCATCGCCTCCGAGCTTTCGTGGTAGCCGGCCCGGGATCCGCAAAGGACGCCGACGAGTTGAAGGCCCACGTCAAGTCGAACCTGGCGCGGTACAAGGTGCCCCGCGAGGTCATCTTCATCGAAGAACTTCCCCGCAACGCGACGGGCAAGTTGCTGCGTCGCGTCCTGATCGAGATGGACGTCACGGAGAGCTGATCCCGATCCCGGGATCGGTGAACCGGTTCGTGTAGATCTGTTCCGCGGTCGGCGAATCCGGGATCGCGGCACCCCCGGCGACGAGGATCGGTTTCAGTTCGTCGACCGTCCCCTGCACTCGCGCCATGTCGTACGTTCCGACCGATCCGTCGGCCTCGTTCGCGATCAGCCCTTCGTCCTTCAGCAGTGTCGCACTGAACTCCGCCTCACCCTCGGCATAAGGCGAGAACGAGGAGTCCTGGGACACGCCGTCCACGATGGCCTCGTTGGTGGACTCGGGAGCGGAGACGTAGTCGGCGGTGGACTGCTGGATGATCGGCACCAGCTTCTGCAGGCACGGCGTCAGCGATTCCACCTTGTCCGCGCGGACGGAGACGATGGACGCGTAGATGTAGCCCGAGTCCTCCCGTCGCGAGCGCGCGAACCCCGGCCGTCACGGCCACGAGCGGCCCCTCGGCGCGGCGGCCGCGAACGGTCAGGATGGCCGCGGGCCTGCAGTTACCCGTGCTGTCGCCGGCGGGAGCACTCGCCCTGTGGTCCGCGGTGAGCTGGTTCGTCCTCTCCCCCGAACGGCAGTTCCTCCTTCCTCCGCCGAATCGCGTTCTCACGCAGTCGCTCCTGGACTGAAAGCACCTGTCCCCTATGCTCGAGGCCCTCGCCGTCACTGCCCGCGTCCCGCTGATCGGCCTGTGCTTCGGTTACGGAATGACGGCCCGCACACTCGTTGCGTCCTCATCGCCGCCTTTCCCATCATCACCAACACTCACTTCGGACTCCAGTCCGTCGACCGCGGCCTCCACGACCTGTTCACACTCGGCCGGGCATCCCGATGAGATCGCCTGGTGAAGCTGGAACTTCGACGGCACTGCCCGCCGTTCTCACCGGCATTCGCACCGCGTCCGGCCTCGTCGCGGTCGGCACGATCATCGGAGACCTGTTCTTCGCCAAGGGCGAGCCCGGCATCGGCACGCTTCTCGACGTGTTCCGCAGCCGGCTCCAATCCGAGGATCTCGTCGCCGCGATCGTGATCGCGTCCGGTGTCGCCGTGTTCTCCGCGTTCGGCATCCTGTCCCGACTGCTCGTCGGCAGCTGGCACTCGTGCTGCCACAGATCCTGAGCACACCTTCACGAAAGGCCGTCATGCTCACTTCCCCGTTCTCCGCCCCGACCGTCGACATCACGCCGTATCTCGCCGGGGGAGCCCGCGCCCACAACAGTGCCGAATGCGCACGTGTGGCGGCGGAACTCGACACCGCCTGCCGTGAGGTCGGCTTCGTCCAGATCGTCGGTCACCGGATTCCCGGAGCGACGGTCGACCGGCTGGCCAGTGCACTCGACCCCGCGTCCGAGTCCCTGAGCATGAGTCTCGGGGTGGAATCCGCGAATCGGATGAACGACTTCTACGAAGCCTTCGTCGTGGGAGCCGAGACCACGACGCCGTGATCGAACCGCTCCCGGGACTCTCGTCGACGGGGTGCCGGGATATCCGCCGATCACGGTCGCGGAGAACATCGCGGCCAAGGTCGCCGGCGTGAAGCGGGCGTCAAACCGACTGCGGCACTTCGCGAAGCCGCGCGGGTCCTGTCCACCCGCTGGCAGCATCAGTCGGTGGGGCGCCCTCCCGCCGGCGATCGAATAGAGTCGACGCAGGAGCCGGGCCGGGCGGCGAGGTCACGACCCGCCTCGAGGAAAGGGTTCGGAAGGATCGATGACACACACGGAGCGAGCCCTGCTCACCGAATCCGTTCACGACACTCTTCGTGAACAGATCTTCTCCGGCGAACTGCCCCCTGGTACGCCACTCAGCGTTCCGGCGCTGGCCGCGAAACTGAACGTCAGCCGTACCCCTGTCCGGGAGGCCGTGCAGCAACTCATCTACGAGGGCATCGCGGTCTACACCCGCAATGCGGGCGCCAAGGTCGATTCTCTCGACGCGGACTCGATCCGCGCCGTCTTCGAGGTCCGTGAGGTGCTCGACGGACTGGCCGCATTTCATGCGACTGCCGCCGCCACCCACGAGACGGTGCAGCAGTTGAAGAAGATGGTGCAGGTCCAACGTGAGCTGCTGGACGGTCCCGCCGATCAGCGCCGCGATTCACGGCTCGACCTCGAATTCCACACCCTCATCCGGGAAACCGCGCGCAACAAGCCACTGAGCGTAGCCCTCCTGCGGTTGGACGGGCAATCGCATCTGTACCGGTCGGACATGTGGAGTGCGGATCTGAATCGGAGGCTGGCCGTCACCGAGCACGAGCGGATCGTCGGCGCCATCGAGTCCGGTGACGCGGTCGGCGCGCGGGCTGCAGCATGCGCCCATGTGGCGGGATTGCTGGTACGAACGACGCGGATGTGAGGGTCGCCCTCGACGGGGGCGAGCAGACAAAAAAGAACCGGCGTCCTGGATTCCAGGACGCCGGTTCTTCAGTGGTAGCGGGGACAGGATTTGAACCTGCGACCTCTGGGTTATGAGCCCAGCGAGCTACCGAGCTGCTCCACCCCGCGTTGCATGAACAAAGTTACACGAGCGAACGAACGGATTGCAAATCGCCCGGAAAGCGTCCGACTAGCAACCTTTCAGCACCACTCGAGTCACATCCGTTACCTGAATGTTATGACGCTCGTCACATTTCGGGCGAAAATCTGTAACGCTGCCGAGACCTGAAACGTCGGGGACGACCTGGGAAAACAGCGGTCGTTCGTCCCAGCATTTGGACGCCCGTCACAGAAAATCGACCCGTGACCATTCCGTGATCACCGCGTACGTTCGTTGCCAGCCCGAAACTACCGGGCAACGCCGACCCGCCGCAGCTCGACCTGCCCCCGCGGGATTCGGAATCCCGACACCTCGAGGGGCAGGGACGAGGACAGATCGACCACCGGGTCGGCACACCAGCCGTTACCGCACCACCACCACCTCGTCAGCAGGCGCGGAGAGGAAACAACCACATGACCAATTCCAGCATCGTCAAGCGGACCATGGGCGCAATCGCACTCACCGGAGCAGTCATCGGAGTGCCGCTCGGCCTGAGCACCGGCACCGCATCGGCCGCTTCCGGAGACTGGGACGCCGTCGCAGCGTGCGAGAGCAGCGGCAACTGGGGCGCCGACACCGGAAACGGCTTCTCGGGCGGTCTGCAGTTCACCGACAGCACCTGGGCAGCGAACGGCGGCTCCGGCTCACCGGCCAACGCATCGCGCGAGGAGCAGATCCGCGTCGCCGAGAACGTCCTGGCAACCCAGGGACCCGGCGCCTGGCCGGTCTGCGGACAGTACCTCTGATCCGCACCTTGCTCGAAGTGCCCCGCGCGCAGCACGACTGCGCGCGGGGCACTCCTGAATAGCGAGTCCTCGTCTTACACCACCGGGACCCGCTTTCCTGCCATTTCGACGTGAGCCGCTGCACAAAATCGTGGTGATCCCCACCACATAACAGCAGGGTAACGAATAGACGCCGAAACGATATCGAGACGCTCTGACCTGCAAAGACAGCGATAATTCGCCGTCGCAGCCGGACAGCTGTCCACCATTTTCGCCAGGTGAACTGCGGGCAAAGCTCCCGTACGGTCGCTCTCGGCCCGAAACAACCGGGCGAAAGCCGGCCCGCCGCTGCTAGCTCTGCCCCGCGGGTTCGGAATCCCCGAAACCTTCGAGGGGCAGGGACGCGGCACAGACTCGCAGCCCGGCGTGACGACGCGAACGTCGTCGCCCGCAGGCCGGCCACGCCAGCAAGCGCGGAGAGGATTGACCCCGCATGACCAATCACAGCATCAGCAAGCGTGCCCTCGGCTGGATCGCCGTCACCGGAGCCGTCGTCGCCGTCCCGCTCGGACTGAGCACCGGCACCGCCTCCGCCGCTTCCCACAACTGGGACGGCGTCGCCCAGTGCGAGAGCGGCGGCAACTGGGGAATCAACACCGGAAACGGCTACTACGGCGGCCTGCAGTTCTCGCAGAGCACCTGGGAGGCCAACGGCGGCACCGGCTCGGCATCGAACGCCAGCAAGGCCGAGCAGGTCCGCGTCGCCGAGAATGTTCTCGCGACCCAGGGCCAGGGTGCATGGCCGGTGTGCGGTCAGTACCTGTCCACCGGTGGCGGCGACGTCGCCGAGGCTCCGGCCCCCGCCCCGGAGCCCACCCCGGCCCCAGCCCCCGCCGCTCCGGCTCAGGTTCAGGCACCCGCCCCGGTCCAGCCCGCCGCACAGCAGGCGCTCGACGCCGCGCGTCAGGTCGCCGAGCAGAACGGCTACGGACAGCAGTTCCAGCAGCTGGTGGACACCAACCCGCAGCTGGTCGACGCACTGCGCTGATCTTTTGCTCATACGACGAGGCCCTGTCATCCGGTTCGGATGACAGGGCCTCGTTCTCGTTGTGGCCGAGACGCCGCTACTTCGGGATCGCCTCGTACGCGGCGACCGCCTTCTGGACGCGAGCGAGCGCTGCGCCGTAGGCCGCGAAGTCACCGCTGCGCTGCGCCGACGTCAACGCGTCGAGGGATGCGTCCAACTCCGCCACGGCCGCCGAGACATCCGTGCCGGACGGCGGTGTCGCCGGAGCGGTGGGCGCCGGTGCCGCACCCTGATCGACGGGCGGCGTGGTGCCGGTCTCCGGGGGCGTCCCTTCTTCCGCACTGGGTGCCGTCGCCACCGAACCCGTGCCGGCGCCGAACACCTGGTCGAGCGCCTGCGCCAACGTCGGGGCGTACCCGACACGCACACTGTTACTCGGCGGTGGCTCGCGGTAGCTCACCAGCACTCGGGACAGCTGCGGGAACGTCGACGTGTTCGGGCCCGTCGAACTTCGCTCCGTATACATCGGTTCGACATAGAGGATGCCGCCGTCCGCGATCGGCAAGGTCAGCAGGTTGCCGTACTGAATCTTGTTCGATCTCTCGAGCAGGGTTCTCTCCGACGCCACCCGGGGATCCGAGATCATCGAGTTCTGGGTCTGCTGCGGACCCTGGGTCTGCGTGTCCGTCGGCAACTGAAGCACGGTGAACTTGCCGTAATTCTCCGGATCCGACTTCACCGACAGATATGCGGACAGGAACTCGCGACTGTAACCCACCATCGCACTGGTCAGATTGAACGACGGTTTCCCGGTCTCGGGATCACCGACCAGCACGTAGTACGGCGGCTGGTTCGCGCTCGTGTCGATCGTGGGATCGCTCGGAACCGACCAGAACGCGTTGTTGGTGAAGAACTCCTTCGGATCGTCCACGTGGTACTTGGCGAGCATCTCGCGCTGCACCTTGAACAGGTCCTCGGGATAGCGGAAGTGCGCACGCAGTTCGTCGGGAATCGAATCCGCCGGCTGAACCGCATCCGGGAAGACACCCATCCACGCATCGAGCACCGGATCGTTCTGGTCCACCTGGTAGAGCTTCACGGTGCCGTCGTACGCGTCGACGGTGGCCTTCACCGAGTTGCGGATGTAGGACACCTCCTTACGGGGCAGCAGGCGGCCGGTGTTCTGGTCGATGCTGTCCTCGACGAGTCCGTCGAGCGAACTGCGCTGGGCGTACGGGTAGTCCTGCAGGGTGGTGTAGGCGTCCACGATCCACACGACCTTGCCGTCGACGACGGCCGGGTACGAGTCGCCGTCCGCGGTCAGCCACGGGGCGACGTGCGTGACACGGTCCCGCGGGTCCCGGTTGTAGATGATCTTGGAATCCGAACCGATGGCACCGGAGAACAAGATGTTGCGCTCGGTGTACTTGGCCGCGAACGCCAGCCGGTTGAACCAGTTGCCGATCGGCACACCACCCGAACCGGTGTACGTGTAGCGCGAGGTGTCCGTGTCGTACTCCCGCGGATCCGAACCTTGGGATCCGCCGACGATCGCGTAGTCGGCGTCCGTGTCGGCGATGACCTCGCCGTAATAGATGCGCGGCTGCTCGACCGGGATGACCTGGTTACCCGCCTCCTGCGAAGCGATGTCACTGACCATGTAGACGGGGTAACCGCTGTTGCTGTTCGCGGCTTCCTCGGCGGACTCGCCGGCAGCGGCGTTCACCCGGTTCGCGGGGGCCGCGACCAGTCCGTTGCCGTGCGTGTAGACGGTGTGCTTGTTGATCCAGTCCGTCTGGTTACCCGTCAGGCTCTTGGACGACAACTCGCGGGCCGCGACGATGTAGTCACGCAACTGCCCGTCGATGTCGTACCGGTCGATGTCGAGCGTCGGCGGGAACCCGTAGAAGTTCTTCAACTGCTGCTGCTGGGTGAACGTCCGCGACAGGATGTTCGGATCGAGCAGTCGCGTGTTCTCGATGGTCGTGACGTCGGCGGGCACGTCCCGCGGCGGCTTCGTTCCGTACCCCTGATAGTCCTGGTACTCGACCTTGTCGTCGGTGATGCCGTACGCCTGCCGCGTGGCGGCGATGTTCCGCTCGATGTACGCGCTCTCCTTGTCGGCGGCGTTGGGACGCACCGAGAACTGCTCGACCACGAGCGGCCATACGGCGCCGACCAGGATCGAGGAGAGCACGAGAAGCGCTGTCGCCATTGCGGGAATCCGCAGATCGCGGAGGAAGATCGCCGCGAAGAACGCGCCCGCGCAGATGACCGCGATGGCCAGCAAGATCAACTTCGCCTGCAGCACCGCATTCATGTCGGTGTAGCTACCACCGGTGAACGTGGGTTCCTTGCGGCTGCTCGACAGCAGCGAGTAACGGTCGAACCAGTACGCGACGGCCTTGAGAAGAATGAACGTTCCCGCGAGCACCGCCAACTGGACGCGCGCCGCATTGGTCAGTGCCCCGCCCCGGCCCGCCAGCTTCAGCCCGCCGAAGATGTAGTGCGTCACCAGGCTCGCGAAGAACGCCAGCAGAACCGCGACGAACAGCCAGTTGAGGACGAAACGGTAGAACGGCAGATCGAACGTGTAGAAGCCGACGTCGAGGCCGAATTCGGGATCGGCGACGCCGAACGCGCCGCCGTTGACGAACAACTGCACCGTCACCCAGCTGGACTGGGCGATCAGCCCGGCGAGCAGTCCCACCGCGATCGGAATGGCCAGGCCGAACAAGCGCAGCCGAGTCATCACCGTGGTCCGGTACCGCGCCACCGGATCGTTGGGACCCGACACCGGGACGAACACCGGCCGCGAACGGTAGGCGAGCAGCAGTGCCAGCCAGACGATTCCGCCGACCACGACCCCGACTACGAGGAAGAGGAGCAGACGGGTGACGAGGACCGTGGTGAACACACCACGGAATCCGACCTCACCGAACCACAACCAGTCCGTGTAGGTGCTGATGAGCCGAGGGCCCACCAGCAACAGGGCAGCGACGACAAGCGCCAGCACCAGCAGCACTCGGCTGCGTTTGGACAACGACGGTAAACCTGCGGGGGGCCGCATGCCCACGTGCCACACTCCAAGAACTCGGCGACGCTGTCGCGCCGCGATCAACTGCACCGTTCGTTCGTCCACACCCGAACAGCAAGGGCGTGACCGTTTCGTCCCACTCTACGTAACAACCGAGAGATGCGGCCGTCGGTCCTGTTCCGGGGGTGCGAAGATGGGTCTCGTGAGTGAAGAGAATGTGAACCGAGAGACGGACGCCCTCGCCCGCTGTGTGCGCGAGGTGGTCGAATTCGTCGATGCCGGAGGGTGGGATCAGCCGCCCCAGATGTTCGCACTCGTCCCGACCGAACTGCTCGCGGCCGCCGAACCGAGCCTGCTCGACCAACTCGCCGACGGCGCGGAATTGACCCCGGTGGAACAGGATCCGTTCCCCGACGACATCGACGGCGGGTCGCGCGCACTCGACGAATTCCTCGCCACCACCAGCTGGCCGGAGTCCGTGGTGGGGTGCGCACTCGTTCAGGAGATCGTCGTTCTGCCGCCCGAGGCGGAGTCCGACCTCGACGACGCGCTCGTCCCCCTGCTGTCCGATCGCGACGCCGCCGACGACGCCGCGCGGGCCGCGGCCGAGTCGCATCCCGACCGCCGGTCCGCCCGGTTGATCGCCGCCGTGCTGCGCGACGGACCGTCGTTGTGCCTGATGCAGTTGCGCCCCGACGAGGACGCCGACCCGTACGCCGGGATCGAACTACTCACCTACGACGATCTGGCACCGAACCTCATCAGCGCGTTGTACGCCACCCTCGACGCGACCGAGGAGGACTGACCGCTCAGCAGTGCGGCGCGTCGGCTCCGGTATCGATGGCCTCGAGCGCATCGACGGCTCCGTCGAGGTTCTCGACCTTCACCAGCCGGAGCCCGTCGGGCGCACCCTGGCGTGCCTCGTCGCAGTTCTTCGCCGGCACGAGGAACGTCTCGGCGCCCGCCTCCTCCGCGGCGATCAACTTGTACTTGATGCCGCCGATGGGGCCGACGTCGCCGTCGGAGTCGATCGTGCCGGTGCCGGCGACGAACTTGCCGCCGTTGAGTTCGCCCGGGCTGAGTTTGTCGATCACGGCGAGGGTGAACATGAGCCCCGCCGAGGGGCCGCCCACGTCGGCGAGGTTGAAGTCGATCGTGAACGGGACGTCCGGGATCTCTTCGGGAGTGATCCCCAGGTAGCCCTTGGACTCGTCGTCCGGGCGTGCGCCGAGCACTACCCGCACCGTCGTCTCGGCGCCGTCGCGCCGGATCACGATCGGCACCTCCGTCTTCGGGGGCACATCGGCCACCGCCTCCTGCACACCACCGACAGTGGACACCGGCTTTCCGTCGACACTCACCAGCACGTCGCCCTCGCGCAGCAGTCCCTGGGAGGGGCCGTCCTCACCGACCTTGGCGATCCGCAGGTCCACCGGCTTGCCCAGGAAGTGGAGTGCCGCGAGTTCCGCGCTGTCCTCCGACTGCTGGAAGTCGGCGTCGTTCTCCTGCTTGACCTCGTCCTTCGACTTGTCCGGCGGGTAGACCTCCTCGCGGGGGACGATGCCCTGGCGCCCACTGGCCCACAATCCGAACGCTTCGAACACGTTGAGGTCGTCGCGCACCGCGACCGTCGTCATGTTGAGGTGGCCGGTGGTGTCGTCGACCTCCGTTCCCTCGATGGCGACGACTTCCTCACCACCTACTTCGCCGAGTGTGTTGAACGTGGGTCCCGGCCCGAGGGCCACGTACGGCACCGTGATCACCGTGCCGAGAATTCCGAGTACCACGATCGGGGCCAGCGCAGCCAGAAGCGTCACGATCCGTCGATTCACCTGGACCAGCGTAGAGCGCGAACCCGCGGACACGACTGTCGGCCGTCCGCGTGTTCGCCGTCAGCGTGACGAGGTGGACAGCCACGGAACCATGCGCCTTGTACCGTTGAGTCATGAGCAATCCGCCCTTCGGCTTCTCCAAACCCGACGACGATCCCGATCGTGACAAGAACACGGGGGATCAGAACGGGCCCGACCGCGACAAGAACGCGGGCGGTTCCGGCGACTTCGGTTTCGGGGCGGGTGGTTTCCCCGCCGGGGGCTTCGACCCGGCCTCCCTCGGCCAGATGCTGACCCAGTTCGGCCAGATGCTGAGCGGGATGGGCACGTCGATGGGGTCCGGTGAGCAGAGCGGCCCGGTCAACTACGAGATCGCGAAGAAACTCGCGCGCCAGCAGATGGGGTCGGTCGCGCCCATCACCCAGGGCAACTCCGAGGCGATCGCCGATGCCTCACGGCTCGCGGAACTGTGGCTCGACGCCGCGACGACGCTGCCGGCGGGCGCGACGAAGACCGTCGCGTGGACGCCCAACGACTGGCTCGACAACACCCTCGACACCTGGAAACGGCTGTGCGACCCGGTCGCGGAGAAGGTGTCCGGCATGTGGGTGCAGGGGCTGCCCGAGGAAGCGCAGCAGATGGCCGGCCCCATGATCGGCATGATGAGCCAGATGGGTGGCCTCGCGTTCGGCTCCCAGCTCGGCCAGGCCCTGGGCCAGTTGTCGAAGGAGGTGCTCACCTCCACCGACATCGGTCTCCCCCTCGGTCCGGCAGGCACGGGCGCACTGCTTCCCGCCGCGGTGGAGCGGTTCAGCAAGGGGCTCGAACAGCCCGACCGCGAGATCCTCGTGTTCCTCGCCGCGCGGGAGGCCGCCTACCAGCGCCTGTACAGCCACGTCCCGTGGCTGCGTCAGCGTCTCCTCGCCACCGTCGAGGAATACGCCCGCGGCATCACGATGGATTTCTCGGCCATCGAGGACATGGCGAAGGGACTCGACCCGTCCGCGCTGACCGATCCGTCGCAGCTCGAGAACATCCTGCAGCAGGGCGCATTCGAACCCCAGACCACACCCGAGCAGAAGCAGGCCCTCGAGCGACTCGAGACACTGCTCGCCCTCATCGAGGGCTGGGTCGAGGTCGTCGTCGCGTCGGCACTGAACGACCGACTCCCCGGCGTCGCCGCCCTCAGCGAGACGCTGCGCCGCAGGCGTGCGACCGGCGGACCCGCCGAACAGACGTTCGCGACGCTCGTCGGACTCGAACTGCGTCCCCGCAAGGTCCGGGAGGCCGCGCAGCTGTGGACTCGCCTCACGTCCGAGTCGACCATCGACGCCCGTGACGGCGTATGGGCCCACCCAGACCTGCTGCCCGACTCGTCCGATCTCGACAGCCCGGATGCGTTCGTCGAACGTGTGCTCGGACGCGGCGACGGCGGCGATTTCGACAATCCGATGGCACAACTGGAGGCAACCGAGGCCCGCGAGCGGGCCGAGGAGGCCGAGCGCGGCAAGTCCGGCAAGGACGACGGCCCCGAGTCCTGACCTTCTGACCCCACCAATTTTTCGATAGCGGGAAATCCACAGGTCGAAGCACGTTTCGGCCTGTGGACAACCCGCGTTTTCGGTGCTGATGCCGGGTCGTGGCCTGCGATCCTCAGCGTGTGACCATCCAGCCCACGCGACACGTCGGTGTCACTCTCGATCCCAGGATCGCCGTACTCGTCCGCCCCGACGGGCGCCTGCAGTTCGGCTGGGATCCCGAGCGCGCTCTCGTACTCGCCCCGCCTCCCGGGGTCCGGACCGAGCAACTCCTCGCCGTCGTCCGACTGCTCGACGGCAAGAACTCGCGGCCGCACATCCTGTGGACTGCCGTCGGGTACGGCATTGCGCCCACGGACGTGTCGAAGCTTCTCGGCGACCTCGACCGGGCAGGTCTGATCGATGTCGCCGGGACATCCCCCGTCGCGGACACGATCACGATCCGCGTGCACGGGCGCGGCCCGCTGTCGGATGCGGTGTCGGCCGGGCTCACGGACGGCGGCATCCGGGTATCCCGCTCCTTCCACTATTCCGCCGACAGCGACGTCCGGCGGTGGAACGCCCTGTGCGTCGTGCTCGCGGACGATCTGGTGGCGGAACCTCGGCTCGTCGCGGATCTGGTCCAGAACGGGACACCGCACCTGCAGGTCCGGCTGCGTGACGGCCGCGGTGTCGTCGGCCCTCTCGTGCTCCCGGGCAACACCAGTTGCCTGCGGTGCGCCGATCTCCTCCGCGCCGCGTACGACGAGGACTGGCCGCACCTGTCCGCTCAGCTCCTCGGGACGGTCGGGCACGCGAGCCCCGCCGTGATCATGGCCACGGCCGCAGTCGCCCTCGGCCAGCTCGAGGCCGTCTTGGCCGCGCCGCGAGGCGCGCCGCCCAGCAGCCTCGACGCGACGCTCGAGATCGATCTCGGGGCGCACCGGCTGGTGACCCGGCGCTGGCCGCGGCAGGCGAGCTGCAGCTGCACGTACCTGGCACCCGCTGCGGGCGAATCGAACCGCCTTCGGTCATGATGCATGATGGTGGGGTGTCCGACATCCCCCGCAGGAGTTCCGCCCGCACCGCCAAACTCGCGAGCATCCCGTTGGGAATCGCGGGGCGTGCTGCGATGGGCTTCGGCCGGAAGCTGACCGGCGGCGACAAGGACGAGATCGACGCACAGCTGAGCGCCAAGGCCGCCGAGCAATTGTTCGCGGTCCTCGGCGAACTCAAGGGCGGCGCCATGAAACTCGGGCAGGCGCTCAGCGTCATGGAGGCGGCGATCCCCGAGGAGTTCGCGGAGCCCTACCGTGAATCGCTGAACAAGCTGCAGGCGCAGGCGCCTCCCCTGCCCGCGCGGGCCGTCCACAGAATGCTCGACCAGCAGCTGGGCACCAAGTGGCGTGACCGGTTCCAGTCGTTCGACGACACTCCGACCGCATCGGCCAGCATCGGCCAGGTACACCGCGCGGTCTGGGCCGACGGTCGCGACGTGGCCGTCAAGGTTCAGTACCCCGGCGCCGACGAAGCGCTGCGCGCCGACCTGAAGACGCTCGGCCGATTCGCGGGACTGTTCGCCTCGGTCATGCCCGGCGTCGACGTGCGCCCGGTCATCGACGAGTTCACGGCCCGCACCGAGGAAGAACTCGACTACCGGATCGAGGCGAACAATCAGCGCCGCTTCGCCAAGGTGTACGACGGGGATCCGCAGTTCGCGATTCCGCACGTGGTCGCCAGTGCCCCCAAGGTCGTGGTCACCGAATGGATGTCGGCGAAGCCGCTGTCGGCCATCATCGCCGACGGCACCCCCGAGGAACGCAACACCGCGGGTGCACTGCTCGCGGAGTTCCACTTCGCCTCCCCCACCCGCGTCGGCCTGCTTCACTGCGACCCGCATCCGGGTAACTTCATGCTGCACAGCGACGGCCGCCTCGGTGTCATCGATTTCGGTGCCGCCGCACCGTTTCCGCACGGGCTTCCCCCGGTGCTCGGGTCCATGGTCCGGCTGGCGCTCCACGAGCAGTTCGACGAACTGACGGAGTTGCTGCACGCCAACGGATTCGTCCTGCCCGGCCGAACGGTCACCGACAAGGAGATCGCGGACTACCTGCGTCCCGTCACCGACCCGATCCGCACCGAATCGTTCCACTTCACCCGCGCCTGGCTGCAGAAGGCCGCGGGTTCCGCGACCGACCTCAACAGTGCGCAGTTCCGGACGGCCCGGGCACTGAATTTGCCGGCGGAGTATCTGATGATCTTCCGGGTTCTCGTCGGCTCGGTGGGAATCTGCGCTCAGCTGGACGCATACGCGCCGTACATGGAGATCCTCACGCGGTGGCTCCCCGGGTTCGCCGACCCCGCCCCCGAGGACGAAGACACCGTCTGAGCCCGTAAACACAGAACGGGCGTTCGCCCGGCCCACTCATGTGAGTGGCCGGGCGAACGCCCGAATTCTCCCGCCCCGTACCGGTTTCTACGCACAGACCAGAGTCTGTGTCTTGCGCGGACGTCCCCGGGGACGCTTGCGGGCGATCACGACGCCCTGGTCGAAGATCTCCCCACCCCACACGCCCCACGGCTCACCCCGATCGAGGGCCGCGTCGAGGCAGCGGGAGCGGATCGGGCAGGACGCGCACAGCGCCTTCGCCTGTTCCAGCTCGGTGGGAGAGTCCGCAAACCACAGGTCGGGATCATCGACCCGGCAGGGCAGATCACCACGCGCGGACACTATCTGAACAAATCCGCTTGTGGCGGTTGAGGTTTCGGATACCCCTCGGCATGTCACGGTAGACACGTCCTTCTCCTCTGCTCTCATTGCGACGGTCAATCTCTTCGGTTCGATGAAGTGGGTGCGAACCAGAGCCGAGGCTGCGAGCGGGAAAAGAGCTCGAACTACAAAGGCCACGGTCCGCGATGCGGGTCCGTGGCCTTGAAAAGACGGTAGGAGTTGATCTACCGAGGAATTCCTCGACAACTCCGATACACGGACTCGACTGCTGCTGCGGGACGACGACGGGCTGCCGACCAGACAATCGCCGGTGCCGTTTCCGCCGCGTTCATGCCGAACAGCGCGGAGGCAGCAGCGACTGCCGTCTCATGTGCTTGGAACTTCGTCATTTCACTGCCACCTCCACTTCTTCTCGATCCGATGTGAACCACACGGGTCTCCCCGCGCACTGAAACCACAGTAGGCAATTCTCCAGAACCGCACAACCTATTTTTGACCTGCAGTGATGCGCGCTACCCCCTGCCGCGTGGGAGTCGTTCAGGGACTACCGCTTCCCTTGATCACACCGAGGACGTCCTCGCCGAACTGCTCGAGCTTCTTCGCACCGATCCCGGGGATCGCGACGAGCCCGCGATCGTCCTGCGGCCGCTGCTCGGCGAGAGCCGTCAACGTGTTGTCGCTGAACACCACGTACGCCGGGACCTTCAGCTCCCGCGACTTCTCGAGCCGCCACGACCGCAGCGATTCGAGCAGCTCCACGTCGACATTGGACGGGCAGCCCTCGCAACGACCGAGCATGGTCGCGGTCGTCCCGATCAGCTGTTTTCCGCACAGCCGGCACCGTGGACGCTTCTTGTTGCTCTTGACGGGCGCCGCGATCCGCGAGGCAGGTGAATCTTCGGGGATGAGTCCGTGCAGGAACCGCGAACGGCGCCGCGACTTGCGGCCCCCCTCGTTCCGGGACAGTGCCCACGACATCTGCAGGTGCTCCCGGGCGCGGGTCACGCCGACGTACAGCAACCGGCGCTCCTCCTCGACGGCCGCCTCGTCCGGTGCCGAGTTGGAGTCGCCGAGCACGTGCTGGATGGGCAGCGTTCCGTCGGTGAGCCCGACGAGGAACACGGCGTCCCACTCGAGCCCCTTGGCGGCGTGCAGGGACGCGAGTGTCACACCCTGCACGACGGGTGGATGCCGCGCCTCGGCCCGCAGACTCAGTTCGCGTAACAGCGCGTCGAGGGTCAACTCCGGATCCTGGGTCAGCTGTTCCTCGGTGAGCGCGACCAGCGCCGACAGCGACGACCACCGTTCGCGAGCCTGCGCACCCGCCGGTTCCGCGTCGGTCAGCCCCAGCGGAGCGAGGACGGCGCGGACGAGCGTGACCAGGTCGGCGCCGACCGCATCCGGCAGGTCGTCGCGACCTGCGGCCTGGCGCAGCGCCGCGACGGCCTGGCGCACCTCGGTGCGCGTGAAGAATCCCTCACCGCCCCGGACCTGATACGGGATGTCGAGTTTCGTCAGCGCCTGCTCATGTACCTCGGACTGGGCGTTGATCCGGTACAGGACCGCGATCTCCGCGGCCGGAGTGCCGGACGCGATGAGCCGCTTGATCGTGCGCGCCACCCCGGCGGCCTCGGCCGGCTCGTCGTCGAACTCGACGAAACTCGGCTCCGGCCCGGAGTCGCGTTGCCCGATCAGCTGCAGGCGGGTGCCCGCGATCCTGCCGCGGGCCGCTCCGATCACGCGGTTCGCCATAGACACGACCTCGGGAGTGGAACGGTAGTCGCGCTCGAGGCGGACGACGGTGGCCTCCGGGAACCGGCGCGAGAAGTCGAGCAGGTAGTTGGGTGTGGCGCCGGTGAACGAGTAGATGGTCTGGTTGGCGTCGCCGACGACGGTGAGGTCGTCCCGCTCCCCGAGCCAGGCGTCGAGGACCCGCTGCTGCAGCGGAGTGACGTCCTGGTACTCGTCCACGACGAAGCACCGGTACCGGTCGCGAAACTCCTCGGCGACAGCCGAATGCTCCTCGAGTGCCGCCGCCGTGTGGAGCAGGAGATCGTCGAAATCGAGGAGCATCCCGTCCTGGCCGCGGGCCTTGAGCTGCTCGTAGCCGTGATACACCTCGGCGACCTTCGCGGCGTCGACCGGCGCCTCCCGGCGTAACTTCGCCACCGCGCGCGGGTAGTCCTCCGGCGCGATCAGCGACGCCTTGGCCCATTCGATCTCGCTCGCCAGGTCGCGGACGCTCTCCGTGCTGGTGGACAGTCCGACCCGTCCGGCGGCGGACGACACGACCGCGAACTTGCGGTCCAGCAGCCGCCACTCTGTGTCGCCGATCACCTGCGGCCAGAAGTACCTCAGCTGCCGCAGCGCAGCGGCGTGGAACGTGCGCGCCTGAACCTGCGCTCCCCCGTCGCCGATCCCCAGGCTGCGCAGCCGGCCGCGCATCTCGCCTGCCGCGCGAGCCGTGAACGTCACCGCCAGCACCTGCCCCGCGGCGACGTGCCCACTGGCCACGAGGTGCGCGATACGCCGGGTGATGGTCCGGGTCTTCCCCGTTCCGGCCCCCGCCAGCACACACACCGGACCCCGGGGAGCGAGTACCGCTGCGGACTGTTCGGGATCGAGACCGGTACTCGTCACCTCTGCTGCGCCGGCTGCTGACATGGCGTCCATCATGACAGGGGCGACCGACACGGCGCGAAGCGGACGAACACCGCAGTGGGAACACACGACGGAGTCGTGGTGTTATATCCGCCGTGACTGCTACCGACACCCACGCCCTGACCATCTACTCCACCACCTGGTGCGGCTACTGCCGGCGCCTGAAGACGCAGCTGGACGAATCCGGCATCGGCTACGTGGAGATCGACATCGAGGACGATCCGGCATCGGCGGAGTTCGTCGGCAGCGTCAACGGCGGCAACCACGTCGTCCCCACCGTCAAGTTCGCCGACGGCAGCACCGCGACCAACCCGTCGTTGTCGCAGGTCAAGAAACTCCTCGGCGTCTAGGATTCCGTCGCTGCTCCCGCCCAGGACTCGATGATCCCGCGAGCGATGGAAATCGAGCCGGGGAGCAGCAGCGGGGCGTCGGTGTCCGACGCCCAGTCGCCGAGTTCGAGTGCCGTGCGCACCTCGTCCCGAGTGAACCACCGGGCCTCGGCGATCTCGCCGTCCGCGAACGTCAGCGGGGCGTCGGGATCGCCGACGGCCGCGAACCCGATCATCACCGAACGGGGAAACGGCCACGGCTGGCTGCCGAGGTAGCGCACCTCACGGACGTCGACACCCACTTCTTCCTTGATCTCCCGGACGACGCACGTTTCGAGCGATTCACCGGCCTCGACGAATCCGGCCAGGATCGAGAACCGCCGCGCCGGCCACGTGGGCTGCCGGGCCAGCAGGACGCGATCTCCGCCGTCGTGCACGAGGCAGATGACCGCCGGATCGGTGCGGGGAAATTCCTCGTGCCCGGTGCTCGTCGAGATCCGCGACCATCCCGACATCGTCGGCTCCGACGGCGCGCCGTCGAGCGCACTGAAGCCTGCGCTGTCGTGCCAGTTGAGCATCGCGAGCGCCCCGGTGAGTACCCCGGCGTCCGCGTCGTCCAGCGTCCCGCCCAGCATCCGGAGATCGGCCAGCTCGCCGGTCAGCGCCTGCACCCGCACCGCCCACACGTGCCGATCCTTGCGGATGCCGAGGAAGACCGCCCCCCGTTGCGGTTCGGGGCCGAGTTCGGTGGCGTCCGCGAACACCAGCCCGTTGTCGCCCACCCGCACCTGTCCGCGGTGATTGACGCGCAGTAGCAGCGCATCCCGCCAGCCCGCTCGCAGTGCGTCCGTGTCCGAACGCAATTCCTCGGCCCGCCCCACGGCGGAGCGGGACAGGAGCGGGGTGTCGTTCAGCCGGAATGCAGTCACGCCGTCGACAATACTGCCGATCAGTTGGCGACCCGACGGATGTACAGCAGTCGGTCGTTCTCCTCGATCGAATCGACCTCCGGCGAGCCGACCCGGATCAACCGCCCTTCCCGCACCACACCGAGCACGATGTCCGCGAGGTGACGCGGGGAGCCGCCGATCTCGTCCCGCTCCACGGGGCGTTCCGCGATCGCGAAACCGGCCTCCGGAGTCAGGAGGTCCTCCATCATCTCGACGACGCTCGGCGTCTTCGTGGCTATGCCGAGGAGCCGGCCGGCGGTCTCTGAGGACACGACGACCGAATCAGCGCCGGACTGCCGGAGCAGATGCGTGTTCTCGGATTCGCGGATCGCCGCGACGATCTTCGCCTTCGGTGCGATCTCGCGGGCCGTCAGCGTCACCAGCACCGCGGTGTCGTCACGGTTGGCCGCGACGATGATCGCCGACGCGTTCTGCGCGCCCGCCAACCGCAGCACGTCCGATTTGGTGGCGGACCCGTGGACCGTGACGAGGCCCTTGCTGGCCGCCGAGTCGAGCACCGCGTGGTCGGTGTCGACCACCACGATCTCCGACGGCGGAACGTCGTCGCCGAGCATCGCGTCGATCGCGGTGCGTCCCTTGGTTCCGTAGCCGATCACCACGGTGTGATTGCGCACGTGCTGCCTCCAACGCTGAATTTTGAACGCCTGCCGGGAGCTCTGCGTGAGCGCGGAGAGAGTCGTACCGACCAGGACGATGAGGAAGAAGATTCGAAGAGGCGTGATCAGGAGAACGTTGACGAGCCTCGCGGACGGTGTGAACGGCGTGATGTCGCCGTAGCCCGTCGTCGACAACGACACCGTCGCGTAGTAGATGCAGTCGAGCAGCGACAATTCGTTGTCCTGCACGTCGCGGTAGCCCGCCCGGTCGATGTACACGATGAGAACCGCCAACGCCAACGCCGCCAAGGCGATACCCACGCGACGGTAGATCGCCCGCGCCGGACTGGTCTGCAGCTCCGGAATCCGGAGTACACCCACCAACGCGAAGTCGGGCCGGTCGGTCAGGGTGTCCGACCTGCTCAATCTCTCACGCAGCCTACCGGCCATATGTTCGTCTCCACGTTGCACTGAACTCCGACATCGGCTGGCAGCCTAACCCCGATTGCCCCATCGGTGACACGTCGGAGCCTCGTTGTCGCGAACCGAGTTGTTCGGGCAAGCTCACGTCATGCAACGAGAGAGCCACACACCACGACCGAGCCAGAAGCCCGCACTCCGCCTTGCCGCGCTTCTGCTCGGCGCGGGCACGATGCACTTCGTCGCCCCCAAGTTCTTCGACTCCACGGTCCCCACCCAGCTTCCGGGCGATGCCCGGACCTACACGTACGTGTCGGGGGTCGCCGAGCTCGCCATCGGCACGGCGCTCGCCGTGCCGCGAACCCGCCGGCTCGGTGGCGGCCTCGCTGCTCTCCTGTTCGTCGCCGTCTTCCCCGCCAACGTCAACATGGCAGTGGACTGGGTGAAGAGCTCCAAGACGACGAACGTGCAGAAAGCCGGTGCGCTGCTGCGTCTTCCGTTGCAGATCCCGTTGGTCACCGAGTCACTGAAGGCTCGGCGTCGGGCCTGATCTCGTCGGCGGGAGAACCGGCGGAACGGAGCAGACGGGCGAGCGCGTCGGCGTCGGGCAGGTGATCCGGCGCGATCGTCCGTCCGGTCCGCACGTAGTGGAAGGCGGCGCGCACCCGCTCGATCGGAACGTCCATCAGTTCGGCCCACGCCAGCCGGTACGCGGCCAGCTGCATCACGACGGCCTTCTCGTTGGCCGCGCTCGGCTCGGCGCCGGTCTTCCAGTCGATCACCGTCCACCCGCCGTCGGGATCGGTGAACACCGCGTCGATCCGGCCGCGCAGCACCGTCCCCGCCACCGACGTCTCGAACGGCACCTCGACCTCGGTCGGGTTGCGGTCGGCCCAGGGCGAGCGCAGGAACGCGTCCTGCAGGGTCGCGAGGTCGGTGTCGGGGCCCGCGCCGGTGTCGGCGGCACCGGGTAGCTCGTCGAGGTCGAGCAGCCGGGTGGCCCCGAAGCGGCTCTCCACCCAGGCGTGGAACGCGGTACCGCGCCGCGCGAGCGGATTCGGCGGGTACGGCAGCGGACGCCTCAGCCGGGCGGCCAGGGCGTCCGGGTCGGCTTCGAGTTCGACGAGCTGGCTCACCGACAACTGACCGGGTAACACCACCTCGGTGCGGGCGTTCGCCCGCGCCTCCCGCTCGGCGAGAAGGGCGTCGACGTCGGCTGCCCAGTTCTCGGGATCGTCGTCCCCGCCTGCCGGTGCCGTCTCGCCTGCACTCTTCAGCGCCGCCACGACCAACGCCGCGCCGCGCTCGACCGACTCCCGTCGGAGCCCGAGCGGATCCCGCGGCCACGCAGCCGACTTGGGGGTACTGGTCAGCGGGTTCTGCTCGTCGGGTTCGGGTGCGGGCGCCCAGATGTCGACGATCCCGATTCCCTCGTGCTCCTCGTCGGTCACCGTGTCGCGCAGTTCGGTGAGGAACTCCGACGGACCCTTGGGCTCCGTTCCGGATTCTGCCCAGTGGTGACCCGACGCGAACAGCACCCTTTCGGTGCGGGTGAGTGCGACGTAGAACAGCCTGCGGTCCTCGTCGAGTTTGCGGGCCGCCAGCGCCGCCTTGTGCGCCTTCACGGCCTCCTCGAGGTCTTTCCGGTCGTACAGGTTCTCGAGCTCGAGAACGGGCACGCCGTCGGCCGACTCCCCCGGCCGCGCACGGTCTCCGCGCAGCGAGGGCGGCAGTTCACCGACGGCACCGAGCCAGGACCCGGACGCCGTCCGCGAGGGAAAGACGCCGGCCGTCAGGTGCGGTACCGCCACCACTTCCCACTCCAGCCCCTTGGCCGAGTGCACCGTCAGCACCTGGACGCGGTGCGGGTCCACCTCGACTTCGCCCGGAGCCAAACCCTTTTCGACCGATTCCGCGGCCGACAGAAAGGCGAGCAGTCCGGTGACGGTGGCCGACGTGCGGCTCGCGTACCCGGCGACGACGTCGGCGAAGGCGTCGAGATGTTCGCGGCCCGCACTCCCCCGCGCCGACCGACGCGTCCGGGCCTGTGCTTCGATGCCGATACCCAACACCCGTTCGACCTCGGCCACCAGCTCGGTGAGTGGCTGCCCGATCCGCTCACGCAGAGACGCCAACTCCGCCGCGACGGCGGTGATCCGTGCGTAACCGACCTGCGAATAGCGTTCGGCGGGACCGGGATCCGCCAGTGCATCCGCCAGCCCGGCCTGCTCCGCGTGCTCACCGGGCAGCGCCTCGCCGACGGCGTCGGCCAGAGCGGACGAATCGGTGACGGCGCCGGTGGTGCCGTAGCCGGTTCCGATGGCCAGTTCGGAGGCTCGCCGCGACAGCGCCGTCAGGTCGGCGGCCCCGATCTGCCATCTCGCCCCGGTCAGCATTCGCACGGCGGCACTGCCCGCCATCGGGTCGGCGACCACCCGGAGCATCGCGATCACGTCGGCCACCTCGGGGGTGTGGAGCAGTCCACCGAGACCGACCACTTCGACCGGCAGACCGCGGGACCGCAGCACCTCCGCGATCGGTGCGGCGTCGGCGTTGCGGCGGATCAGCACCGCGGCGGTCGGCGGGTCCTCGCCCCGGCTCGTGGCGTCCGCGTACTGTTCGGCGATGCGGTCGGCCACCCATTCGCGTTCCTGCACGACGTCACCGGTGAGGGCCAGCCGCACATCACCCGGGACGGCCTGCGGTCGCGCCCGCAGAGTGCTGACCGACACGCCCCGCTCACGCAGGGACGCCGACGCCATGTTGGCCAGCGCCAGTGCCTCCGGCGGGTTGCGCCAGCTCGTGAGCAGTTCCAGGGTCGGCGCCGGATCTCCGTTCGTCAGCGGGAAGTCCGTTGCGAAGCGGGGCAGGTTGGCCGCCGAGGCACCCCGCCAGCCGTAGATCGACTGCATGGGGTCGCCCACCGCGGTGAGCGCGAGTTCACCGTCGAGACCGCCGCCGAACAGGGACGACAGCAGCACCCGCTGCGAGTGTCCCGTGTCCTGGTACTCGTCGAGCAGCACCACCCGGAAGCGGGTGCGCTCGGCGAGTCCGACTTCGGGGTGGTCCGCGGCGACGCGTGCCGCGAGCGACATCTGGCTGCCGAAGTCGAGCGCACCTTCGCGGCGCAGCGTGTCCGCGAGACGCTGCACCAGGGGAAGGAGATCCACCCGCCGGTGCTGGGTGTCGAGGATGTCGAGCAGTTCCTTGCCGGGGCCGCCGCGCTGTCGCGGTCCGGCGGGCAGGGTGTGGACGAGCTTGTCGAGCTCGGTGTGCGCCTCTCGCAGATCGTCCGGTTCGACGAGGTGCTCGGCCAGCTGCCCGGACAACGCGAGTACGGCTTCGGTGACCGACGCCGGATTCCGGTCGGTGTCGAGGTCGCCGTCCCAGGAGCTGACCACCCGGTGCGCCAGCTGCCACAGTTCCGTCTCCGACAGGAGCGTCGCCGAGGGTTCGATGGGCAGCAGGAGCCCGTGCTCGGACAGCAGTCGCCCGGCGTAGGAGTGGTAGGTGCTGACTTCCGGTTCGCCCGCGAGGATCCGCGACCGCAGGTCGCCGCTCGGGTCGACCCTGCGGAGCAGGTCCGAACCCGCCAGCCGGGCAAGGCGTTTCCTGATCCGGGCGGTCAGCTGCTGCGCCGCCTTCCGGGTGAACGTCAGCCCCAGCACCGCCTCGGGGTCGACGACACCGTTGGCCACCAGCCACACGACGCGGGCCGCCATCGTCTCGGTCTTGCCCGCGCCCGCCCCCGCGACGACGAGGGTCGGGCCGAGGGGGGCCGCGATGACGGCGGCCTGCTCCGGGGTGGGTGGATGCTGCCCCAGGCCGATGGCGAGTTCCACCGGGTCGATACGGATGGTCATTCCGACGTCACCTGCCGTCCCTCGTCGTGCGCGGGGCAACTCGTGCGCACCGGGCAGTGCCGGCAACCGTCGTTGACGCGGGCGAGGAACCCCGGCCCCTTGGTGGCCGCCGCTGCCGCGTGGATCACCGCGAGCCACGTCTCGAGGTCCTCGTCCGACAGCGGTGCCTGCACCCGCTGGGTGGCGCCTTCCTTCTTGTGCGGTTTGGCGACGAAGACCAGCCGCGCCCCACCGGGTTTCGACGCCGGCTCCCCGTCGATCGCGCCGGTCGCCGCCGCCACCTGGTACGCCGCCAGCTGGGCGTGCTGCTGGGCGTCGTCCTTGGTGACCGGTGCGCGGGCGGTCTTCACGTCGACGATGACGGGCCTGCCCTCGGCATCGCGTTCGAGCCGGTCGATCCGCCCCCGCAACCGGATCGTCGGGGAACCCTCTTCCTGCGGTTCCAGGACACCGTCGACTGCCACCTCGACACCGACCTCGGTGAGTTCGGATCGGGTGTTCCCGAGCCAGGCGGTGAACGTGGCGAGCATGTCCCGGGTGCGGTCGAGTTCACGCCGCGAGTACCACTGAGATCCCAGATCGATCGAATCCCAGGCGTTCTCCAGTGCGCGTTCCACCTGATCGGGCGGGATGCGGCCGGCGAGCGCCTGCACCAGCGTGTGCACGAGCGTTCCGGCGATGGCGTGGGTGTTGTCGCCGTCCGTCCCGCCGTGGCGTTCGAGCAGCCACCGCAACGGGCACGTGTTGAGCAGGTCGATGGTGGACGGCGACAACGACACCGGTCCGTCCTCCTCGTTCCACAACGCCACGCCGGTGCTCGGTTCGGCGGTGCCGTACCACTGGTCCGGGTGTGCGCCGCGCACTCCGGCGTCGGCGAGCCGGGCGAGTTGCCGCGCCGCGCGGTCCTGCCGGGCGGGATCGGATTCCGCGACGTCCGGATCGCAGACCACGCTGCGCAATTCGGCGACGAGGGCAGGCAGGGCCAGGACCCGGGTCGCCGGATCCTCCGCCTGCACGACCGTCTCCTCGACGTCCGAATCCTGGTCTCCGGCGAGCAACTCGTCGACGAAACGGGAGTGAACGAGATCGGCGTCGCCGCTGGCCGAGTCGACCGCGGTGACGAGCAGGCTCCGCCTCGCCCGGCTGCACGCCACCAGGAACAGCCTGCGTTCCTCGGCGAGGAGCGGTGCGGTGCGCGACATCCGGTCGGCGGCCGTCTCGCTGCCGTCGGACACTCCGGCGGTCAGGTCGATCAGCGCCTCGGTGCCGAGTAGGCTGCCGCGCGCCCGCAGGCTCGGCCACAGCCCTTCCTGCACACCCGCGACCGCGACGACGTCCCATTCGCGGCCGGCAGCCGAGTGGGCGCTGAGCACCGAGACGGCATCGACCGGGACGGCGGAGACGTTCCGCGTGGTGGGAATGGCTTGCCCGGTGAGGTAGTCGACGAACCCGGCGAGCTGTGCACGCGGGAGGCGGTCGACGTAACTCGCCGCGGCGTCGAACAGGGCGACCACGGCGTCGAGGTCGCGGTCGGCCTGTGCCCCGATCGGACCTCCGCGGGCGGAAGCCGCCGACCAGCGGCGTTCGAGTCCGGTGGCCTGCCATGCCGCCCACAGCACGTCCTCGATGCCGCGCCCACGGTCCAGGGGCACCTTCGCCTTGCGCAGCACGGACAGCACCCGGTTCAGGGATGCCGCTTCGACGTCGGTCAGCTTGGCCGTGACCCTGCGGGTGCTGTCGGTCTCGCCCACCAGCACGAGACGGAGGAGCTCGGCCGAGTCGCGGTCGCCGCCGGACGCCAGCTCGGCGCGCCGCAGTCCCCGGCGAAGACGCCGGAGCGCCACGGGTTCTGCGCCGCCGACGGGGCCGGCGAGCAGGGCGAGTGCGTCCTCGCCCGTGAATTCCTGCCCCGACAGTGCCCGCAGCACCAGCATCAGTCCCGACACCCCGTGCTGACGGGCCAGCGGCAACTCGGACGCCGCGGTGGTGACGGGCACACCTGCACCCAGCAGGGCACGACGCAGCGGCGCCAGGGCGCGCGGCACCGAGCGCACGATCACCGCCATCTCCGACCACGGCACCTCGTCGAGGAGGTGGGCGCGACGCAGGGTGTCGGCGATGAGCGCAGCCTCCTTCGCCGCCGTGCTCAGGACCCGGACCGACGTCCGTCCGCCGTCCCGCGCCGGGCTCCAGATCCGATGCGGCAGATGCCCCGGAAGCCGGGACGTGATCCGGGCTGCCGTGGTCGCGACCTCCGCCGTACTGCGAAAGTTGACCGGCAGCAACACCTGCCGGGGATCACCCTTGTCGGCCAGTTCGGCGAGGAATGTCGGGTCGGCCCCGCGGAAGCCGTAGATCGACTGGTCCGGGTCGCCGGCGACGACCGTGGTGCGGGTACCGGTGCCGACGAGCCGGACGAGTTCCGCGGCCTGCGGATCGAGGTGCTGAGCGTCGTCGACGAGCAGGTGCCGCACCCGGGCCCGCTCCGTGCGCAGCAGGTCCGGGTCGGTGGCGAACGCGGTCAGGGCCGCACCGATCAGTTCGGCGGCGTCCAGCGCAGGCGCGGTGGCCTCGGGGGCCTCGACACCGACGGCTCCGCGTAGCAGCATGCCGTGCTCGTACCGGGCGGCGAACATTCCCGCCGCCACCCACTCGGGACGGGTGTGCCGCCGACCCAGTTTGATCAGGTCTTCGGGGCCGAGGCCGCGCTCGCTCGAGCGCAGCATGAGGTCGCGCAGTTCGACGGCGAAGCCGCCCAGTGCCAGTGCGGGACGCAGACGTTCGGGCCACATCTCGCCGCCGTCCGCGATGTCGCCGTGCAGCATCTCGCGCAGCACGGCGTCCTGCTCGGCGCCGGTGATGAGGCGCGGGGGCGGGTTTCCGTGGGCGGCGGCCTGCAGCCTCAGCACCGCGAAGGCGTAGGAGTGGACGGTGCGTACGAGCGGTTCACGCGTGGCACGGGGGCCGTGGTGTTCGTCGTGGCCGATGAGCGCGGCGGTGACCTCTTCGCGCACCCGGCCGGCCGCTCGCTTCGACTGCGTCAGCACCAGCACCGACTCCGGGTCTTCGCCACCGGCGATCCGGTCGACCGCGACGTCCACGAGAAGCGACGTCTTGCCCGTTCCCGGGCCGCCGAGCACCTGCCAGGGATTCCAGCCCATTCCGAGGGGCGGCGCGGTGAGGACCCGCTGCGTGGCGTCGTCCCACACCCGGGCCTCGCGGACCGGGTTCTGACGGTGCACGAGCCGGGCACGGGGAACCGACGTCCTGGTGCGCACCGCCGATTCCGTCATGGGTGGCATTCCACCAGAACGGTCCGACATCTCGTGCGGCGACCCGATCCGGCATCATGGGTCACGTGTCAGCACTGAATACGTACCTGTTCGGCGCCGAGGACGGCACGGAGATCCTCGCCCTGCACGGACTCACCGGTCACGGCAGACGGTGGGAGGCACTGGCCACCGACCAGCTGCCGGACGCCCGCTGGATCTCCCCGGACCTGCTCGGGCACGGCCGTTCCACGTGGGCGCCGCCGTGGAACCTCGAAGCCCACGTCGCGAGCCTCGTCGACACACTCGACGCGTATGCGCGGGGACCCGTCCTGGTGGTGGGCCACTCGTTCGGGTGCGCCCTGGCACTGCACCTGTCGCGCGCCGTCCCCGACCGCGTCCGGGGACTCGTGTTGCTCGATCCCGCGATCGGGCTCGATCCCGAGGTGATGCAGTCGGTGGCGGATCTCACCATCTCGTCCCCCGACTACACCGACATCGCGGAGGCTCGATCCGAGAAGGTGCACGGCTCGTGGGGTGAAGTGGCCCGCGACGTCCTCGAGAACGAGATCGCCGAACACCTGGTGCCGCTGGCGAACGGCCGGGTCAACTGGCGGCTGTCCACCCCCGCCGTCGTCACGGCGTGGGGCGAACTCGCACGCGAGGCCGTCCTGCCGCCCGCGCACCTGCCGACCGTCCTCGTGCAGGCGTCGAAGGTGCAGCCGCCGTATGTCACACCCGAATTCCGCAAGGCTCTCACCGACCATCTGGGCGACAACCTGACCGCCGTCGACCTCGACTGCGATCACATGGTGCCGCAGGCCCGGCCCGACGAGGTCGCCGAGCTCGTCCGCACGCTCCTCTGATGGTCGCGTGATGGTCGCGACGACGGAGGAACAGGTCGAGGCGGTCCGCGCACTGGTCGCGTCGATTCCGCCCGGACGGGTGGCCACGTACGGCGACATCGCCTCGGCGGCAGGGCTGTCCAGTGCGCGGACGGTCGGCTGGATCATGCGCACCGACTCCGCCGATCTCCCCTGGCACCGGGTGCTGGGCGCGTCGGGACGACCGGCGCCGCATCTCGCGCACCGGCAGATCGCGAAGCTCGAACTCGAGGGTGTTCCCATCCGGGACGGCCGCGTGGATCTCGCGGCGGCCCGGCACCGGTTCGATCAGTCCGGCTGACGCCCCGCCCGCCTCAGCACGTGCTCGGCGCGGGATCACCGCGGAACCGGGCGTCCATCCAGTCCAGCCCCTGCGGCAGCCCCAGCGCCGCCGCCGACAGGTGGTCGGGGGTCGGAGTGAGCAGAGTCTGCACCGGAGTGCCCGCGTCGCAGTACCGCCGCAGGGTGGTGTCGATCGAATCGACCGGGATCAGTGCGTCCGTCGGGCTGTGCCATTCGAAGATCGGCGTGGTGGGCACGCCCGGATACAGCTCCAGGCTGTTCTCCTCCATCACCTTCCACGCTTCCGGATCGTCCATGAAATTCTTGTTGTCGGTCATCTGTGATGCGCTGCGCCCGATTCCGAACAGCATGATCTCGTTGGTGCATCCGTTGCCGATCATCTGCTTCATCCAGCGGCCCTGATCGTTGAGCTGGCCGCTGACGTCGATGCGGTCCGGGTATTCGCGCTCCAGCCCCAGCGCGGCGGCCATCGCGAGACCGAACGCGGGGTGCGGGTTGGTGCCCAGGGCCTCCGCCATCTTCACCAGGTTCATCGGGGTTCCGCCCTCGGCGGCGCCGACGATGTTCAGTTCGGGGGCGTAGCTCGGTGCCAGCGCCGCCGCCCAGGCCGTGGCCATGCCGCCGCCGGAATATCCGCCCAGTCCGACCTTGCTGTTCTGCACCTGCAGTTCGGGGACTCGCTGGACGGCGCGGATGCCGTCGAGGGTGATCTGGCCACCGAGCTTCGCCGCGCCGTACGCCATCCTCGGTCCCAGATGGTCGGGCAGCGCCACTGCCCACCCGCGCGCGAGTGCGATGTTGAGTCCGGCGGCCTCGCGGATCTGGTGCAGGGGGTCGGTGGTGTAGAGCTCGGTGACGATCTTGCACTTGTTGCCGAGCGAATTGATGATGTGCTGGTACGACACCAGCGGGCCGTCCGGGACGTGGTTCGGGGGCAGCACGTACGTGGTGTTCGCCGCGATCGGCTTGCCCTCGGAGTCGGTGGTCCGGAACAGCAGCTCCCACATCGCGCTACCGGGGAAGTAGTACGACGGCGGCAGCTGGCGGATCTTCAGGACTTCGCCCGGAGCATGGTCGGCGACGTCCGCGGGCTGGATGTAGAAGGGGTCCGGGTCGGCGACGGGGAAGATGGCGTCGGCGGCGGGTGGGGACAGCAAGGGGGGCACCAGCAATGGTGGTTGTGCCGCGGAGGTACCTGCGCCCACGAGGGCGGCAGTCAGCGCGAGGACCGAGCCGAGTACAGCGGTGCCGAAGGATCTGCGGAACAACGAACCCATGAGATACCCCACAATTCAGCGAGCGGGTCGACGGCATCACTATGCCAGAGCGTCGATAAAGATCAGCCGCTTTCCCGGTACCGAAGTGGTCTCTGACCGATACTTCGATTCACAGGTACTTTCGCCGTCGAACACCCGCACGTCACACGACGAGCGTCGGCGTCGCGGACATCGAGGCGTCGCCGGACACGACCAGGGTGGCAAGGATATTCACGGCCGCAGTCAGCTCGGACACCGGCCGCGTGAAGGGTAACCGCTGGTGGTCGTCGAAAAGATGGCCGGTGCCGAATCGGGGCCCGGGAGCCAGCAGCAAGCCCCTCGACCGTGCTGCAGCGCCGAGTTCCGTCGAACTCGTTCCGCCGGGGAGCGTGCACCACAGGGACAGACCCCCGGCGGGCAGCACGTAGTCCCACCCGGGCAACTGCTCGTCGACGGCCGCCGCGAGCGCGTCCCGCTGCACCAGGAGGTCACGGCGGCGCTGCGCGACCAGACGGTCGTGCCAGGCGAACAAGCGCACGGCAGCAAGCTGATCCAGCACCGAGACCGACAATTGCCTGCGCGCCATGATCTTGGCCATCTGCGCGGTGCGGGCGGCCTCGGCGCGCACCCAGCCGATGCGGATACCTCCCCACACGGTCTTGCTGAGGCTGCCGATCGCCACGGTCGCCGATTCCGGGACAGGGACGCCGAACGGCTCGAGGTCGTCCGAGCCGTCCAGCACGAGTTCCGCCGCCACCTCGTCGACGACGGTCACCACGCCGTGGCGGGCCAGGGTCGCGGCCAGCCGCCGCCTGCCGTCGGGAGTCGCCCTGGCTCCCGACGGATTGGAGAAGTCCGGCATCAGGTACGCCACCGTCGGGGCGCTCTGCCGCGCAGCCCGGTCCGCCTCGGCCACGAACGCGTCCGGGTCGGTCGCATCGATCGGCACCGGAACAGGCCTGCCGCCGGCGGCCTGCACGGACTCGACCGCGCCGGGATAGGTCGGATGTTCGACCAGGACCCGGTCGCCCGCCTCGACCAGAGCCTCGAACACCACTTCGGTGGCATCGCCCGCGCCGCCGGTGACGAGGATCTGGTCCGCGGTGGTCGGGCGACCCCGGCTCGTGTAATGGCCTGCTATCGCCGCGCGGAGCGTCGCCAGCCCGCCGGGGTGGTATCCGTGCTGGGGCATGAAACGGGGCAGCTCGTCGACGGCGTCCAGATAGGCCTCCCTGAGTTCGGGGGCGGCGGCCGGCGCGGCGTTGACGAGGTCGACGACACCGTCCACCGGCGCACCCACCATGCTCCCCCACGCCGGCGGACCCGACGGCATCGCCACGAATGTGCCCGATCCGTGTCGCGCCGACGCCCAACCGGCCTCGCGCAGTTCCCGATACGCGGCACTGACGGTCACCCGGCTGAGCCGGAGTTCCTCCGCAAGGGCCCGTTCGGCGGGCAGCCGGACTCCCACGGCCATCGATCCGTCGGCGACCTTCTCGCGGAGGGCGTCGGCGAGCCCGCGGTACAGCGGTTGCCCGCCAGTGGGCGCCGCACCGAGCAGCACCGCCAACTCGGCTGCCGAGACGGTTCGGACTGGTTCCACACTCATACAGGCCACTTTCCCACAGAGGACTGGAAATCGCGGTCCACTTTGCACCGACAATCGATACATGCTGGTAATTGGAATCCTCTTGACCCTCAGCCTGGCGTCGGTGGCCTGGCTCTGCGTCAGCACGGCGCACGGCGGACGGTCCGGGCTCGCCGGACCCCCGCGCAGCCACCTGCACAGCGACTGAGGATGTGCGGCAGCATGAGGGAATGAACTCTGCCGCACCCGTTCACGCGATCGTCCTCGCCGGTGGACGAGCCACTCGGATGGGCGGCGTCGACAAGCCGGCCGTGGTGGTCGGCGGACGCCGGATGCTCGACACCGCGCTCGACGCCGTCGACGACTGTGAACGCATCGTGGTCGTGGGACCACGGCGCGCCGACCTCGATTCGACGGTGCTCCAGACGCAGGAGACGCCACCGGGCGCCGGGCCGGTCGCGGGGGTGGCCGCCGGACTGGCGGTCCTCGACGCCGAACCGGGAGACCGGGTGATACTGCTCGCGTCGGACCTGCCGTTCGCGGAACCCGCGATGGTGGAGGCCCTCGCCGCCGCCGTGCAGGACGCCGACACCGTGTTCGCGGTCGACGAGTCGGGCCGCCTGCAGTTCCTGTTGTCCGCGTGGCGCGTCGGTGCGTTGACCGAGCGCGTGCGCTCGCTCGGGTCGGCGGTCAATCAGCCCATGAAGGCGCTCGTTCCGGACACGTTCGACACGGTCCTCTTCCGCGGGGTCACCGACTGCGACACACCGGCGGACGTCGAGCGGGCCCGGAGCAGGGCCGCGGCGGCGCCGGTCACGATCGCCGAGGCCAGGGACGCGATCCTGACCGCGGTCCTCCCGCTCCCACCGCGGTCCGCGGCGCTCGGCACATCGCTCGGCGCCACCCTCGCCGAGCCGCTGCTCGCCGCCGAGGCTCTGCCGCGCATCGCCGTCTCCGCCATGGACGGATACGCCGTCGCGGGCGACGGTCCGTGGCTGCTGCGCGGTGACATCCGGTACGCGGGAAGCTCCGAGGAACTCGAGCTGGCGGAGGGCGAGGCGGCCCGGATCGCAACGGGTGCGCACCTCCCCAGCGGCGCCACCGCCGTCGTGCGGGACGAATTCGCCGTGGCGACAGACACTTCCGAGGGACCGCGACTGTCCCGCAGCCAGGACGCCCCCGTGCGCGACGACGCGCGACGACGCGGCGAGGACTGGCACGAGGGGTACCGGCTCGCCGTGGAGGGCACGGCCGTCACGCCCGCACTCGTCTCCGCCGCCGCGAGCGCGGAGGTGACCACCGCGGGGGTCCGCGGCCCCGTCCGCGCGCACGTGGTGGTGACGGGAGACGAGATCCGGCGGGAAGGTCCGCTGCGACGAGGGCAGACGCGGGACGCCCTGGGACCCGTTCTCCCCCAGTTCCTCTTGTGGTGCGGCATCCGGACGGTCGCGGACACGCACCTACGGGACACGTCCGACAGCTTCGACGAACTGTTCCGGGAAGTCCGCCAGCCCGACCTGATCGTGATCGTCGGGGCGACCGGCGGCGGCGCGGCCGACCAGTTGCGTGCGGCGCTCGACCGGGCGGAGGCCCGGATCGTGGTGGGGAGGGTGCGGTGCCGCCCCGGCGGTTCGCAGGTGACCGCCCTTTTGCCGGACGGACGGGTGGTGCTCGGGCTGCCCGGAAACCCGTACGCCGCGGTCGCGACGCTCCTGACCACGGTTCCGTCCATCGCGGCCGCACTCACGGGTCGCACTCCGGCACCGCGTCAGCTGGCGCGTATCGCGAATGCGTCCGAGGTCAGTGGCGACGCCACCCGGATCCTGCCCGCCGTCCCGCAACCGGACGGCACGTGGCGCGTCGACCCCGGAGTCCGGACCGCGCATCTCGCAGGCCTCATCGACCGCGAAGCGCTGGCGCTGGTCCCGGCGGGCGCGGCCGACGGGGATCTGGCAGAGCTGGTGCCGCTCCCGCGCTGACGGGTCAGCGCTGGAACGACAGGGTGCGCTGTGCGGCCGGAATTCCGCTGCGGTAGCGCTCCGCCACGAGGCCGACGATGGCCGGATCGACACCGAGCGGCTCGGCCACTCCGTCCGCACCGGCATCAGCGAGACGCGCGTGGAACAGTCCGTGGGCCAGGAGATACGACGCGACGAACACGCGCTTCTCGCCGTCCGCACGCAATCCGACCACCACGTCGGGGACGCGCGGCTGCGCCGTCGCCACGTAGCCGATCCGGACCCGCGACGCCACGAGTTCCGACAACAGCGCCGCGGCGCGCCGGACGTCGCGCAGGGCCCGCGGGTCGGACGAGCCGGCCGCGGCGAGCACGACCGCGTCGCCGGGCCGCCAGCCCGCGTCGACGAGGCGCCGCAGCAGGACCTCGGCGAGAACGGGGTCCGGTCCCAGCGCCCGGGTCACGGCCACCGAGGGGTGACCGCTGTCCGCGACTTCCCGCGGAACATCGGTGTGGACGTGGTAGCCCGACGCAAGGAACGCCGGGACCACGACGGCGGGCCCGGTGATGTCGCGGAGCACCTCGGCCGGCGACGGCCCGAGAACGTCCACGAAGGAGACCCGGGTGGGTCCGACCTGCTCGGCGACGGCGTCGGCGAGCGCGGCGATCATCTCCACGCCCCGGGGACTCCGCGTGCCGTGTGCCACCAGTACCAGTGCTGTCTCGTTCATTGCTGTCCCTCCTCACGTGAATCGACGCAGTCGACGGGGTCGAGAGCGAGGCGGTATCCCCGCTTGACCACCGTCTGGACGGCTTTCGGTGCACCCAGGGACGCCCGCAGCCTGGCCACCGCCGTCTCGACGGCGTGGGTGTCGCCGCCGCCACCGGGCAGTGCCGCCAGCAGTTCGTCCCGGGGGACGACCCGGCCGGGCCGGGCGCCGAGCGTACGCATCAGCGACATCGCAGCGGGGGGCAGCTGCCGCACCTCGCCGTCGACGACCACGCAGCCGCCCCGGATGCTCAATTCGTGCCCGGCGGTCTGGATCTTGTTCGCCCGCCTGGGCAGCTCGTCGGCGATGTGCCGGGCGAGTGCCCCCAGCCGCGAGCGCGCCGGCATCGTCGTCGGCACCTCGAGTTCGCGCAGCGGTCCCGCGGTCACCGGTCCCACGCAGGCCGCGAGAACTCGGTGCCGGAACGAGTGCAGCACCATCTCGATCATTCCGGTCTCCTTGGCGCGGGTCAGCAGCGAGGCCACCGCCGGTGCGCTGGTGAAGCTGACCGCGTCGAGCCCGCCGGAGGCGATCAGTTCGATCATCCGGTCCATCGGGGCCTGGTCCTCGAGCGGCGTCCACCGGTAGACCGGGACGGCGATCACGTCGGCGCCCGCACAGCGGAGCACCTCGCAGAAGTCCGCGACCGGCTCCCATTCCGTGGTGGCACCGTGCAACTGGACCGCGATGCGCTTGCCTTCGACGCCCTCACCGAGCAGGTGATCAAGCACCTCCGCCGACGACTCCGAGGCGGGTGACCACTCTTCCCGCAGGTCCGCGGCCCGGATCGCGCCCTTCGCCTTGGGTCCGCGGGCCAGCAGGCGGCTCGCGGCCAGTGCCCGGCCCAGCTCCTCCGCTTCGCCCCAGCCGTCCGCGGCCTCCATCCAGCCGCGGAAGCCGATCCCCGTCGTCGCGACGACGATCTCCGGCGGGTTGTCGATGATCTGGCGCGTGACGCGCTCGAGTTCCGTGTCGTCGGCCAGCGGGATGATGCGGATGGCCGGGGCGTGCACCACGGTGGCACCGCGCCGCGTCAGCAGCGTGGCGAACTCTTCCGCACGCCGGGACGCCGTGATTCCGATCGTGAACCCGCACAGCGGCGTGTCGTCGTTCACGCGTTCGTGCTGTGAACCTGGACGACGCCGGCCCACACCCGCACGTCGTACACGGGCAGCCGCACCGACTCGTCGTCGAGGCAGCGTCCGTCGACCAGCGAGAACACCTGCTTGAGCAGCGGCGACGCCACGGTGGGCTCGCCGGCCCGGTCACCCACGAGGCCGCGGGACATCACGGCCGCGCGCCCGAACGGGTCGATGTTGCCCACGGCGCGCAGTGATCCGTCCTCGAGGAGAAACAGTGCGACCTGCTCCCCGCCCCGCAGCAGCACCGCCACCCCGAGACCGGGAATCAGCTGGCTGAGCGGGCACGCGGACGTCCATTCGAGACGGCCTGACTGGACGCTTTCACGCCTGGTTCCACTGGCACTGTGCACGTTCATGTCGACGACGGTCATCACAGTCCTCCTTCGGGCTGGTGTGTATCCGTGCTTGGATACATCGTTCGGGGTCGGTGTTTCCGCAGCGTTAAGCGGGGATTACTCCGATGTAGAAGCTGCGAATTTCGGCATTCCCATCAACACCGGGACCTTCCGGACGCCCGTGTCGTCGAACGAGACGGTCGGATCGGCCTCCTCGGGCGCGTTGACGAACGACACGAACCGCGACAGCTTCTCCGGGTCCTCGAGCACGCCCGCCCACTCGTCCTTGTATCCCAGAACGTGCTTGGCCATGGCAGCCTCCAGATCGGCGGCGATGCCCAGACTGTCCTCGCACACCACGGCCTTGAGGTGGTCGAGCCCGCCTTCGAGGGAATCGACCCACGGCGCGGTGCGCTGGAGACGATCCGCGGTGCGGATGTAGAACATGAGGTACCGGTCGATGTACCGGACCAGGGTCTCGTCGTCGAGCCCACCGGCGAGCAACTGGGCGTGCTTCGGAGACTGGCCGCCGTTGCCGCCGACGTACAGGTTCCAGCCGTTTTCGGTGGCGATGACGCCGACGTCCTTGCCGCGCGCCTCGGCGCATTCGCGGGCGCAGCCCGAGACACCGAACTTGATCTTGTGCGGGGACCGCAGGCCGCGGTACCGGTTCTCCAGGTCGACCGCCATACCGACGGAGTCCTGCACGCCGTATCGGCACCAGGTGGATCCGACACAGCTCTTCACGGTGCGCAGCGACTTGCCGTAGGCCTGACCGGACTCCATGCCCGCGTCGACGAGACGCTTCCAGATCGCGGGCAGCTGCTCGACGCGGGCGCCGAACAGGTCGATGCGCTGACCGCCGGTGACCTTCGTGTAGAGGCCGAAGTCGCGGGCCACCTCGCCGATGACGATGAGCTGTTCGGGGGTGCATTCGCCGCCGGGCATCCGCGGCACCACGGAGTAGGTGCCGTTCTTCTGGATGTTGGCCAGGAAGTGGTCGTTCGTGTCCTGCAGACCCGCCTGGTTGCGGTGCAGGATGTGGTCCGAGTCGGTGGACGCGAGGATTGATGCGACGACGGGCTTGCAGATGTCGCAGCCCGAACCCTTCCCGTACTTCGAGATCAGCGCGGAGAACGTGCGCGTGTCGGTGGCCTGCACGATCTCGAACAGCTCGGCGCGGGACTGCTCGAAGTGCTCGCACAGCGCCTTGGACATCACCACGCCGGACGACGCGAGGAGCTGCTTGATGGTCGGCAGGCAGCCGCCGCACGTCGTTCCCGCGTTGGTGCAGCTCTTGACTTGCGCGATGTCGCAGGCACCGTCGGCGATGGCCCCGCAGATCGAACCCTTGGTGACGCCGTTGCAGGAGCACACCTCGGCGTCGTCGGGCAGGGACCCGGCGCCGGGCTTCTCCCCCGCCGGCGAGATCAGCGAGGCCGGATCGCCCGGCAGCTCACGTCCGACGAGCGGGCGCAGCGACGCATACGCGGAGGCGTCGCCGACGAGGATGCCGCCGAGCAGCGTCTTCGCGTCGTCGGACACGACCAGCTTGGCGTAGGTGCCCTTGGCGGCGTCGCTCAGGACCACCTCCAGGGCTCCGGGCGTCTGAGCGTGCGCGTCGCCGAAGCTGGCGACGTCCACACCCATCAGCTTGAGCTTGGTGGACAGGTCCGCGCCCGGGAACTCCGCCGCTCCGCCCAGCAACCGGTCCGCGACGATCTCCGCGGTGGTGTAACCGGGAGCGACGAGGCCGTAGCACCGTCCCTCCACCGCGGCGCACTCGCCGACCGCGTAGATGTTCTCGTCCGACGTGCGGCAGCCGAGGTCCGTGATGATCCCGCCCCGCTCGCCGACCTCGAGTCCGGCGTCGCGGGCCAGCTGGTCCTGCGGCCGCACACCCGCGGAGAACACCAGCAGCGCGGCCTCGATCACCGAACCGTCGGACAGTTCGACGCTGATCCCGTCCGGACCCTCGGTGATGCCCGCGGTGCCGACACCCGTGTGGACGGTGAGACCCAGGTCGGTGACCAGGTTGGCGAGCAGCGCTCCGCCGCCCTCGTCCACCTGCAGCGGCATCAGCCGGGGCGCGAACTCGACGACGTGCGGTGTCATGCCCATCAACTTGAGGGCGTTCGCGGCCTCGAGTCCGAGCAGGCCACCGCCGACGACGACACCGACGGCGCCGGGTCCGGCCGCGTCGGCACGCTTCCGGATGCCGTCGAGGTCGTCGAGCGTGCGGTAGACGAAGCACTCCGGCCGGTCGTGCCCGGGGATCGGCGGCACGAACGGGTACGAACCGGTGGCCATCACGAGAGCGTCGTACGCGACGACCTCACCCGAATCGGTGGTGACCTTGCGGGACTCCCGATCGATGGTCGCGGCCCGGCGGCCGATCCGGAGATCGACGAGAGCGTCGTCCGGGTAGTCGTTACCCGCGAGCGCAAGCTCCTTGGGGTCCCACGCCCCCACATAGGAGGACAGTCCCACCCGGTCGTACGCGGGGAGGGGCTCCTCGCAGAGCACCGTCACCGACCAGTCGTCCGACTCGTCGCGCGCACGCAACGCCTCGACGAATCGATGTCCGACCATTCCGTGCCCGATGACCACTGCTGACTTGCGGCTCATGCCGTCGCTCCTTCTAGCTGAATTACTCGAGTTCATGCGGTACTGCGTGAGGTCACGCCGAGACCGACACCTTTTCGTCGTCGCCGTCGGAGACGGTGAGCCCACGAGTGACGGACGGGCGGCGCAGGAAGACGAACCAGGTGACGAAGATGCAGGCGATGTAGAAGGCGAGGAACACCCAGAACGCCATGGTCGCGGACTTCGCGGTGCCGCCGTAGGACGCGCGCAGCACCAGGTTGATGCCGACGCCGCCGAGGCCGCCGATGGCGCCCGCGAACCCGATGAGGGCGCCGGACATCGCGCGCGACCACGCCGCCTTGGCGTCCCGGCTCAGTCCCTCGAGTCCCTGCGCCTTGGCCTCGAAGATCGACGGAATCATCTTGTAGACCGAGCCGTTGCCGATGCCCGACAGCAGGATGAGGGTGATGAAGCCGAACACGAACGCCACCAGCACTCCGGCCGTGGCCGCGCCGGGCGTCCCGTCGTCGACGGTGCCGGCGGTGACCAGCACTGCGGCGGCGAGCGCCATGGCGACGAACGTGTAGAGCGTGATCTTGCCGCCGCCGATGCGGTCGGCGAGCTTGCCGCCCATCGGCCGCGCGATGGAGCCGAGCAGCGGTCCGATGAAGGCGATCTGCGCGGCGTGCAGCGCGGCCGCGGCGGGGGTGGCGCCACCGGCGAGGAAGTTGATCTGCAGGACCTGGCCGAACGCGAAGCTGAAGCCGATGAACGATCCGAACGTGCCGATGTAGAGGAAGCTGATGACCCACGAGTCGGAGAACTTCAACGCCTTGGCCATCGACCGGAGATCGGACTTCTGGTTGCCGAGGTTGTCCATGAACAGGGCGGCGCCGACCGCGGCGACGGCGATGAAGACCAGGTAGACGGCGCAGACGATCCAGGGCTCCGTGTTACCCAGGGTGGCGATCACGAGCAGGCCGATCACCTGGATCATCGGGACGCCGATGTTGCCGCCGCCGGCGTTGAGGCCGAGTGCCCAGCCCTTGAGTCGCTGCGGGTAGAACGCGTTGATGTTGGTCATCGACGAGGCGAAGTTGCCGCCGCCGACGCCGGCGAGTGCGGCCACGAGGATGAACGTCGTGTAGGACGCGCCGGGGTTCATCATCAGGTACAGGGTGAACAGCGTCGGCACGAGCAGGACGAGGGCACTGAAGACGGTCCAGTTGCGGCCGCCGAAACGGGCCGTCGCCACCGTGTACGGGATGCGCAGAATCGAGCCGACGAGGGTCGGGACCGCGACGAGGAAGAACTTGCCCGCCGCGTCGATCCCGTAGATGTCGGTCGGCATGAACAGCACCATGACGGACCAGATCGACCAGACGGAGAAGCCGACGTGCTCAGCGACCACCGACCAGATCAGGTTCCGCTTGGCGATGTCCTTGCCGCCCGCCTCCCAGGCGTCGACGTCTTCCGCGTCCCAGTGCTCGATGTAGTGCTTCTTCACCCGGGCCTCCTCGTTGTGTGGGAGACCCAAAGGTAGAAAACCGGTGTTGCGGCGGTGCTGCGGTCGGTGACCACAACGTCAACTGATCCTCACTTTTCAGCCAGGCCGATGTGAGGTTTCCTGCATGTTTCCTAGGCGTGTCGAAGAGCGTCCTCAGGCTCGGAATCGACGTGCCAGCTGTCCTCGAGCATGCGCGGCTTGCACGCCTGGAACGCTGCGATGAGGAGGATCACCACACCGAACGTCAAGAATCCGAACGACAGGGTCCACCCGCCGGAGGCATCGTGGAACACCCCGAACAGTAACGGCCCGAGGCACGCGACGGCGTAACCCACTCCCTGGGTGAAACCGGACAGCGTCGCCGAGCCGATGTGGCTGCGCGTGCGGAGATTGATCAGCGTCAGCGACATCGGGAACGTGCTGGGCCCGAGTCCGAGCAGCACGATCCACAGGATCGGCGCGCTCATCGGGGCGAGCAGCAGTCCACTGAAGGCCACGAGGTAACAGACCGCACACCCGATCACGATCGGGAACGGGTTGCGCATCCGGGCACACAGCGTGGGGGCCCCGAACGCCGCGACGAGACCCATGAACGAGAACAGACCGACCATGGCTCCCCCGAACGCCTCGCTCGCGCCGGCGTCGGACAGGATGTCGGGGATCCAGGTGAACATCGAGTACGTGATCATCGACGTCATCCCGAACATGCCCGCCATTCCCCAGCCGACGGGCGATCGCCAGGCCTTCCCGTGGGGACGGTCGGCCGGCACGTCCGCGGGCGGTTGCGCCGTCACGACCACGGCGCGACGTCGTTCGCGGGTGAGAAGGAGGATCCACGGGACCGCCGCGGCGAAGCCGAGGAGCGCCCAGACGCCGATCGACAACCGCCAGCCGAAGGCCTCGGCGAGCGGGACGGCCACGAAGGCTGGCGCGATGGTGCCGATCTGCACGCCGACGATGTACACCGAGCTCATCACGGCCAGCCGGTCGGAGAAGTAACGCTTGACGAGCGGCGGAATCACCACGTTGCCGATCCCCATGCCGGCCAGCGCGAGCGCCGACAGTGCCAGCAACGACCAGGTGTCGCTCATCAGGGCTCTCGTGAGCATGCCGACCGCGGCCATCAGCATCGCGACGAGGGCGGTCCGTTCCAGGCCCCACCGCTTGGCGATGAGCGGCGTTCCCAGTCCGAACAGCGCGAACATTGCCGTCGGCACCATCCCGAACACCCCGACGACGGTCGGTGAGAACCCGATGTCCTCCCGGATCTGCGAGGCCAGCGGGGTGAACGAGGTGACCGCCAGCCTCAGCACGAGGGCAGACATGGCGATCGCACAGAAGACGAGGAGGCGGCCGCGTAGAAGAGTCACGAGATAAATCATAGGATGACAGGATGACCTTTGGAAAACCCGTGCGCCGTTCGAGTCTGATCTCACAGGTCACCGAGCAGCTGCGCGACGAGATCTGCAGTGGTCGGTGGGCGGTCGGCGAGAGGATCCCCACCGAGACCGCGCTGTCCGACCTCACTGGAACCGGACGCAACACCGTCCGCGAGGCAGTGCAGGCGCTCGTCCACACCGGGCTGCTCGAACGGCGGCAGGGATCCGGCACGTACGTCGTCGCCACCTCCGACGTCGGGGGCACACTCGGCAAGTACTTCGCCGGCGCGCACGAGCGCGACGTCACTGAACTGCGGCAGGCGCTCGACGTCACCGCCGCCGCCCTCGCCGCCCGGCGCCGCACCCCGGACGACGTCGCTCGCCTGCAGAACCTCCTCGACGAACGCTCCCGGTGCTGGGCCGAATCCGACACGGAGGCCGCCGTCGCGGCGGACATCAGCCTGCACCGCGCGATCGTCGAAGCGAGTCACAACGCCGTGTATCTGGAGTTCTACGACTCGCTACTGCCCTCGATCGCCCAGACCGTCGACCGGCACGTGCACGCGACCGGCGCGGGGTTCCACGACGAGCACGGGCGTCTGATCCAGGCGGTGATCGACGGGGACGAGTCCGCCGCGACCACGGCCGCCCGCGATCTGTTCGCGGAGCTGCTCACCTAGAGGAGGAGGCGCACCACGTCGGCCGTGCGGGCGAGTCCGGGAAACGCTTCTGCGGTCGAGCGGGGGTGCAGCACGTGGACGGCGAGCCTGAACAGCACCGCACGCAGAAGCATCTGCGGCCATTCGGGCAGATCTTCCCAACGGCCGATGAGGGCCTCGTCGGCTCCACCCCAGGAAATCGCATCCACCACGGCCACCGCCGCCGCCCACGACGCGGGACGCCAGTACGGGGTGATGTCGGTGATCCCGGGCGCGAGGGCACCGGCGAACAGGACGGTACCGAACAGGTCCCCGTGCACCAACTGGTCCGGGCTGGTGACGGGCTTGCGCAGCGTCGCGAGCCCGGTGATCAGTTCCAGGCTCTTGCGACCGTCGGGGGACGGCGTCTCGAGCTGTTCGGCACCCTTCGCGCTGCGCAGCGGGATCTTCTCCCAGGCGGCCCGGTCCGCCGCCACGAACACGTCGACCTCCGCCCACGGCGCGACCGGGGGTTGGACGAGGAACCGGGGACGGTCGAGCTGCGAGGTCGCGGCGTGGAGCCGCCCCGACATCGACACGACCTCGTCGTGACGCGGCTCGGGTGTGCCCTCGATGAACGTGTCGGCGCGCCACCCGGACACCACATACCTGCCATCGGTGGACCGCACGGGACGCGCAAGCCGCACCCCGTCCACCTCGAGCGTCTCGCGGACCTTGGCGGACCACGCGGCGCGCGCGTGGTCGGCGACGGCTGACAGGACTACGTCTCCACAGAGCCACCCGCCGTCCCAGTCCGCACCGAGTGGGATGGGCTCGACTTCCCGGAGGCCGAACGTGGAGCACACGTGTTGAGGGGGTTGGCCTGTGCTCACGGACTCAACGCTACCGCCGGGTGGGCCGGGGACAGCGCAAGGCGCGCTGGCCCGGGGACGGGCAATCACGCCACGACGAAGGTCAGTAGACAGGCAGGCTGGTGTCGACCTGTTTCGCCCACGCGATCACGCCGCCCTGCAGATGCGTGGCGTCGGAGAAGCCGGCCTTCTTCAGCGCGGCCAGCGCCTCCGCCGACCGGACCCCGGTCTTGCAGTGCAGCACGATCGGCTTGTTCTGCGGAAGCTCCGACAGCGCCTCGCCCGACAGGATGCGGTCCTTCGGGATCAGCACCGCACCGGGCAGGTGCACGATGTCCCACTCGACCGGCTCGCGCACGTCGATCAGTTCGATGTCCTTGCCGGAGTCGAGGAGATCGCGCAGCTCCGTGGCCGTGATGGTCGAACCGGCCGCCGCCGCCTGCCCCTCGTCGGACACCACGCCGCAGAACGCGTCGTAGTCGATCAGTTCGGTGACGGGGGTCCGCGCCGGATCCCGGCGCAGTGTGATGGTGCGGTAGGTCATGTCGAGTGCGTCGTAGACCATCAGTCGCCCGAGCAGCGACTCCCCGATGCCGGTGATCAACTTGACCGCCTCGGTGGCCATGATCGAACCGATCGACGCGCAGAGCACACCCAGCACCCCGCCCTCGGCGCACGACGGGACCATGCCCGGCGGGGGCGCCTCCGGGTACAGGTCGCGATAGTTGAGTCCGCGACCGTTCGGCGCGTCCTCCCAGAACACGGACGCCTGGCCCTCGAATCGGTAGATCGAGCCCCACACGTACGGCTTGTGCGCGAGGACGGCGGCATCGTTGACGAGGTACCGGGTGGCGAAGTTGTCGGTGCCGTCGAGGATCAGGTCGTACTGCTCGAACAATTCGACGGCGTTGTCGGGCTCGAGCCGGAACTCGTGCAACCGGACGTCGACGTTGTCGTTGATCTCACGGATCGAGTCGCGCGCACTCTCGGCCTTGGGACGGCCCACGTCGGACCGGCCATGGATCACCTGTCGCTGCAGATTCGACATGTCGACCTCGTCGAACTCGACGATGCCGAGTGTCCCGACACCGGCCGCCGCAAGATAGAGCAAAGCGGGTGAGCCGAGGCCGCCCGCGCCGATGACGAGGACCTTCGCGTTCTTCAAACGCTTCTGCCCCGCCATGCCGACGTCCGGGATGATCAGGTGCCTGCTGTACCGCGCCACCTCGTCGCGGGAAAGTTCGGCGTCCGGTTCCACCAGTGGCGGCAGTGCCTCGGTGGTCTTCACAGAACGGTCAAGCGACACGGTCCACTCCTGACGATTGCGCGACAGCTTCCGATGTGTCGGACAGCATTGACTTCAACGTTCCGACGGGGTCCATTCTTCCCCTCCCGCCGGCAGTCGCGCGGGGCGGGCCCGGCTCACGCCCTCGGGAACGGCCACGGATTGAAATGGCAGGTCAGACCGTTCATCGGGACGATTCCCTCGGGGTCGAGTTGCGCGATGTCGTTGTTGGCCGTCCCGAACGTCTGCTGCATCATCACCGGCGCGAGGCCGCCTTCGGTCTCGCACGGCTGGTGGTCCTGGTAGCCGATGGCGTGCCCGACCTCGTGATTGATCTGGTACTGCCGGTACGACCCGATGTCGCCCTGGAACGCGATGGCACCGCGCACCCAGCGCGGCTCGTTGAGGACGACGCGATCGATTCCGGGGTTGTAGCAGGACACCTCCAGCTGGATGTCGTAGCCGCACGCCTCGCGGATGGTCATCTGCGACGTCAGCGACACCCGGAAGTCGGGGTCGCCCTGGTCGACGCGGCGGAACGCGAACCGCGGGTCCTTCGTCCAGCTCTTCGGATTCGACAGCGTCTGGTCGACCATCCGCCCGAACGACTCGTCGCCGCCGAATCCGGACGTGTCGACCCCGTCCTCGATCTCGACGCTGTACGTGAATTCGCGTTCGGTGCCCTGCCCGACCTTGGTCCCGCTTCCAGGAACCACGTGCCAGGTGCCAGCGCCGACCGCCGTGAACGGACCTCCCTCGGGCAGCGCGCCCGCGGGAAGTTCGGCGGCGAAGTTACCGTCGGCCTCCGGCGGGATCCCGATGACGCTCGAACCGTCGGTGTCCCGGGACAGGGTGCCGAATCCGGGGGTGTCGGTCTCGGCCGTCGTCTCGCTGCCACCGCCGGTGTCCCGGACCGCGTCGACCACGACGAGAACCGTGACCACCAGCAGGATCGGGATCGCGTAGGCCCGCCAACCGTAGGTGGAGACGAACCGGCCGATGCGACTCTGCTTCCTCGCCTGCCGCTCGGGGCGCGGGTTCCGGGGCCTGCCGACGTCGCGGCTGGTCGGGTCCCATTGCGCGCGGAGCGGTTGATGCGACTGCGCCTTCGGTGCCGACTGCGAAGCGCGGGGACGGACGTCACGCTGGTCGATGCTGCGCGATCGTCGCTCCCCGTCCTCGGAGCTCTGGGGAGCCCGGCCGCGAACACGCGGTCCTCCTCGGTCAGTCACGCAGCCCAGAATCTCACAGTCCGGCACCGCCTCGTCCCAGCGCACCGTCCGCAGGTCATTCGGCGTGTCACGCGGATGCGATCCGCAACGTCGCGGCTACCCGGATCACCTGGCGCCCCCGCCCCCTACCTGGTCCCAGTTACCGGTCAGGCAATATGCTTGACCGGGCGAGTCCAGCGAGTCCACCATGAACGGTTCACTACGCGCGGGTATCGTTCACACAGTTACACAGAATGTGACGCGGAATACTTGTGCAGATTGGAAGCGCTATGACTGAACTCGCGGATCGGACGAACTCCGATCGCGATGCCACCCCCGGAAAGGGCACCGGGGCCCGTCGCAGCACGCGACTCCCCCGCGACGCCCGGCGACTGCAGCTACTCGCCGCAGCCAGCGAGGTCTTCGTCACACGCGGATACCACGCTGCCGGTATGGACGAGATCGCCGAGTGCGCCGGTGTGAGCAAGCCCGTCCTCTACCAGCACTTCCCCGGCAAGCTCGAGCTGTACGTGGCGGTGCTGCAGAGCTATGTCGACAGCCTGATCTCCGGCGTCCGGCAGGCACTGCGCTCGACCACGGACAACAAGCAGCGTGTCCGCGCCGCGGTGCAGGCGTTCTTCGACTTCGTCGACAACGACTCGCAGGGATTCCGGCTCGTGTTCGAGTCGGACCTCATGGGTGAACCGCAGGTGCAGAGCCGCGTCGAGCAGGCCACCGAGGCGTGCGTCGACGCCGTGTTCGACCTCGTCAGCCACGACTCCGGTCTCGACCCCTACCGCGCCCGCATCCTCGCTGTCGGCCTGGTCGGCGCCAGCCAGTTCACCGCGCGGTACTGGCTCGAGGCGGCGCGCCCGATCCCGAAGGAAGAAGCGGTCGACACGACGGTCACGCTCGCGTGGGGCGGTCTGTCCCGCGTGCCGCTGCATCCCGAACAGCGCTAGCACCGTGCACGAGAAAGGGCCCGCAGTCGAGTCGACTGCGGGCCCTTTCTCGTGTGTTCACTTGGTCGGCGCGAATCCGACCTTGCGGATATCGGACGGGCCGATCTCCACGTAGGCGATCTTGCTGGACTGCACGAGGTACTTGCGTCCCTTGTCGTCCTGCAGAGACAGGATCCCGTCGCCACCGGTGAGGGCGTCCGAGACCAATGTCTCGACCTCGTCCGGGGTCTGCTCGCTGCTGACGATGAGCTCACGCGGGCTGTCGATTACACCGATCTTGACCTCCACGGTCAACCTCCGAACTCTCCGAGAAACATCAGCTGTCCTGGCAAGGCTAATGCAGCGGCCGCCGCCGGTGCGCGTCTGCGGGCTGTGCCCTGAGCGAACATGCCGTCACACCTCACACGAGCCCGAGCACGGCCATGCGTTCGGCGTGCATCTCCTGCATGCGATCGAAGAGCGCGACGACACCGTTGAGGTCGCCGGACGCGGAGATGACGAGTTCGGTCAGCGCCTCCCGCTGCGCCAGGACGAACTGTGCCTGGGTGATGGCCTCGCCGAGCAGTCGCCTGCCCCACAGCATGAGGCGGTCCTTGTCGCGGTTGCTGGCCTTGATCGCCTGCTGCACCTCGTGGACGACGAATTCCGAGTGGCCGGTCTGCGAAAGCACCTCCTCGACCGTCCGCGAGACCTCGGCGGGCAGCGAGTGCCCGATCTCGCGGTAGAAGTCGGCGGCGATCCCGTCACCGACGTACGCCTTCACCAGTGCCTCGAGCCACGTCGACGGGGTGGTGGACGCGTGGTAGTTGTCCAGGGCGCGGACGAACGGATCCATCGCCTCGAAGATGTCGAACCCACGCGCGGTCAGCGCCTTCTCGAGCATCTCGAAGTGGCCCATCTCGGCGGCCGCCATGCTGGCGAGCGCCACTTTGCCCTGCAGGGTCCGCGCCATCTGCGCGTCCTCGGACAGCCGGTAGAACGCGGAGATCTCGCCGTACGCGAGGACCGCGAAGAGTTCACTGACGCCGGGGTGATCAGCGGGAATGGTGGAATCAGAGGATGCAGGCGTGTTGGGCTCCATGGCGCCACAGCCTAGTGTGTCAGCCAGTGATGTTTGCCATGCGTAACCGGTTCTGGGGCGTTCTCCGGCTACAATGATCATGGGCAACCGCTCGTCACCACGTTCGCCTCCACGGAGAACGCGGTTTGAGTGATGATCGATCACGATCCGATCAGCGGTTCCCACCGATAATGTGCGCGCACCTGATCGACGGTCCCAGCCGCGCCTCGCCGAAATCTTCGATTTCTGCGCTGAGGCAGAGGCAGGATCGACTCGGAAGAGGACATCGACGAGCGTCGACTGGGAAATCGGGCCGACCAGCGGCCTGGCCCTTACCTCGTGCGTGCGTGCAGCTACGAGGAAGGCCAGTCCCCTGAGCAAGATCACTGTCGACCATGAAGACGACGCAACCGAGACCACGCTGTCGGCGCAACTCGACTCCACGCACGTCGCCCCCACCTTCGCCGAGCTCGGAGTTCGTGACGAGATCGTCCGCGCTCTCGACGAGATCGGCATCGAGCGCACGTTCGCAATCCAGGAGCTGACGCTCCCCCTCGCCCTCGCCGGCGACGACCTGATCGGTCAGGCCCGCACGGGCATGGGCAAGACGTTCGGTTTCGGCGTCCCGCTTCTCCACCGCATCTCCAGTGGCACCACCGGGACGGCCGCACTCGACGGCACTCCCCGCGCGCTGGTCATCGTCCCCACCCGCGAGCTGTGCATCCAGGTCACGAAGGACCTCGAGGGCGCCGCGAAGTACCTGAAGGGCGAGAAGAACAAGCTCGAGGTCCTCGCCATCTACGGTGGCCGCCCCTACGAGACGCAGATCGCGACGCTCCAGAAGGGCGCCGACGTCGTCGTGGGCACCCCGGGCCGTTTGCTCGACCTCGCCAACCAGGGTCATCTGATCCTGGGCAAGGTCGAGGTCCTCGTCCTCGACGAGGCCGACGAGATGCTCGACCTGGGCTTCCTGCCCGACATCGAGCGCATCCTCGGAATGGTGCCGGACAAGCGGCAGACGATGCTGTTCTCGGCGACCATGCCGGGTCCGATCATCACGCTCGCCCGCACGTTCCTCACCCAGCCGACGCACATCCGCGCCGAGCAGGCCGACGACTCGGCGGTGCACGACCGGACCAGCCAGCACATCTACCGGGCGCACGCACTCGACAAGGCGGAGATGGTGGCCCGCGTGCTGCAGGCCGACGGCCGCGGTGCGACGATGATCTTCACCCGCACCAAGCGCACCGCCCAGAAGGTCGCCGACGATCTCGCCGAGCGCGGTTTCTCCGTCGGCTCGGTCCACGGCGACCTCAATCAGGTCGCTCGCGAGAAGGCGCTGAAGGCGTTCCGCACGGGCAAGATCGACGTGCTGGTCGCAACGGACGTCGCGGCCCGCGGTATCGACATCGACGACGTCACCCACGTGATCAACTACCAGTGCCCGGAGGACGAGAAGACGTACGTCCACCGGATCGGCCGCACCGGCCGGGCGGGCCGCACCGGCATCGCCGTGACGCTGGTGGACTGGGACGACATCCCCCGCTGGCAGCTCATCGACAAGGCTCTCGACCTCGGCATCCCCGATCCCGCGGAGACGTACTCCAGCTCCCCGCACCTGTTCGAGGAGCTGTCGATCCCGGCCGGCGCGACCGGCACGATCAAGCGCCCCCGGGTGGAGAAGGTCGCATCCGAGCCGAGTGAGAAGACGGGCACGGAGCAGAGCGAGAACACCGATTCCGAGCGGGGCGAGAAGGCCGAGCGCACGGAGCGTCCGGCCCGCACCCGCACCCGCCGCCGCACCCGTGGTGGCCGCCCCGCGGACTCCGTGGGACCCAAGTCCGTGTCGCCGGAGCCGACGGCACCCGAATCCGCCGCTTCGAGCGGGGACACCGACGGCGAGGGTGCCTCCAAGCCCCGCCGGCGTCGTCGCCGCCGGACCACGAAGGTCGGCGCCGCCGCGACGAACGCGGAGTAAACAGCCACCGTGCTGGCACCTGAGCGGCGCTCGCGCGCCGATCTCGTCGTCGCTGCCGCAATCGCCGTTGCGGTCGTGGTCGCCCTCACCGTGGTGTGGTTCCGCAGCGATGCCCGGGGCACCACCTCGGTCACCGCCGCCGAACCGCCGCCTGCGCTCGTCACAGCCCTGACGGTTCCGGAGACGCTGAACCCGATCTGGGATTCCGCCAGTTCCGCCACCACCGCACCCCTCGCCGTCGGTGGTGCGGTCGTCACCGCGGACGGCGGGGACGTCGTGGGACGGGACCGGATGTCGGGTACCGAGCTGTGGCGGTACGAGCGTGATCTCGACCTGTGCGGTGTGACGGCGTCGTGGGAGAAGGTCGTGGCCGTCTACCGCGACGACCGCGGTTGCTCCCAGGTCACCGAACTCGACGGTGGTACCGGCGAGCGCCTGGCGCAGCGGAGCAGCGACGCCGATTCCGAGGTGACGTTGAAGGCCGACGGAACGTATGTGGCGTCCCTCGGCGACCGCAGGCTGGAATTGTGGCGCTCCGACCTCGTCCGCACCGTCGAATACGGACGGGTGGACGCGCCCGTGAATCCCAAGAAACAGCCACGCGCCGGATGCACGCTGATCGACGTCGGTTCGAGCAGCAGCAGGCTGTCCGTTCTCGAGCGCTGCCCCGGCGAGGTGGCCGATCGTCTGACGGTCATGAACCCGTCGCCGAAGGACAATCAGGAGCCCGAGGAGTACGGGTCGAGCGTCCTGGCGGGGGTGGATGCCGGTGTCGAGGGTGCGCGCATCCTCGGGGTGTCGGGCGAGACCACGGCCGTCTACCTCCCCGCGGGCACGTCGTACGGACCGCGGATCGGCCTGTTCGACGGCACCGGCAACGCCGTGTCCGAATACGCGCTCTCCCAACGGGTCGGACCGGATCCCGTCACGTCGACGAGCAGTTCGGTGGTCACCTGGTGGACCGGTACGGACGTGGTGTCGCTCGGCGCATCCGATCTCGCACCGCGCTGGATCTTCCCCGGCGCTCTCGGCCCGGGAGCTGTGATGGCCGGAAACCTGCTGGTCCCGGTGGAATCCGGCATCGCCGTGCTCGACCTGTCGACCGGCGCGTTGCTTCGCACGATCCCGGTGACGCGTGACGCCGCGGCGGGGCCGATCATCACGACGGTGGCCGGCGACATCGTGCTCGAGCAACGCGGCGATGATGTCGTGGCGCTGCGCTGAGGTCGCCCCTCACCCGGGTTCGGCGAACACCACCAGATAGCCGTCGAGGTCGCGGATCCAGATCTCGCGATGTCCCGCATTGGGATTGACGTGCACGTCCGTGACCACGTCGGCACCTACCTCCCGCACCCGCGCGACGGTGCCGTCGAAGTCGGGGGTCTCGAACCAGATCGCCACCCCATTTCCCCGCGGGAGCGCAGGGTCGCCGAGGGTGCCGTGGTGGTGGCCCTCGTCGAGCCGGTGCAGTTGCAGGATCATGTGCCCGTCGACGAGGAGTTGCTCGTAGTCCCGTCCGCCGTGGCCGCTGCGCGCGTCCAGGACCTTCCGGTACCACTCGCCTGCGCGTTCGACGTCGTCGACGGCGAGGAGCGGCTGCGCCCGCATCGTCAGGGTGTTGCTTCGAGGCGTATCCGAGACTGTCATGGCCCCGACGTTAGCGCCGTGCACTCCCCCCGCACTTGGACGAATGAGCATGCCGTCAACGGAAAGTGGCGCGGTATGCGGACGGCGAGACGCCGACCGTGCGCGAGAGGTGCTGTCGCAGCGACGTCGCGGTGCCGAATCCCGCAGCCGCGGCCACGCCGTCCACCGGCAGGTCGGTGTTCTCCAGCAGTTCGCGGGCACGGATGATCCGCTGTTCGAGAATCCACTGAGTCGGCGACATCCCGGTCTCGGCCCGGAATCGCCGGGTGAACGTGCGCACGCTCATCGACTCCCACGCGGCCAGCTCCCGCAGCGACAGCGGTTGATCGAGATGCGACAGCGCCCGGGCCCGCGCTCGCGCCGTGGACGCACCGTCGGCCTCCGGGACGGGCTCGGTGATGAACTGCGCCTGACCGCCGCTGCGATGAGGGGGCACGACCGTTCCCCGTGCCACCTCGTTGGCCACCGACGCACCGTGGTCGAGACGAATCATGTACAGGCACAGATCGATTCCGGATGCGACGCCGGCGGCGGTGAGCACGCTGCCGTCGTGTGTGTAGAGCACGCCGGGGTCCAGGTGCACGTCGGGGTACAGCCGCCGGAACGCGTCCGCCGACTTCCAGTGCGTCGTGGCACGCCGTTTCTCGAGCAGGCCGGCCGCCGCGAGGACGAACGAGCCCGTGCAGATCGATGCCACCCGCGTGTCCGGGCGAATGTGCGCGAGGGCGTCCGCGAGGCGACGGGGCAGGCGTCCGCCCTCCGGAGGGTCGTAGTCCTGATCGGATGCCGGGATCACGACGGTGTCGGCCGTGCCGAGCAGCGCCGGACCGTGCTCGACCGAGAGCGTCACGTCGGTGTCGGTCCGGACCTCGCCGGGGGTGAGGGCGCACGTGAGGACCTCGTACAGCGGCTCGCCGTCCCGCGACCGCGCCTCACCGAACAGTCGGTGGACGATCCCGAACTCGATCGGGAGCAGACCGTCGCGCACGAACACGACCACGCGATGACGGCGCCCGGTCCGCCCGCCTCTCGATTCGGACATGGCCCGATTATTTCACATATCGTCTCATCGGCCACTGTCGCGACCGCAGCCCCGCGTCCATGATCGGAGGGTCAGGACGACCGAGCGGAAGGTGAACCATGAAGATCCTGTGGGTATCGGCACATCCCGAGCCGAAGTCCCTGAACGCGGCCCTCCGCGGCGACGCCCTCGCGGCCCTGCGCGGTGCCGGCCACGACATCCGGACATCGGACCTGTACGAGATGCGATGGAACCCGGTGGTGACGGCTGGCGATTTCGGACACGACCCCCACCACCGCCTCCTCGTCGGCGCGCGGTCGGGCCGGGCCCTGACCGAGGGCACCCTGGCCCCCGACATCCGCGCCGAGCAGCGCAAGCTCGCGTGGGCCGACGCGGTGATCGTGCAGTTCCCGCTGTGGTGGTACGGCATGCCCGCGATCCTCAAGGGCTGGTTCGACCGGGTCTTCGTCGAGGGTTACGGCTACGGACTGCGCAGCGAGGACGGCTCCACCCGGCGGTACGGCGACGGCACCCTGGCCGGCAAGCGCGCGATGACGGTCGTCAGTTTCGGCGGCAGCGCCGACAGTGCGGGCCCGCGTGGGATCAACGGCCAGATGGACGAACTCCTGTTCCCGATCCACCACGGAATCTTCTGGTACACGGGGATGTCGGTGGTGCCCCCGGTTCTGATCGACAGCGCGGACCGGTTGCCCGCCGAGCACTACCCCGGCGTCGCGGCGCGGCTGATCGATCGCCTGTCCGGCCTGTTCACCGACGCGCCGTTGCCTTTCCGCACACAGAACGGCGGCGACTACGACGCTCGGTTCGTGCTGCACCAGGACCGGGCGCCCGGCGTCACGGGCCTGCGCGCCCACTATGCCGACGCGGATTCCGGCACGGCTGAATCGGAGGCCGAAGTCCGCACCACGGGGATCTGTAACGTGTTCTAATTCACGGCATGGCAACCTACGTGATCACCGGCGCCGCCTCGGGCATCGGGGCGGCGAGCCGCCGCACACTCGAATCCGCCGGTCATACCGTCATCGGAGTCGACCTCGCGTACACCGACGTGACCGCCGACCTGTCGACCCCCGGCGGACGGGCCGCGGCGGCCGACGCCGTGTCCGAGGCGAGCGGCGGCGTCGTGGACGGTCTCGTCTGCTGCGCCGGGCTCGGGTCGCTGTCGCACGTCCCGGGCGGCAAACTCGTCGCCGTCAACTACTTCGGGGCCGTGGAACTCGTGACGGCGCTGAAGCCCGCCCTCGAGCGCGCGGGCGGAGCCTCGGTGGTGGTGATCTCGTCAAGCAGCACCACCACGCAGCCGGGAATTCCCGAGGATCTGGTGACCGCGTGCCTCGACGGCGACGAGGCGGAGGCGGTGCGCATCGGCGACCACGTGACCGCCATCCCGGCGTACCCGGCGTCCAAGCTCGCGCTGGCCTGGTGGATTCGGCGTGAAGCGGTACGGCCGGAGTGGATCGGCAACGGCATACGACTCAACGCGATCGCGCCGGGCATGATCGACACGCCGATGACCAGCGGCGACGACCTCGACCCCGAACTGGCGAAGGCGCTGGACTTCTATCCGGTGCCGCTGGGCAGGCGCGGACGTCCGGACGAGATCGCCGCGCTCGTCGAGTTCCTGCTCGGACCGGGCTCGACACTGTTCTGCGGCAGCGTCGTCTTCGCCGACGGGGGCACGGACGCCCAGTTACGCCAACAGGATTGGCCCGCCGCGTGGAATCCGACGCCGGAAGAACTTACTCGGCACTTCCAGGCGAAAACGTAGCGAGCTCGGATCCCGCCCAGTGCTTGGCGAGGTTCTCGGCCAGGTCCCGGTACGCCTGGGCACCCTTGTTCTTGCGCCCCGCCAGCACGGTGGCACCCGACGCCGTGGCCTCCGCGAATCGCACCGTCCGCGGGATCGGCGGAGCGAGAACCGGCAGGTTGTAGCGGTCGGACACGTCGGAGAGCACGTCCCGGCTGTGCGTCGTGCGTGCGTCGTACAGCGTCGGCAGTGCTCCGAGCAGCACCAGGTCGGGGTTGGTGATCTGCTGTACCTCGGTGACCGTCCGCAGCAACTGCCCCACACCGCGGTGGGCGAGCGTCTCACACTGCAGCGGCACCAGTACCGACTGCGCCGCCGTGAGCCCGTTGAGCGTGAGCACACCGAGAGACGGCGGGCAGTCGATGATGATCGTGTCGTAGTCGTCCAGCAGCGGCGCCAGAGCGCGCTTGAGGGCGAACTCGCGACCGGGACGCATGAGCAGCAACGCTTCCGCACCCGCGAGGTCGATCGTCGCAGGCAGGAGAGCGACACCGTCCTCGGTGTCGATCACGGCCTCCTGCGCCGCCAGATCACCTGTCAGCACCTCGTGGACGGAGGCGTCCAGGCGGTCTGGGTTGTGCCCGAGGGAGAACGTCAGGCATCCCTGCGGGTCGAGATCCACCACCAGAACCTTCTGGCCCAGCCCCACGAGGGCTGCGCCGAGAGAAGCGACCGTGGTGGTCTTCGCGACCCCACCCTTCTGATTTGCCACTGCAAGAACCGTTGTCACGGCTCGATCCTTACCTACTTCGTCCCCGGAGGCGAGCCATACACGCAGATTGACTGCCATGATGGATGGATGCCACCCAGTGATTCGCCGCGCGGCCGTCGGATCGTCCTCCTCCGACACGGCGAAACGGAATGGGCCCGTTGGGGTAAACACACCGGTCGAACCGACGTCCACCTCACCGAACTGGGTGAAGCCCAGGCGCGGCGGATAGGTCCGGCGATGGACGCCCTCGAACTGCGCGACCCCCTCGTCATCGTCAGTCCGCGGCAACGCGCCCGGGAGACGGCGGAGCTGGCGGGATTGAAGATTCAGCGCACCTGGGACGCGCTCGCCGAATGGGATTACGGGATCTACGAGGGCATGACGACCCCCGAGATCAGGCAGCAGGTGCCGGACTGGACCGTGTGGACGCACCCGTGCCCTCGCGGTGAGCAGGCCGAGCAGGTGCACACCCGGTGCGACCTCGTCCTGTCCGTCGCGCATTCGCAACTAGTGGACCGTGACGTGATCCTCGTCGGGCACGGACACTTCTCGCGCGCGCTCATCGCCCGCTGGGCGGAGCTTCCGATCAGCGAGGGACGCCGGTTCGCGATGTCGCCGGGTGCGTACTCCGTCCTCGGCTTCGAGCACGGGGCACAACAGGTGGTCAGCCACAACGTCACGAGCGAGGAAGGTGCCCGATGATCAGACGCGCAGTACCCGAGGACGTCTCTGCGATCACCGCGATGATCTACGAACTCGCCGAACACCAGCGGGCCCGTGACGAGTGCACCGTCACCGCCGACCAGATCGACGACGCCCTGTTCGGTCCGCAGCCGTCGACCTTCGCCCACGTCGCGGCGAACGACGACGACCGGGTCGTCGGGATCGCGGTGTGGTTCCGGAATTTCTCCACCTGGGACGGAACGCACGGCATCTACCTCGAGGACTTGTTCGTCAGCCCGTCGGAGCGCGGTTCCGGGCACGGCAAGGCCCTGCTCGCCACACTCGCGAAGGAGTGCGTCGACAACGGCTACACGCGACTGTCGTGGTCGGTGGTCAACTGGAACAAGCCGTCGATCGCGTTCTACGAGTCGCTGGACGCGCACCCGCAGGACGAATGGACCACGTATCGGCTCACCGGGGGTCCGCTCGCCCGCCTCGCGTCCGAGGTGAGTTAGCGGTCCGACGGGTTGTCGGCGTCGGCCTCCTGGCCGTACTCGGCAGCCATCCACTTCGACGTGGGACTGCTGAACAGGCACCCGAGGGCCGCCACGACCACGACTCCGAGCAGCACACCGAAGAACGGCTGGTGCGAATCGGTGAGCAGCGACCACGCCACCGGTAGCAGGAGGAGTTGGGCGACGATCGCGATCGCCCGCCCCCAGCGCCGGCCGAAGATCAGGGCGAGCCCGGCGGCGAACACCGCGCCGCCGAGAATCGCGAACCAGGCCGCGGTGCCGTATCCACTGCTGACGCTCTGGTCGTGCCCGAGGAGTCCCCGGATCACCAGCACCACGGCGACGCCGACCGCCACCGCGCCCTCGAGCGACACCAGGGCGCCCGCCGCGCGGACCGTGGTGGGCGTGGACTTGCTGAGAGACGGCTTCGGCACGTCGGCCAGCCTAGAACACCCCGTCGCCGGCGGCCTCGGACGGTGACACGTGCCGCCCCCGCTAGGCTTGGGCCCCGTGCGCGCGCTGCTGATCGTCAACCCCAATGCCACATCGACGACCCCGGCCGGGCGTGATCTCCTCGCCCATGCACTGTCGAGCCGGGTGCGGTTGACGGTCGCGCACACGGCACACCGCGGCCACGCCGCCGAACTGGCGCAGCAGGCCTGCGTGGACGGGATGGGTCTGATCATCGTCCACGGCGGCGACGGCACCGTGAACGAGGTGGTAAACGGACTGCTCGGCACCCCGGTACCGAAGTCGATGAGCGCGGTGACGGTGGGGCCGATTCCCCCGATCGCCGTCGTCCCCGGCGGGTCGGCGAACGTGTTCGCCCGCTCGCTCGGCATCGCGCCGGACCCGGTGGACGCCACCAACCAGCTCATCGATCTGCTCGCCCGCAGGCAGCGGCGCAGGATCGGGCTCGCGCACTGCGACAACCGCTGGTTCACGTTCAACGCCGGCCTCGGCTGGGACGCCCAGGTGTGTGAGGCGGTCGACATGCACCGCAAGAACGGGCGCCCGGCCACACCGGCGCAATATGTCCGCGCGGCGGTGCGCGTGTTCTTCCGGTCGAAATATGCGGAGCCGACGCTCACCGTCGAGGTTCCCGATCACGACCCGGTCGAAGGTGTCCACTACGCATTCGTGTCGAACGCGAGTCCCTGGACGTATCTGAACAAGCGGGAAGTGCACACGAATCCCGACACCACCTACGACACGGGCCTCGGTGTCTTCGCGATGCGGTCCACCGCGATCCTCACCACGCTGCGGGTGGCCCGCCAGCTGCTGACTCCCGGAACCCGTCCGAAGGCGAAGAAGCTGGTCCGGGTCGACGACGTGCCGTCCGTGCGGATCTCCGCGTCGGAGCCCATCGGACTGCAGATGGACGGCGACTACATCGGACTGCGCAATGTCGTCGAGTTCGTGTCGGTGCCCGAGGCGCTGGATGTGGTCGCCCCGGCGCGACCCTGAGCAATTCTCGAGAATCCCCGTTTTCACCTAGCGGGAAGTGCCTGCACGAGGTACAAAGGACGGCGCGCCTCGAAGGGCAGCCTAAGTACGTGAGCTCCCCCACGGTGCGGCGGTTTTCTATTGACATCCCGCCAGTTCGTGAAAGCATTCACAAGCAACAGTGCGGAAACATTCTCTACGCACACATGAACTCATGAAGACGAAACGGTGCATTTCGCACCCAGTTAAGGAGCAGAAGGATGGACTGGCGCCACAAGGCAATCTGTCGCGACGAAGACCCCGAGTTGTTCTTCCCTGTGGGCAACAGCGGTCCGGCCCTCGCGCAGATTGCTGATGCCAAGGTTGTCTGCAACCGCTGCCCGGTGACCGCCGAATGCCTCTCGTGGGCACTCGAGTCGGGCCAGGACGCCGGTGTGTGGGGCGGCATGAGCGAAGACGAGCGACGCGCACTCAAGCGCCGCAACGCTCGGACGCGTGCCCGCACCACCGTCTGACACTTCAGAAGGAGACGGGCCCGGCACCACATGGTGCCGGGCCTTTTGCTTGCCCGCCGGTCAGTACCGGGGCCCACGACGGCCCAGCGGTACGCGTAACACGGCATCCGTGCCACCGTCCGCCCCGGGATGCAGCCCGAGGGAACCGTTCAGCTCGGCGGCCACCAGGGTCCGGACGATCTGCAGACCGAGACGGTCGGACCGCTCGAGGCTGAAACCGGGTGGTAATCCCCTGCCGTCGTCGTGGATCACGACGTCCAGCCACCGCGCGGAGCGTTCGGCCCTCATGGTGACCGTCCCCGGCGCGCCGGGTTCGAAGGCGTGCTCGATCGCGTTCTGCACGAGTTCGGTCAGCACCATCACCAGTGGCGTGGCCCGCTCCGCGGAGAACACGCCGAAGCTACCCTCCCGGCGGACCTTGATCGGCGTGCTCACCGTCGCCACGTCCGACAGGATCGGCACGAGGCGGTCGACGACCTCGTCGAGGTTCACTTCCTCGTCCACCGACATCGACAGTGTGTCGTGCACCAGGGCGATCGAGGTGACGCGGCGCACCGATTCGCTCAGCGCCTGCCGGGCTTCCTCGTTGTTGGTGCGCCGGGCCTGCAGTCGCAGGAGCGCCGCCACGGTCTGCAGATTGTTCTTCACCCGGTGATGGATCTCGCGGATCGTCGCGTCCTTGCTGAGCAGGGCGCGATCCCGCCTCTTCACCTCGGTGACGTCCCGCACGACGACAGCGGCGCCCACCCGCTTCCCGCCGGGTTTGAGGACCAGCGCCCGGAGCAGCACGGTCGCTCCCCTGGCTTCGATCTCCATGCGACGACCCGGCTTGTCGGCGATGGTGTCGCGGATGTACCCGGCGACCTCCTGCGACTCGAACGGGTCCGTCACGAGCGAGCGCGTGGTGGCGGCGAGGTTCTGACCGATCAGGTCCGAGCTCAGACCCATCCGGTGGTAGGCCGACAGCGCATTGGGACTCGCGTAGACCACGCTGCCGTCGGTGTCGAGACGGATGAAGCCGTCGCCGGCACGGGGACTCGAGTTGGTGTCCGACCGGGCCTCCCGGATCGGGAAGGTGCCGTCGCTGATCATCTGGCACAGATCCTCGGCGCAGTCGAGATACGCGACCTCGAGCGGGCTCTGCGCCCGCTGGTGCGACAGGTTGGTGTCCCGGCTCAGGACCGCGATCACCTCGCCGTTCCACCGCACCGGGACCGCCTCTCCGCGCGGCGGCAGACCCTCGTGCCCGCCGCCGTCCTCGGGGCGCACGACGCGGCCCTCGAGCAGCGCCTGCAGCACCTGCGGGTGTTCCGACTCCGACACGACGGTCCCGACGACGTCCTCCGGGAACGCGGTCGACGCGGTGGTGGGTCTGCAGTGCGCGACGCAGATCACGGTGCCGGTGGGGTTGGTGGCCGCGGAATCCGTTCCGACCCAGAGCAGAACGTCCGCAAAGGAGAGGTCGGCGAGCAACTGCCATTCACCGACGACGCGCTGGAGATGATCGACGGCCTCGCCGGGCAGGTCGGTGTGTTCGGCGAGCAGGTCACTCAGTGTGGACATCGTCGGTGGGTGTCAGCTCAGGAGATGACAGCGATCAGATCGCCCTGCTGGATCACGTCGCCGACCTTGACGTCCACGGAGGTGACCGTGCCGGGCTCTTCGGCGATGACGGGGATCTCCATCTTCATCGACTCCAGGATGACGAGGGTGTCACCCTCCTTCACCTCGTCACCCGCGCTCACCACAACCTGATACACCGTCGAAACCATTTCGGCGCGCACGTCTTCTGCCATTGTGATCCTTCACTCCCGGGTGTCGAGAAAGCCCTGTTGCAAGGACACCCAACCACACGTGGAAGACTGTGGTGAAAAGAAGGGAGATCTACTCATGGGTAAGCGTGGTCGTAAGAAGCGCAGTCGCAAGGGCAACGCCGCAAACCACGGCAAGCGTCCCAACGCCTGACGCGCCGTAGAACGCACCAGGGGCCGGAAAGCAGCGATGCTTTCCGGCCCCTGATTGCTGTTCTGACGAGTTATGCGTCTGGTTCGGTGTTCGTGATCAGGATTGTCCGCCGCAACTCGATGGAGAGCCTCTGACGCAGACTTTCCGGCGCGTGCTCCCCACCGCACTTGCGGTTCACGAGGCTCTTCACCTTCTCCTCGATCCCGTACGCCTCGAGGCACGACCCGCACTCGTCGAGGTGCCTCTGCAGCCGCGCCCTCGACGCCTCGTCGCATTCACGGTCCAGCATCAGCCAGACGTCCGCGATGACGGCGGAGCAGTCGAGCTGCTCGAATTCGTCCTGCTCGCTCACCGAGAAACCTCCTGCTCCGTGCTCACTACACTGTCGCCGGGCACCTCGTCGGTGCCCCCACGGTTGAATCCACGTTCGCGTGCGACATCGGCGAGCAGACCCCGGAGCTGCTTGCGCCCGCGGTGCAGTCGCGACATCACGGTCCCGATCGGGGTGCCCATGATCTCGGCGATCTCCTTGTAGGGGAATCCCTCGACGTCGGCGTAGTAGACGGCCATCCGGAACTCCTCCGGCAGGGCCTGGAGTGCTTCCTTGATGTCGTCGTCGGGGAGCGCGTCCAGGGCCTCGACCTCGGCGGACCGCAGACCGGTCGACGAATGTTCCGCCGTCGCCGCCAGCTGCCAGTCGGTGATCTCGTCGGTGGGGTACTGCGCGGGCTGGCGCTGCTTCTTGCGGTACGAGTTGATGTACGTGTTCGTGAGAATCCGGTACAGCCATGCCTTGAGGTTGGTGCCCTCGCGGAACGAACGGAACGCCGTGTAGGCCTTCACGTACGTTTCCTGCACGAGGTCCTCGGCGTCCGCCGGGTTCCTGGTCATCCTCAGAGCAGCGCCGTACAGCTGATCCAGAAGTGGGAGCGCATCCCTTTCGAAACGCGCGATCAACTCGTCCTGTGGCTCGGCCTGGTCTGCCGTCGGACGGTCATGTTCCTGCACGCTGATCCCTTCGGTCGCCGTGGGCGTCAACGTTACCGCCAACTGCAAACGCGACGTGGGCTCCATCACCGAGGACATCACGATACGGACCACTCCCTTCGATGCACTGTTCTTCTGCAGGTACCAACACGCCTCGCGTCCGCTGTGTTCCCGACCGCGTGGCAGAGTGTCTGTCCATGGCCGGAACTGCCACTCCCGCGACGAAGCTGCTCGTCGAACACCGCATCGACCACAACGTGCACAGCTACGCGCACGATGCGCGGGCGGAATCGTACGGTTCGGAGGCCGTCGACGCCCTGGGCGAGACGGTCGGCGTCACCGCCCACCAGGTCTTCAAGACGCTGGTGATCAAACTCGACACCGGCAAGCTGGCGGTGGCGGTCGTGCCGGTGCCGGAGAAACTGTCGCTGAAGGCGGCGGCCGCGGCGCTGGGCGCGGGCAAGGCCGTGATGGCGGAACGCACCGAGGCGGAGCGCTCCACCGGGTACGTCTTCGGCGGCATCTCACCGCTCGGCCAGCGCAAGGCACTCCCGACGGTCGTCGACGCGTCGGCTCTCGACTGGGACCGGGTGCTGTGCAGCGCCGGCAGGCGCGGACTCGAGATCGAACTCGCGCCCGCCGACCTGGTGCGGCTCAGCGGCGCCGTCACCGCGGCGGTCACAGCAGGCTGATCTGCTCCCCCACCTGTGCCTCGTCACGACCGGCCGCGTCCGGGTCGAGGAGTTCCGGTCCGTTGTTCTTCACACTGTTCACCAGCGTGGACACCCGCCGGACGGTGATATCGGCGATGGCGTCGGGTGACACCTCGAGTAGATCCGTCGACGCGGGATGCTCGGGATCGAGCCATGCGGTCCAGCGGTCGCGGGGCATCACCAGCGGCATCCGGTCGTGCACGTTCTCGAGTTGGGCGGCTGAGTCGACCGTGATGATGCTGCAGCTCAGAACCGGGGGCGACTCCGCGACCGCGGGATCGTGCCAGACCGACCACAGCCCGGCCATGTACAGGCGCGAGCCGTCCTCCGGCGACATGTAGTACGGGATCTTCTTCGCCTTGCCCGACTTCTTCCCGGCGGCCGCCGCATCGACCTCGGTCTGCCACTCGTACCAGCCGTCCATCGGAACGAGGCAGCGCTTGTACTTGAACGCGTTCCGGAAGGCCGGTTTGTTGTCGACCGAATCCGCTCGCGCGTTGAACAGCACCGGCCCCTTGCCGAGCTCCTTCGTCCACGACGGCACGAGCCCCCACCGCATCCGCCGGATCCGCCGGGCGTCGTGGCGGTCGACGACCGTCAGGACCTGCGTGGTGGGCGCCACGTTGTAGTCGGGCGGACTCTCCTCCTCGCCCGCCTCGTTGATCGCATCGAGGTCGGCCGCGAGTGTCGCCGGATTCGCAGTGGTCGCATACCTGCCGCACATGCCCACCAGAGTGGCACGAACCACCGACACCCGCGACACGCCGCCCACCCCGCCCCGCGACCCGCCCGATAGGCGAAGATGGAGACCGTGAGCCTGAGCCTGTGGAACGCCCCCCGCGCCGAAGCGCCCGTCGTCGCGACGGTCGCCCTCCCCGGATCGAAGTCGATCACCAATCGCGCGCTGATCCTCGCCGCACTCGCGGACGGTCCGTCCACCCTCACCGGGGCACTGCGCAGCCGGGACACCGACCTCATGATCGGCGCGCTCCGCACGCTCGGCATCAGCATCGAGACGGTCGGCGCCGACACGACGCTGCGGGTCACCCCCGGACGACTCCGGGGCGGTGCGGTCGACTGCGGACTGGCGGGCACCGTCATGCGGTTCCTTCCGCCGGTCGCGGCGCTCGCGAGCGGAACGGTTCACTTCGACGGGGACGAGCAGGCGCGCACCCGGCCCCTCGACACGATCCTGGATGCGCTGCGCGGTCTCGGCGCGGACATCGACGGCGATTCCCTCCCGTTCACGGTCCGCGGTGCGGGCTCGCTGCGCGGTGGACGGGTCACCATCGACGCGTCCGGCTCGTCACAGTTCGTCTCCGGGCTGCTGCTGTCGGCGGCCGCGTTCGACGAGGGTGTCACGGTCCATCACGACGGCAAGACGGTCCCGTCCATGCCGCACATCGACATGACGGTCGAGATGCTGCGCGAGTCGGGTGTCGAGGTCACGACCCCGGCGACGGGCGGGGAGGCCGACACGTGGCGGGTGAGCCCCGGTGTCGTCCGGGCCGTCGACCGGGCGATCGAGCCCGATCTGTCGAATGCCACCGCCTTCCTGGCCGCCGCCGCCGTCACCAGCGGTGAGGTGACCGTTCCCCTGTGGCCGAGCAGGACGACGCAACCAGGCGACGCGATCCGGGAAATCCTCCTGGCGATGGGCGCGGACGTCCGGCTGGACGGCGCGAACCTCACCGTCCGTGGTCCGCAGCAGCTGACCGGCATCGACATCGACCTGCACGACGTGGGCGAACTCACCCCGACCGTGGCGGCGCTCGCCGCACTCGCGGACGGCCCGTCGCACCTGCGGGGCATCGCGCACCTGCGCGGTCACGAGACCGACCGGCTGGCCGCGCTCGCACACGAGATCAACTCGCTGGGCGGGAACGTCACCGAGACCGAGGACGGCCTCACGATCGTCCCGGCGGACCTGCACGGTGGGACGTGGCACTCCTACGCCGACCACCGGATGGCGACCGCGGGCGCCATCGTCGGGCTGCGGGTCGACGGCATCGAGATCGAGGACGTCGGCACCACGGCCAAGACCCTGCCCGGTTTCGAGAACCTGTGGGCCACAATGCTGTCCGCGGCCGCGGGCACCGAACGGAAGGCGAGCTTCTGAGTCGCAGGCAGTACGACGAGTCCGACGTCCGGGTACGCCCGGGCCGAGGAACGCGCCCGCGCACGAAGACCCGGCCGGAGCACCTCGCCGCGGAGTCGGCGATGGTCGTCTCGGTCGACCGCGGCCGGTGGGGTTGCGTGCTGGGCGGCGACCCCGAGCGTCCCCTCGTCACCATGCGCGCCCGGGAACTGGGCCGCACCCCCATCGTGGTCGGCGACGAGGTGAGTGTCGTCGGTGATCTGTCCGGCAAGCCCGACACCCTGGCGCGGATCGTGCGGGTCGCCGAACGCTCCACGGTGCTGCGACGCACCGCCGACGACACCGATCCGTACGAGCGGATCGTCGTGGCCAACGCCCAGCAGCTGCTGATCGTCGTGGCGCTCGCCGACCCGCCGCCCCGGACGGGATTCGTCGAACGTGCGCTCGTCGCCGCGTACGCGGGCGGATTGAGTCCCATCGTGTGCCTCACGAAGAGCGATCTCGAGCCGCCCGAGGAGTTCGCGAGCGCGTTCGCCGACCTCGACGTCCCCGTCGTCGTGGCCGGTCGCGACGATCCGGTCGACGAGGTCTTGTCGATGCTGTCGGGCCGGCTCACCGCGCTGATCGGCCACTCGGGGGTCGGGAAGTCGACTCTCGTCAACCGCCTCGTGCCCGACGCCGACCGGGCCGTCGGCGTGGTCTCCGGCGTCGGCAAGGGCAGGCATACGTCCACGCAATCGGTGGCGCTGCCGCTTCCGACGGGCGGCTGGGCGATCGACACCCCCGGCATCCGGTCGTTCGGACTGGCCCACATTTCCCCGGAGAACGTGGTGGCCGCGTTCTCCGATCTGGCCGCGGCCATCGAGGACTGCCCGAGGGGGTGCACCCACCTCGGCCCGCCCGCAGACCCGGAATGCGCGCTCGACCGGCTGGAGGGCAAGGCCGCCAAACGCGTCGACGCGGTCCGTCACCTCCTCACGGCCATCGCGTCCAACGAAGCCTGGTGAGGGACGAACCGCGTCGATAGCGGTACTTTCTAGCGGGACAGCAGCGCGCGAAGACCGCGGCGCTTGCGGGTGCGCTTGATCGCGGTACTCAATCCCTGACGGCGACCGGTTACGGGATCGATTGTCGCCGTGGTGTTTCCACCGAACTTGCGCTCCGACGCCGTCTCCGGCGCGTCGTCCGCGGTCGCCTTGAGGTACTTGTTCGGCAACGACAGCTTGGCGATGGTGCGCCACGACTTCGCGTACTGCACGAGGAAGGGCCCGGTCGTGTACGGCAGGTCGTACTTGTCGCACAGTTCCCGCACCCGCACGGCAATCTCCGAGTAGCGGTTGCTGGGCAGGTCGGGGAACAGGTGGTGCTCGATCTGGTAGCTGAGATTGCCGGACATGAAGTCCATCAGCTTGCCACCCTCGATGTTCGCGCTACCGAGCATCTGCCGCAGGTACCATTCGGCCGGCGTTTCCTTGTCGATGTCCGCCTTGGTGAACTTCTCGGCGCCGTCCGGGAAGTGTCCACAGAAGATGATCGCGTTGGTCCACACGTTGCGGATCATGTTCGCGGCGATGTTTGCGGTGAGCGTGCTCTTCCACGCGGGACCCGTGACCGCGGGGTGCACGACATAGTCCTTGAGGATCTGCTTGCCGACCTTCTCGCCGACCTCACGGAGCTTGCGCTGGGTCTCCTCGCTCGGCACGCGCCCCTTGGCGACCTTGCCGAGTTCGAGATGCTGCGCCGCGATTCCGTACTCGAAGAACAGCGCGAGCAGCGTGTTGTACAGGAGATTGCCGGTGTTGAACGGCTTCCACCGCTGGTCACGCGTGACGCGCAGCAGTCCGTATCCCACGTCGTCGTCCATGCCGAGGACGTTGGTGTACTTGTGGTGAATGTAGTTGTGCGTCTGCTTCCAGTGAGCGGACGGTCCCGTCACGTCCCACTCCCACGAGGTGGAGTGGATCTCGGGATCGTTCATCCAGTCCCACTGGCCGTGCATGACGTTGTGGCCGAGTTCCATGTTCTCGATGATCTTCGAGAGAGACAGCATGGCCGTACCCGCCAGCCAGGCGGGACGCCGCTTGCTCGCGAAGAGGACGGCTCGGCCACCGATTTCGAGGGAACGCTGCAGTCTGATCGTGTTTCGCACGTACCGCGCGTCACGCTCCCCGCGGGACTCTTCGATATCGCGCCGGATCGCATCGAGCTCGCGTCCGAGCGACTCGATGTCGGCTTCGGTGAGATGTGCGTATTCCTTGACGTCTGCAATCGCCATGGGGGACCTCCTCCTGGCTGGGTCGACAGTTCACACCCGAAAGGCGCTGACTCGACCTACCGTACCGTAAGTTACGACACCGTAGGTTACCTGAGTGTAGGTGTGAGTGAAATCACCGTCGACGTCGAGGAATCTTGGCCTCCGCGCGGGCGCGCAACGCCGACAGCAGACCCCGCCGCTGCCCCGTGACGGGATCCGTGCGCAACGTCTCGACCATGGCGGCACCCGCATCACGGGCGTCGCGGAACTTGCGTTCCGAGGACGTCTCCGGGGCGTCGTCCGCCGTCGCCCGCAGGAACCGGTCGGGCAGGGCGAGCTTGTGGATCGTGCGCAGAGCCAGCAGGTACTGCTTGGCGAGCGAACCCGTGGTGTACGGCAGGTCGTACTTCTCGCACAGCGCCCGCACCTTCACGGCGATCTCCGGGTACCGGTTGCTCGGCAGGTCCGGGAACAGGTGATGCTCGATCTGGTAGCTGAGATTGCCGCTCATGAAACCCATGACCTTGCCGGAATCGAAATTGGCACTGCCGAGCATCTGCCGGAGATACCACTCGTGCCGGGTCTCGTTCTCGTACTCGTCCACCGTGAACTTCTCGGCACCGTCCGGGAAGTGCCCGCAGAAGATCACCACATAGGCCCACAGATTCCGCACGAGATTGGCGGTGGCGTTGGCCGTCAGCGTCGACTTCCACGCCGGCCCCGCGAGCACCGGGAACAGCAGGAAGTCCTTGCCGACCTGACGGAAGATCTTGCGACCGAAATCCTTGTTGGCCTGGGAATTGAGCTGACCCTTCTCCGCACCCTCGAGCTCGGCCGCGAAGGTGAGGTCGTGGAGCGCGATCCCCCACTCGAACGTGGCGGCCAGGATGATGTTGGCGAACGGCTGCAGCAGATTGATCGGCCGCCACTCCTCGTCGCGGGTCATCCGGAGGATGCCGAACCCCACATCGGAATCCATTCCCACGATGTTGGTGAACGTGTGGTGGGAGTAGTTGTGCGCCCGCTTCCAATGCTCCGAGGGGCCCGTCTGATCCCACTCCCACGACATGGAGTGGATCTCCGGATCGTTCATCCAGTCCCACTGGCCGTGCATCACGTTGTGGCCGAGTTCCATGTTCTCGATGATCTTCGAGAGGGACAGCATCGCGGTGCCCGCGAGCCAGGCCGGGCGGTAGCGGCTTCCGAACAACGCAACCCGGCCACCGAGCTCCAGCAGCCGTTGCGCCCTGATGGCCCGGCGGATGTAGCGGGCGTCGCGAACGCCCCGCGAATCCTCCACGTCGAGCCGGATCGCATCCAACTCACGCCCGAGCGATTCGATGTCCGCTTCGGTCAGATGCGCGAACTCTTTGATGTCGGTGATCGCCACCGTGCTCCTCCGTCTGGTGAGAGTCCGAGAATAGCGGAGTCAGGTGAACAACACGCCCACGCTCACGCGTCGAGCGTGCAGTCCCCTGCCGCCGCGGAGATACAAGTCTGGACTCGGTCACCTTCGGCGTGCTGCTTGCCGGACCTCAGGTCGATGGCGTGCCCGGCGAGGATCGGCACGACACACGTCTGGCAGATACCCATCCGGCAGCCGAACGGCATCAGTGCCCCGACCTGCTCACCCGCCTCGAGGAGAGTGGTGGCACCGTCGATCGTCACGGTCTTGTCGGCCTTGGCGAACGTGACGGTCCCGCCCTCGCCGGACGTGTCCGCGCGGGAGACGGCGAACCGCTCGAGGTGCAACTTGTCCTCGATGCCCTCGTCACGCCACAGCGTCTCGATCTCGTCGAGCATCGGCAGCGGTCCGCACGCCCACGTCTGCCGTTCGCGCCAGTCGGGACACACCTCGTCGAGCGAGGACAGCGCGAACTTGCCCTGGCTGCGGGTGAGCTGGATCTTGCACCGGAAGTCGTCGTGCTCCTCGTGGAGCCGGGTGAGCTCGTCGGCGAACATCACGTCGGCGTCGGTGGGGGCCGAGTGGACGTGGAAGACGTCGGGGAGCTGACCGCGCCGGTTCATCGTGCGCAGCATCGCCATGACGGGAGTGATGCCGCTGCCCGCGGTGAGGAACAGGATCCGCTGCGGCGGCGGGTCGGGCAGCGCGAAGTTGCCCGTGGGGGTCGCGAGCCGCACGATCGTCCCCGAGGGCACACCGTTGACGAGGTGACTCGACAGGAACCCCTCGGGCATCGCCTTGACGGCGATGGAGATGAGCTTGTCGTCCCAGTTCGGCGGCGAGGTGAGGGAGTACGAGCGCCAGTGCCAGCGTCCGTCGATGTGCAGACCGATGCCGATGTACTGGCCGGGCTCGTAGTCGAAGTCGAATCCCCAGCCCGGCTTGATGACGATCGTGGCCGAGTCCGCGGTCTCCGCGCGCACCTCTACGATCTGTCCGCGCAGTTCGCGAGCCGACCACAGTGGGTTGGCGAGATGCAGGTAGTCGTCGGGCAGCAACGGCGTCGTGAGCCGTGCCGCCGCACCTCGCAACCAATTGAGCTTGGACCGCTTGGCGGGCACAACCGCTGCTGCGGGCGCCTCGATCCAATCCTTCAGACCCATCCGACCTCCACCTTTTCCGTCATGACCTACGCTACCGTAGGTTATCAAGTTACGGTACCGTAGGTTACCCCAAGGTAAGAGGACGTACCGGTCAGAGCAGTTCGAGAAGGAACGGAAGCTCCTGAGTGGCGTACCACGCCAGGACATGATCCTCCGCGTCACCGAGAACGAACTCGGCGTCGGGGTCCCCGAGATCCGCCTCGTCGATCGCCGACACGGCCCGTTCGATGTCCGGCTCCGCCTCCGCGAGATCCACGTGCACCGACGCGACCGTGCCGATCGTCACCGGACCGGGCAACCGGACCACGGCGTCGTCGAGATCCGGCCGCGGCGTCACCTCGTCCACGTCCGCGGCGACCACGGCGCGACGGAAGCGAACCCCGTCGCTTCCGCTCTCCCCCACCCGGCCCGCGATCAGTCGCAGCGAGGCGCGGGCGGCCTCGGCCATCGCGACCTCGGCCAGTTCCTCGTCGTCGCCCGACGAGTACGCCTCGCGGAGCGTGGGGGTGACGGCGAAGGCGGTACGGCTCATCGGATCGAACTCCCGGTCGGCGACGAGCCGCTGGAGGATCTCGATCGTCGCGGGAACGTACACCCTCGTCATGCGTCACCCGTCATTCGCACCGCGGACTTCTCACCGACTGGCATCCAACAACTCCTCGAGAGATTCGTACAGCAGCGCCGCCACCACGTCCACGTCGGCCATGGCGTCACGGTCTGCATTCAAACCGTAGTAGACGTTGCCGTCGTAGGACGTCAGGCCGATGCTCAAAGTCTGGTTTTTCAGCAGCGGCGACACCGGATACATCTCGAGCATCCGCGCTCCCCCGACGTACAGCGGCAGCTGCGGTCCCGGCGCGTTGGTGATCATCAGGTTGAACATCCGCTGCGAGAAGCTGCTCGCGACACGGGCACTCATCGCGTGCAGCGTGGCGGGCGCGAATCCCGACAACCGCACCAGGGTCTCCGCGGTGACCCTCTGGCTCTGCTTGGCGTGCGCCTCCATGGCGTGCGCCACGTGCGACAGCCGCACCACGGCATTCGGTTCCCCGACCGGCAGGTCGATGAGGAACGACGACACCATGCTTCGCGGATCCGCCCATTCGCCGCGGCGTGACTCCTCGTCGTCGGTCTCGGGGTCCGTCGCGTACACGGACATCGGGACCATGGCCCGGACCGTGGTCGACTCGGCCACCGGCTCGCCGCGGGAGAGCAGCCAATACCGCATCGCACCCGACACGACGGCGAGGATGACGTCGTTGACCTCGCACCCGTACTGCGCGCGGATCTTCCGGTAGTCACCCAGCTCGGTCTTGACCACCGCGAAGCGCCGATTGCGTGAAATGGTCGCGTTCAGCGGACTCGCCGGCGCCACCTGCGTGGCGGTGCGCACGACGGCGGCGACCTTGCCGACGGCGCGCACGGTCTCACCGAGCGCGGACGCCATGTCACCCAACGTCATCCGCAGCGCCGCCAGCCCTTCGCCCGGCCGCGCCACCATCTCCGCCAGCGCCCCGGCGATCAGTGTGGACTCACTGGGGGCGGGGCTCGGCATCCACAGCTCCTCGGCCATGGGACGCCGGGTCTTCGCCGGGTCGAGGATCACCTGACCGATCTCGAGCGCCGTCTCACCGTCGACCAGCGACGAATGGGACTTCGTGAAGATGGCGAAGCGATTGTTCGACAACCCCTCCACCAGGTACATCTCCCACAGCGGTCGCGTGTTGTCGAGCGGCCGGGACGTGAGCCGTGCGACCAGATCGTGCAACTGGGCATCCGATCCGGGCTTCGGCAGCGCCGACCGCCGGACGTGGTACTCGATGTCGAAGTCCTGGTCGTCCACCCAGACCGGCCGCGACAGTCCCAGCGCCACCTCCCGCACCTTCTGCCGGTAGCGCGGGACCAGACTCAGTCGTTCCTCGACGAGGCTCAGTAATTCCTCGTAGGACAACCCGTTTCGCGGCTTGCGGAAGATCGCGAGCGAACCCACGTGCATCGGCGTACTGCTCGCCTCGAGAAAATAGAACGACGCGTCCTGCGTAGTCAGTCTCGTCACCATGTCGGCGCCTGTCCCCCTTGCATCCCATCTCGATCGACCTCGAGAAGTATCGCTATCTCGTCCGCGGTGGCGCCGCCGTCGACGTGGTGGATACCCACCATCCCGACGGCCACCGCACCCCGGACATTGACCGACAGGTCGTCGACGAAGATACAGTCCCCCGGGGCCAGACCGAGCGCGTCGGCCGTCAGCCGGTAGATCCGCGGATCAGGTTTGGCGACACCGACATCCCCGGACAGCACGACCTGATCGACCAGCCGGCCGTCACCGAGTTCCCGCAGCCACTGCGCGCCGGGACCACCGGGATCGTTGCTGAGGATCGCGGTCCGCACCCCACGAGTCCGGGCACCGGCGAGGACGGACGACAGGCCGTCCATGTCCGAACCGGGACCCGCGAGAACTCCTCCGAAGTCCAATATCAATCCCCGCACGTCCCCACCCTAGGGTCCGCTCCCCGGTTCGGCGACACGACGACGGGATCCGTGCGAGTATGACCGCTACGACGGCCGTCTCATGCCGAAACCGGGGGGTAAGAAATGAGTGAGTCCTACACGTTCCTGTCACGGGTGCCGCACTTCGAGCCGGCGGCCGGTGACGTTCCCGCACCGCCTCTGCCGGGGCGTTCGGCGGCGCCGTCGGGCGAACGGCACGCGTCCGGGCGCGGCAGGCACCGCTCGTCGCCCCACTCGGGGGCGTCGCCACGCACCGCCGCGACACAGCCGGGAACGCTGCCTCTTCCCTCACCGGACGTCCAGCGGTTCACGGAGCAGGCGTTCCGGCTCGTCCTCGAAGTGCTGGATCGGCGCCGCAACGTACGGCAATTGCGGCCGCTGGTGACGCCGTCGCTCGTCGACGTCGTGCGCACGCTCGCGCTGTCGGAGTCGCCCGCCCGGCGACTCGGTGTCGCGACGCTCGTCCGCGTGCACCTGCGCGCGGTGGAGCCGTGCGCGTTCGAGGCCTTCGGCACCTACGGCCGGGGACCGCGGATCTTCGTGATCGCAGCCCGTGTCGAACAGCAGTCCGACACGGGCTGGACCGTCACCTCGCTGGTGATCGGCTGATCGTCTTCGTCTGCGGTCAGCGCTTGCGCTTGGTCCGCGGGGCCTTCTTGCTCTTCGACTGCGACCGCGCGGCCTCACGCCGCTGACGACGGGTTCCGGCGTCGGCGGCATCGTCCGATTCGGCGGCTCCGCGGCGGCTGAGCTGGGCGTTGCCGTCCTCGGCAGGCCCGGAGTACGTGAGCCCGCGGGGCTCGCCGTCGTCCAGGCCCTTCGCACGGAGGGCGGACGGTGCCGCCGTGCCCTGCGCCTGCTGCGCCGCCTCCTGGGTGGGCAGTGGCCGCGGCGGTGCCGGAGCGGGCGAGGCCGACGCCGTCGCCGCTGCGGAAGCCGCGGTGACGCTCACGCCCGGGGCCTGTGCCGCCGTCGGGGCGGCCGCCTCGACCTGAAGGTTGAACAGGAATCCGACCGACTCCTCCTTCAGACCCTCGAGCATGCCGCCGAACATGTCGAAACCTTCGCGCTGGTACTCGACGAGCGGATCACGCTGGGCCATCGCCCGCAGGCCGATGCCCTCCTTGAGGTAGTCCATCTCGTAGAGGTGTTCGCGCCACTTGCGGTCGAGCACGCTCAGCAGGACGCGACGCTCCAGTTCGCGCATCGATCCCTCGCCGGCGACGCCGTCGATCTCGGCCTCGCGCCGGGCGTAGGCGTCGTGTGCGTCCTTCAGCAGGGTCTCGCGCAGCTCGTCGGCGGTGATGTCGTTGGTCTCACCGTCGTCGCCGTCGCCGACCAGTTCCTTGTAGTCGAGGCCGACCGGGTACAGCGTCTTGAGGGCCGTCCACAGTTGTTCGAGATCCCAGTCCTCGACGTATCCCTCGGCGGTGGCACCGTCGACGTAGGCGGTGACCACGTCGGTGATCATCTTCTCGACCTGGCCCTCCATGTCCTTGCCTTCGAGGATCTGGCGGCGCTCGTTGTAGATGACCGTGCGCTGCTGGTTCATCACCTCGTCGTACTTGAGGACGTTCTTGCGGATCTCGAAGTTCTGCTGCTCGACCTGCGTCTGGGCGCTCTTGATGGCCTTCGAGACCATCTTCGCCTCGATGGGAACGTCGTCGGGCAGGTTGAGCCGGGTCATGATCGACTCGAGGGCCGCGCCGTTGAACCGTCGCATCAACTCGTCGCCGAGCGACAGGTAGAACCGCGACTCACCCGGATCGCCCTGACGGCCGGAGCGGCCGCGCAACTGGTTGTCGATACGCCGGGATTCGTGCCGCTCGGTGCCGAGGACGTACAGTCCGCCCGCCTCCCGAACCTTGTCCGCGTCGGCTTTCACCTCGGCCTTGACCTGGTCGAGGACGTCGTCCCACGCCGCCTCGTAGTCGTCGGGCGTGTGGACGGGGTCGAGTCCCTGCTTGCGGAGCGCGATGTCCGCGATGATGTCGGGGTTGCCGCCGAGCACGACGTCGGTACCACGACCGGCCATGTTGGTCGCCACGGTGACGGCGCCCGACCTGCCGGCCTCGGCGATGATCTGGGCTTCCTGCTCGTGGAACTTCGCGTTCAGCACGTTGTGTGCCACGCCGCGCTTGGTGAACTGCTTCGACAGGTACTCGGACCGCTCGACGCTGGTGGTGCCGATCAGAACGGGCTGGCCCTTCTCGTGCCGCTCCACCACGTCGTCGACGACGGCGTCGAACTTGGCTTCCTCGGTCTTGTAGATCAGGTCGCCGTTGTCGACGCGGACCATCGGCCGGTTGGTGGGGATCGGGATGACGCCGAGGTTGTAGATCTGGTGCAGCTCGGCGGCCTCGGTCTCGGCCGTACCCGTCATGCCCGACAGCTTGTCGTAGAGACGGAAGTAGTTCTGGAGCGTGATCGTGGCGAGGGTCTGGTTCTCGGCCTTGATCTCGACCTTCTCCTTGGCCTCGATCGCCTGGTGCATGCCCTCGTTGTAGCGGCGGCCGACGAGGACGCGGCCGGTGAACTCGTCGACGATGATCACTTCGCCGTCGCGGACGATGTAGTCCTTGTCCTTCGTGTAGAGCTCCTTGGCCTTGATGGCGTTGTTCAGGTAGCTCACGAGCGGCGAGTTGGCGGCCTCGTACAGGTTGTCGATGCCGAGCTGGTCCTCGACGAGCTCGACGCCGGCCTCGTGGACGCCGATGGTGCGCTTGCGGATGTCGACCTCGTAGTGCACGTCACGCTTGAGCAGGGGCGCGATGCGCGCGAATTCCGCGTACCACTTGCTCGAGGCGTCGGCGGGGCCGGAGATGATGAGGGGGGTTCGGGCCTCGTCGATGAGGATGGAGTCGACTTCGTCGACGACGGCGAAGCTGTGACCGCGCTGGACGAGATCGTCCAGGGAGTGCGTCATGTTGTCGCGCAGATAGTCGAACCCGAACTCGTTGTTGGTGCCGTATGTGATGTCGGCCGCATAGGCTGCGCGACGCTCGGCCGGCGACATGCCGGACAGGATCACGCTGGTGTCGAGGCCGAGGAAGCGGTGGACGCGGCCCATCCACTCGGAGTCGCGCTTGGCGAGGTAGTCGTTGACCGTGACGACGTGCACGCCGTCGCCGGCGATCGCATTGAGGTACGCGGGCAACACGCAGGTCAGGGTCTTGCCCTCACCCGTCTTCATCTCGGCGATGTTGCCGAAGTGGAGGGCGGCGCCGCCCATGATCTGCACGTGGAAGTGCCGCTGGTCGATCACGCGCCAGGACGCCTCGCGGGCGACCGCGAACGCCTCGGGCAGCAGCTCATCGAGCGTCTCGCCGTCGCGGTAGCGGGCGCGGAACTCCTCGGTCTTCGCGCGGAGTTGCTCGTCGGTCAGGTCTTCGACCTCGGGCGACAGCGAGGAAACGTGGTCGGCGATGTGCTTGAGCCGCTTGACCATGCGACCTTCACCAACACGGAGCAGCTTCGATAGCGACAGCGACGGCACAGTCTTGTTCGTCCTCAATCTTCGGCAGTGGATGGGTGACACACAAAATCCGGCCGGAGGTCCGAGAACCCCGGCCGGATTCCATGGTAGGCGCTTCCGCGATCGGACGAGTAGACCGACCGCTCGGATCGTCAGGCGGAACGGGAGTACATCACGCCAGACGGATCAATCCGTAGTCGAACGCGTGCCGCCGGTAGACGACGGTCGCCTTGTCCGACTCCTTGTCGTGGAACAGGAAGAAATCGTGTCCTACCAGCTCCATCTCGTACAAAGCATCGTCGACGGTCATCGGCGCGGCCTTGTGTTCCTTGGTACGCACGACATGACCCGGTGTGTGCTCGTCCGGCATCTGACCGTCCAGGGAGATGTCGGGACTGATGCCGAGACTGTCGTCCTCGGCGAGTGCGGCGGTGGCCTCCGCCACCGACACCGGGGTCTTTTCCCCGTAGTGGACCTTTTTGCGATCCTTGGTGCGGCGGAGCCTGCTCTCGAGCTTGGCGGTCACCGACTCGAATGCTGCATAGAAGCTGTCGGCGGATGCCTCGGCTCGGGCTACCGGCCCCTTGCCTCGGGCAGTGATCTCGACGCGCTGGCAGTTCTTCCTCTGGCGTCGATTGGGTTCGTGGTGAAGTTCGACATCGAACAGGAATATGGAGGGATCGAAGCGCTCGAGGCGCGACAGCTTCTCGGAGACGTACACGCGGAAGTGGTCGGGTACCTCGACGTTGCGTCCCTTGACGACGATCTCGGCGTTGGGGGTATCCGTCTTCTCTTGTGCATCCGTTGTGCGGTCGTCGACGAAAACCGAGGCTTGCGAAGGGGTCGTCACTCGTACCTCCCGATTACGGCCCCGCCCCTTGATGGGCGGCGGCGAGTTTGAGCAATGCCGGAAGGGGGTCCGCCCGGCACCAGGTTCGAAGTTCCACCTCCTACCTGTGTTTTCGGGTGTGTCCGCGACGCTAGTACGTAACGCGCGCGAGTGCCACTGTTCGGCAGAATTTCATCTGACACCCGCCACGACGACCACCGCGCTCACTCGGATACCCACTCGCGACAGCACCCGGACCGACTCGGCGGCGGTCGCCCCGGTGGTCGACACGTCGTCCAGCAGTACCACCGAGATGCGTTGCAGTGCAGCCGGTTCCGACGCGAGATGCCGCGCGAATACTTGACCGCTGCGGGTCAACCGGACGCCACCCTCGAGGTTTACTCGACGTTGATCTGCGCTCAGTCCGACCGAATCGCGCACGGCGCGTCGCATCACGAGCGCGGGACACACGCGTCTGCCTCCCACCGCGGCGACGGCGATCCGGGTGACGGGGTCGCCGCCGCGTGCACGGGCGGCCCGGGGACGCGTCGGAGCCGGCACCAGAACCACCGGGGCGACGTCCGGCGGGTCGAGTTCTCGCCACTGCTGCAGACGGCCCAGGGCGCCCGCGACGGCGGATCCGAGGGGCGCGGCGAGATCACGCCGCCCGCGTTCCTTCGCGGCGATCACGGCGCGACGGCGGGCACCCGAGTACGGTCCGAGTGCCCACACCCCGACCCCGGGATCCACGCGGGGCCGGAGCAGCACGGGATCGTCGGCCAGCTCCGTGGCGCAGCGGGCACACCACTGCGTGCCCGGCACGCCGCACCCGCCGCATTCGGCGGGCAGGATCAGGTCGAGCAGGCTCCGGAGGCCGGGCAGGGCGCGCATGCGGGCAGTATCGGCGACCGCACCGACAGCCTCAGCCCGGCAGGACCGGGATCGCCTTGACACCCGTCAACCCGGGAACCTCCCGCCAGTACCGGTCGCCCGCCGGATCGTTGTTGTTCAACTGGAACACCGCCCGGGAGTCGGCGACGAACTCCGTGGTCGTCGACGCGTCCACGGCCACCACCGGCGCGGTCAGATTACGGCTCGGCAGCGCGTCCATCCGTGATCCGTCGACGGCCACCTGCACCACCGGGATGTCCGAGGCCGCGCGCGCGACGACGATCGTGTCGCTCGTGCTCCAGTCCAGGGACAGCGCCGGGCTGCCCAGACCGATCGCGACCGCACGGGGATTCGTCAAAGCGTACTCACCACCCGGCATCTGGGTGACGATCGCGAGGTAGACCTTGCCGTCGACGATCAGTGCCGCGCGCACCCCGTCGCGGGACAGCCGCAACTCGGTGATCGTGGCACCCAGCGCGGTGACGGCGCCGGCGTCGACGTTGACCACCGACGTCCGGCCGGTGCCGGGCTCGCGCAACACCCGAATCACCGTGTTGCCGTTGACCGCTGCCCAGATCGCCGAATTGTCGGGTGCCCATGTCGGGCGGGTGATCGCGCCGCCTTCGAGCACCGACGCGGCACCGTCCTCGTACGCGCCGACCATCAGCGAACTCGCGGGTTCCGGGGCGGGACGCCCCGTGTCCGCGACCGCGGCGACCAGCTTTCCGTCCTGCGACAGCGCGAGCGAACGCATGTTGCGGGCCGAACCGAAGTACCCGGGCACCGGGGTGACCCCGGTCTCGGTGACGCTCACCATCGACCCCTCGCGCAGCGCGTGCAGCCCCACGGTGGCGCTCGAGGTCGCGAACGGATTCATCGACGCGACGTCGGCGGTGGTCCACCCGTTCGGGAACCGCTCGTCGAAGGGCTCGCCGTCGGCGAGCAGCACATAGGGGCCCGAGATCTCCGCGTTGGCCAGCGTCCAGATCACCTGCGCCGCGAACAGCTGCTTCGCCTGCGCGTCCATGGGCGGCACGCCGGCGAAATCGATCCGGATGCCGCCGAGCCCCACCCCCACCTGCGCGGTGCGGCCGTCGGCCTTCGTGATCGGGCCCCGCACCGACACGCCGTCGCCGAGCTCGTTGCGCACGGCCGGGGCCAGGGCGGCCTTCGGCCCGTCGATCAGCAAGCCGATCAACTGCGACGCCATCTGGTCCTGGGCGCCCGACACCCAGCGCGGATCCGGCACGACCGTCGTCCCGGCCGGATCGAGGAAGTACAGCGATTTGCGCTGATAGGTGTTCAGGAACTGTGCCCGGTCCAGGATCACGCCGGCGGGGAGCTCGGAGATCCGCCACTCCCCGTCGAGTAGCTCGAGGCTGATCTTCGTCTCGAAGCTGCCCTCCTCCGCCACGTACAGTCCGCCGGGCTCGAGCTGCCCCACCTTATTGGCGCGGATCGTGTACGTCGCCTTGTCGGCGGACCGCGTCTCCGGGAGGACGTCGACCTTGTCGACGATGGTCGCGCTGGCCGCGTCGTCCCACCTGCCGGTCACACCGGGGGTGAGGAATTGACGGGCCGCGAGGTGCCGGTTGGACGGATCGGTACTGGCCTTGAAGAAGTCGCGGAGCAGCAGGTCGGGTTCACGCCCCGGCGCGGGGGCCGCGACGCTCGATCCGGGCGAGTCACGGTTGATCGTGCCGATCGCCTGCGGTGTGGAGGAATCCGGGAGGCTCGCGCACCCGCTGACCGTCACGAGCACCGCGAGGACGATCGCTCCGCATACCGACCGCGACAGCAGGGCGGATCGCCGCCGGGGCGTCACAGGTCCTGCTCCGGAAGGTGCGAACCGTCTCGGTCACCGACGTGCGCGCGCTCGCGCTTCTTGGGAACCGTGCGGGATTCGTCGGCCACCGTCTCCGGGCTCTCGTTGCGCACCGGCAACGTGGTGTCGCCCGGGACAGGCTGACCCTGAACGTATTTCGCGGTTCCCGGTTTCAGCGGCAGCGGGCTCGACACGACCTTGCGGCCCCGCACCCGCGGCAGCGTCAACCGGAAGCAGGCGCCTTGGCCGGGTTCGCCCCACGCCTCGAGCCTGCCGTCGTGGAGATTCGCGTCCTCCACACTGATCGCGAGTCCGAGGCCGGTACCGCCCGACCGCCGCACCCGCGACGGGTCGGACCGCCAGAACCTGTTGAACACCAGCTTCTCCTCGCCCGGCCGCAGACCCACGCCCTGGTCGCGCACGATGAACGCCGCAGCGCTGTCGTCGGCGCGCAGGCGCAGCAGCACCGGTTTGCCTTCTCCGTGATCGATCGCGTTCGCGAGCAGGTTCCGCAGAATGCGTTCCACGCGACGCGGGTCCACCTCGGCCATGACTGCCTGATCGGGCAGGTCCACGATCAGTTCGGTCCCGCTCTCGCGCGCGAGGTGACGGACCGTCGAGACCGCCGCACGCGCACACATCCGGACGTCGAGTTGCTCGGCGGCCAGTTCCGCGACACCGGCGTCGTGCCTGCTGATCTCGAGGAGGTCGGCCAGCAGCCCCTCGAACCGGTCGAGTTCGGCGACCAGCAACTCCGACGACCGCCGGAGCACAGGGTCGAGATCGTCGCTGCCGTCGTGGATGAGATCGGCCGCCATGCGCACCGTCGTCAGCGGTGTCCGCAGCTCGTGGCTCACGTCGGAGGTGAATCTCTTCTGGAGATTTCCGAACTCCTCGAGCTGGGTGATCTGCTTGGACAGGCTCTCCGCCATCTCGTTGAACGACATCGCCAGCCGGGCCATGTCGTCCTCGCCGCGCACGGGCATGCGTTCCTTCAGCCGGCCGTCGGCGAAGCGCACCGCGATCCGGGACGCCGACCGGATCGGCAGAACCACCTGCCGGGCGACGAGGAGCGCGATGGCCGCGAGCAGCACGGCGAGCACCGCACCACCCACCAGCAGCGTGCCGCGGACCAGCGACAGACTGCGGTCCTCACTGGCCAGCGGGAACACCAGGTACAACTCGAGCGTGGAGATCGCGGATGCGGTCGGGCTCCCGACGATCAGCGCCGGCCCCGAATAGCCTTCGGGATCGTTGACCGTGGCGAACTGGTAGGCCACCTGACCGGCCTGGACGAACGCCCGCAGTGATTCCGGAATCTGGTCCGCCGGGCCGCTGGACGTCGGGGCGCGGGGGCCGTCACCGGGCACGATGAGCACAGGATCGAACGTTCCCGCCGACCCCGACGCCTGACCGGCGTCGGGCTCCCGGTTCGTCAGCGCAGCCCGGGCACCGTCGAGCTGAGTGGTGGGCGAACTACTGTCGTCCGCCCCCGCCAGCTGCCCCTCGACCGTGCTGCGGGCACGGTCCATCTCCTCGGTCGCCGCGTTGATCTTCGTTTCGAGCAGACGGTCGGTGATCTGGCTCGTCAGCACGACGCCGAGCACGACGATGACGATGAGCGACAACGTCAACGTCGAGACGACGACCCTCAGCTGCAGCGAACGACGCCATGTGTGCGCGAGGGTATTGCTCAGTGAGTGACCCCACCGAAGGATCGGCGAAACGCGTCGGTTGACACGACGCCGCCATCGGGAAACACCTGTCACGGCGGTCCGGCCTTGTAGCCGACCCCCCTGACCGTCAAAACCACTTCGGGATTCTCGGGATCAGTCTCGACCTTGGCCCGCAGACGCTGAACGTGCACGTTGACCAGTCGGGTGTCGGCTGCATGTCGGTAACCCCACACCTGCTCGAGCAGGACCTCACGGGTGAACACCTGTCGCGGTTTGCGCGCCAGAGCCACCAGGAGGTCGAACTCGAGGGGGGTGAGGGAGATCAGTTCTTCGCCCCGGCTCACCTTGTGGGCGGGGACGTCGATGACGATGTCGGCGATGCTGAGCAGCTCGGCCGGCTCGTCCTCAGTCCGGCGAAGCCGTGCCCGGACCCGCGCCACCAGCTCCTTCGGCTTGAACGGCTTCATGATGTAGTCGTCCGCGCCGGATTCCAATCCGAGGACCACGTCGACGGTGTCCGTCTTCGCGGTCAGCATCACGATGGGGACACCGGAGTCGGCGCGCAGGACCCGGCACACGTCGATGCCGTTCATGCCGGGCAGCATCAGGTCGAGCAGCACCAGGTCCGGGCGTGTCTCCCGGACCGCGGTGAGCGCCTGGGTCCCGTCCCCCACCACATACGGATCGAATCCTTCGCCGCGGAGGACGATCGTGAGCATCTCCGCGAGCGCAGTGTCGTCGTCGACAACCAGAATCCTTGGCTTCATGTCCCTATCGTTGCATCTTCGGAGGCCGTAACAGCCCGTTCGCCGTTACGGCGTGCCGTGTTCTTTCTCGTCACGGCGTGCCGTGTCGTCACTCAAGAGTGCCAGGTTTTCGGCGAGCGTGACCGGATCGGTGTCCGGGGTGAGCACCCACCACGGCGAAATCCAGTCCTTCCCGGCCAGCTCCCGGTACACCTCGCCGGTGCGTTCCTGCAGTCCACGGTCGCGTTCGTAGGCGTCCAGCGACCGGCTCGCATCCGCCGATTCGCGGCCGCGGGCGCGTTGCTCGGCGAGTGCCACGGGAACGTCCAGATACAGCTGCAGGTCGGGCCGGGGCAGCCCCAGCCGCTCGAATTCGAGGTTCCCCACCCAGCCGACGAACTCCCCGTCCGCCCCCTGATGCAACCGGGCCGCACCGTACGCGGCGTTGGACGCCACGTAGCGGTCGAGAATCACCAGGTCGTGTTCGGCGAGCAGCGCCGACAGCTCCCCGACGGCACCGGACCGGTCCAGCGCGAACATCACGGCCATCGCGTGCACGGAGTCGCTGAAGTCACCGTGCGCGCCCTTGAGGGCCTCGGACGCCAGATCGGCGTGCATGGACCTGCCGTACCGCGGAAAGTCGAGGGTGCCGACCGTCAGGCCCTGCTCGATGAGGCGTGTCACCACTGCGCCGACGAGTGTTCGCTTGCCCGCGCCGTCCAGGCCTTCCAGCGCAATCAGTTTTCCCACGAGGAAGAAGGCTATCCCCCGGCCCGTGCGCGACGGACCGGGGGACGCCGCGGCCTCTAGTACCGGTAGTGCTCGGGCTTGAACGGGCCCTCGACGTCGACGCCGATGTACTCGGCCTGCTCCTTCGTGAGCTTGGTGAGCGTGCCACCGAGCGCTTCGACGTGGATCTTCGCGACCTTCTCGTCGAGGTGCTTCGGGAGGCGGTACACCTCGTTGTCGTACTCCTCCGGCTTCGTCCACAGTTCGATCTGCGCGATCACCTGGTTGGAGAAGCTGTTGCTCATCACGAACGAGGGGTGGCCGGTGGCGTTGCCGAGGTTCAGCAGGCGACCCTCGGACAGCACGATGATCGAGTGGCCGTCGTTGAACCGGAACTCGTCCACCTGCGGCTTGATGTTGATGCGGGTGACGTCGCCGGACCGCTCGAGGCCGGCCATGTCGATCTCGTTGTCGAAGTGGCCGATGTTGCCCAGGATGGCCTGGTGCTTCATCTGCTTCATGTGCTCGAACGTGATGATGTCCTTGTTGCCCGTGGACGTGATGACGATGTCGGCCCAGCCGATGGCCTGCTCGACCGTCTTCACCTCGAAGCCGTCCATCAGCGCCTGGAGAGCGTTGATGGGGTCGACCTCGGTGACCGCAACGCGGGCACCCTGTCCGCGCAGAGCCTCCGCACAACCCTTGCCGACGTCGCCGTAACCGCAGACGAGCGCGGCCTTGCCGCCGATCAGGACGTCGGTGCCGCGGTTGATGCCGTCGAGCAGCGAGTGCCGGGTGCCGTACTTGTTGTCGAACTTGCTCTTGGTGACCGAGTCGTTGACGTTGATGGCCGGGAACGTGAGTTCCCCGGCGGCCGCGACCTGGTAGAGACGCAGGACACCGGTCGTGGTCTCCTCGGTGACGCCCTGGACCGACTCCGCAACCGTGGTCCACTTGGTCTTGTCCGCGTCGAGGGACTGACGCAGCAGGGCGAGGAACACCTTGTACTCGTCGGAATCCTGCTCGTCGTCGGTGGGCGGCACGACGCCGGCCTTCTCGAACTGCGCGCCCTTGAGGACGAGCATCGTGGCGTCGCCGCCGTCGTCGAGGATCATGTTCGCGGGCTTGTCGGCGTCCGGCCAGGTGAGCATCTTCTCGGCGGCCCACCAGTACTCCTCGAGCGTCTCGCCCTTCCACGCGAAGACCGGGGTGCCCTGCGGCTCCTCGGGCGTGCCGTGCGGGCCGACGACGATCGCGGCGGCGGCGTGATCCTGCGTCGAGAAGATGTTGCACGAGGCCCAGCGGACCTCGGCGCCCAGTGCGGTGAGCGTCTCGATGAGGACGGCCGTCTGGATGGTCATGTGCAGCGAACCGGAAATGCGAGCACCCTTGAGCGGCAGCACCTCTGCGTACTCGCGGCGAAGCGCCATCAGTCCCGGCATCTCGTGCTCGGCGAGCCGGATCTCCTTGCGGCCGAACTCGGCGAGCGAAAGGTCCGCCACCTTGAAATCGATCCCGTTTCGGCTCTCGGCCACGGGCATGGTTGAAACTGAGGTCGTCATCTGCCTCTCCTGGTTGACTGCTGTTTCGGTCAAGGCTATCGGTACTGCGTCCCGAGGGTCACACTCACGTGAGGCTGCGCCGCGGGGCGGTCACTCCCGATCGGCCCCGCCGACCGCCTCGTCCACGAAAGGCCCCAGAAGAGCACCCAGATCCTCGGCGACGTTGGCCTCGGATTCGGGTGGCATCGAGATGTAACTCATAGCGAGGCGCACGATGGCGCGGCTGAGAATGCCCGCGTCCGACGGATTCGCCCGCACCCAGCCCCGCTGGAAGACGTCGGCGAGCCGCGTCGACGCCCGCTCGATGATCGGCGCGCTCTCGGTCGTGATCAGACGCAGCAGGTCGGGTTTGGTCTCGCCGCGCAGAAGTGACTGCACGAGCGGGTCGGACAGGCTGGCCGCGAAGAACGCGGTGAATCCGGAAAGCAGCGCGGCGCGGCCTTCCCCGACGTTCGCCGCCAGCGCCTCGTCGACGGCGTCGACCAGTTCGTCGGCCAGCCGGAGGGCGTACGCCTCCGCCAGCCCCTGCCGGGACTTGAACTCGTTGTAGAGCGTCTGCCTGCTCACCCCGGCGCCGGCCGCGACATCGGACATCGTGATGTCCGACCAGTCCTTCTCGAACAGGAGATCCCGCATCGCATCGAGCACCGACTGACGCAGCAGCAACCGCGCAGCCTCCTGATAGGGCACCCGGACACGCGACGAAGTCATGGCGAAGACATTAGTGCCCGCCGCTTCCGGGGCACTCGCCCGGTACTGCCGCTCCGACCCCCGGCCGTCGAATCCCGTTGCGTGTCAGACCTCGCCGCGACTCCGTCTCTCCATCATCGAATGGCGGCGGCTGTAGGCGAAGTAGATGATCACGCCGAGCGCCATCCACACGATGAACCGGATCCACGTCTCGACCGACAGATTCACCATCAGCCACAGGCAGGCGAGGACGGCGAGGACAGGCACCCACGGGACCAGTGGGACACGGAATCCGCGGGGCAGGTCCGGTCGCGTCCGGCGCAGCACGATCACGCCGACCGACACGAGGACGAACGCGAACAGCGTTCCGATGTTGACCATTTCCTCGAGGGTGCCGATCGGGAAGATGCCCGCGAGCACGGCCACCACGACACCGACGAGCACGGTGATCCGAACGGGTGTGCCGTGCTTGCCGGTCGGCGCCAGGCGCCTCGGCATCAGTCCGTCCCGGGACATGGCGAACAGAACCCGGGTCTGCCCGAGCATCAGCACCATCACCACGGTGGTGAGACCGGCGAGCGCACCGAACGAGATCAGGTTCTTCGCCCACGTGATCCCGTGGATGCCGAACGCCGTGGCCAGATTGGAACTGTCCCCGGCCAATTCGTGGTAGTCGACCATGCCGGTGAGCACCAGCGTCACCGCCACGTACAGGATCGTCACGATCAGCAGCGATCCCAGAATTCCGCGGGGCAACGCCTTCTGCGGATCCTTCGTCTCCTCGGCGGTGGTGGCGACGATGTCGAAACCGATGAACGCGAAGAACACCAGGCTCGCCGCCGCCAGCAGGCCGTACCAGCCGAACGTGCTGCCGCCGGCACCCGTGACGTAGGAGAACAGGGACTGGTGGATGCCCTCGCCCGTGCTGCCCGCCTCGGACGGAGGAATGTACGGGGAGTAGTTGTCGGTGTCGATGTAGAACGCGCCGACCACCACCACGACGAGCACCACGGCCACCTTGATCGAGGTGATTACGAGTGAGACCCGCGACGACAGCTTGGTGCCCGTCGCCAGCACGACGGTGATGATCGCGACGATGAGTACCGCACCCCAGTCGAACGTGACCGAGCCGAGCTGCGCCACCGGTGTGTGGTTGCCGATCACCTCACCGAGATAGAGCGACCAGCCCTTCGCCACGACCGACGCGGCGAGCGCGAATTCGAGGATGAGGTCCCAGCCGATGATCCACGCGATCAGTTCACCGAACGTCGCGTACGAGAACGTGTACGCGCTGCCCGCGACCGGAACGGTCGAGGCGAACTCGGCGTAGCAGAGCGCGGCGAGCCCGCACGCGATGGCGGCGATCACGAACGCCGCCGACACGGACGGACCGGCGACGTTGCCTGCGGTGCGCGCGGTGAGCGTGAAGATGCCGGCGCCGATGACGACGGCGACACCGAAGACGGTCAGGTCCCACGCCGTCAGATCCTTGCGGAGCTTGGTTTCCGGTTCGTCCGTGTCTCGGATCGACTGCTCGATCGACTTGGTGCGGAACAATCCGGTCGGCCTGCCGCTCAGGTGCGGTTCTCCGCTGCCTTTGTCCTGGATGGCCACATCAGCCTCCTCAATCGAAAGTTGCCGTTCAGCCTATGCCTTCGGTTGCCCGGAACAGATCGGGTTCGATGTAGATGCGGCGAGCCGCGGGGACTGCGCCGCGCACTCGCGCCTCGGCCTCGTCGATGGCTTCGGCGACGGCGCTGATGTCCGATCCGGCGGCCACGGCCACTTTCGCGGCCACGAGGATTTCCTCGGGTCCGAGGTACTGCGTCTTGCAGTGGATGACGCGCTCGATCTTCTCACCGTCGACGAGGGCGGCGAGAATCCGCGCCTCCTCGTCTGCGGTGGCTCCCTCACCGATCAGCAGGCTCTGCATCTCGACGATGAGGATGATCGCGATGATTCCCAGCAGGGCGCCGATGCAGAGGGTGCCGACACCGTCCCACACCGGATCGCCGGTGAGCATCGTCAGTCCGACACCACCGAGAGCGAGGACCAGACCGACCAGTGCGCCGGTGTCCTCGAGCAGCACGACGGGAAGCTCCGGGCTGCGCGACGTGCGAATGAATCCCCACCAGCTCGCCTTCCCCTTGAGGGGACGCGACTCCCGCACGGCGGTGAGGAAGCTGAACGTCTCGAGCCCGATGGCGATCACCAGGATGACCACCGCCACGAGGGGCGACGTGAGTTCCTCGGGGTGCTGGATCTTGTGGATGCCCTCGTAGATCGCGAACAGCGAACCGAGGCTGAACAACACGAGCGCGACGACGAACGAGTAGAAGTAGCGGCTACGCCCGTAACCGAACTGGTGCAGATCGTCGGCGGCGCGTTCGGCCTTCTTCTGGCCGAGCAGAAGCAGGCCCTGGTTGGAGGTGTCGGCCACCGAGTGCACGGATTCCGCCAGCATGGACGACGAGCCGGTGATCAGGAAGCCGGCGAACTTGGCTACCGCGATACCGGCATTGGCGCCGAGCGCGGCGAGAATCGCCTTCTTTCCCCCATGAGCCGACAACTGACTTCTCCTCTCGGTCGCACACGACCCTCACGACGGGCCGCGGAGCCCTTCTCGGATCGCAGGGCGGGTCACAGGCTACGCGATCGGCGGGCCGACCCTCGCACTGAACAACTGGGCAGACTCGGTGCCCGCGGTCACCACGACTTCGGGGTCCTCGGCCGCGATCCAGACGGCGTTGCCCTGGGACAGGTCGAGGGCAACGGTTCCGCACCGCAACTCCACCGAACCCGAGGTGCACAGCAGAATGTGCGGCCCCTCCGAGTCGAGCCGGTGCTCCGTGGGGCCGTCCGGCGACAGATCGATCCGCGCGAGGACGAATTCCGGCGCCGGTGTGGAGTACACGAATTCGCCACGGCCCGGGCGTTCTTCCGCTTCCAGTATCGGAATGTCGACGGTGTCGAAGTCGAGGACGCGCAGCAACTCCGGAACGTCCACGTGCTTGGGCGTGAGTCCCCCGCGCAGCACGTTGTCGGAGTTGGCCATGATCTCGACGGCCATCCCGTGCAGGTAGGCGTGGAGGTTGCCCGCGTCGAGGTACAGGCCCTGCCCTGGTTCGAGGGTGACCCGGTTCAGGAGGAGCGCGGCCAGCACCCCCGCATCCCCCGGGTACACCTCACTCAATTCGAGGGCGGTGCGGATCTCCGCCGCGAACTCACCGTCCTTGGTGTTCGACAGATAGGCGACGCATCCGTCGAGCACTCTCGGCATCAGCGCGCCGAGCACCGGCTGCGGCAACGTGATCCATGTGGTGAACAACGCGCGGAGACCGTCCGAGTCGGGTTGCCCGGCGATCAGGCCGGCGTAGGGCTGCAGCTCCGGAACCGCGATCGCCTCGAGCAGTTTGACCGTCCGCTGAGGGTCCCGGAAACCGGCGAGCGCGTGGAACCGGCTGAGGGCCACGACGAGTTCGGGTTTGTGGCTGGCGTCCTTGTAGTTGCGCACCGAGGATTCGAGGGGTATTCCCGCCTCGTTCTCCCGGGCGAACCCCTCCCACGCCTGCTCGGCGCTCGGATGGGCCTGCAACGACAGTGGTTCCTCCGACGCGAGCAACTTCAGCAGGAACGGGAGACGTTCTCCGAACGTCTCCACACTCCGCTTGCCGAGCTGGCGTTCGGGTTCCGAGTGCACCAGGTCCAGAAGGGACCGGGGCCCCTCCTCGGTGAGGACGCGGGCGGGATCACCCGGGTGCGCGCCCAACCACAGTTCCGCCTCCGGATGCGCCGTGGGAACCGGAAGTCCACGCAGCTGTGCGATGGCTGTGCGCGATCCCCACGCGTAGGACCGGAGCGCACCTTCGAGTCGGTGCACTAGATACCGCCGATCAATTGGAGGTACGCGGCAGTCATGTCGAGCCTGCCGACGAGAACCGCCGCCTGTTCCAGCTCGGGACGCTGCGACGGAACCTGACCCTCGTCCGAGGACGCGAGGACGAGATCGACGTCGCCCAGGGCGGCGATCCTGCGTTCGACGAGCATCCGATCGGCGTCTGCCGACAGCACGAACGTGCGCACCGGGCTCGCCGACGGTGGACCGTCCAACTCGGGATCGTGGAATATCGAGTCGTGCGCCGAGAGCGCCTGGTCGACACGGAACGTGCCCGCCGCGCTCAGAACGTCCGGAAGCTCCGACGCGGTCACCACCCGGCCCGCGTGCAGCAGCGCCTCGGCGCCGTGCCGGGCCAGTTCCACCGTGCTCTCCGTATCGCCCGTGAGCACGATTCGGCGTCCCTGCATGCGGGAGGCCAACGATTTCGCGGGATTGTGGAACACCTCGCTGTTCGGCCTGTCGCGCAGCGCCTCACCGTCGACGGCGTCGGCGATCTGCTCGAGGTCGGGAACCTCGTCACCCCAGCGTTCCGAACCGACCACCCGGAGGACGGCCAGCAGAACGGCGAAGTACCGCAGCAGACCGTGCCGGGTGAGTGCCCGGACCCGCGGCGCGAACATGACGACGCGTCCGGCCGCCGCGGCCTGCAAGGGTCCCTCGTCCGGTGCCGCCACCACCACTTCGGCGCCGCGGCGCACCGCCGCATCGATGGCCTGCACGAGTCGTGGGTCGCCTGCGTCGTCGCCGGCCACCACGACCACGTCGAGCGGGCCCACCCACACGGGGGTCCGGGTGGCGCGCACCAGCGGGAAACCGATCCGTTCGGCGAGGACCGCCGTCAGGATCGCCGCGCCGCGACTGGCACGCCCCGCACCGGTCACCACCACCACGCTGCGCGGACGCAGCCCCTGCAGTCGTTCGAGAGCCCCCTCCTCGACCGCGGACCGGGTCGCCCGGATCTGGGCACCCCCCATGGCGGCGGATCGCAACACACCCTCGGTGTCCGCCGCAACCAGTGCGTCCCCGTCGTCCAGATCGACCAGGGGCGTCGGCGCTGTCATGACACCGCACCCCCTTTCTTCATCGGTGCAAGCCACATTCGCAGCACGAGCAGAACCTGTACTTCCAACTATGGCAGTCAGGCTCGGACGATGCCCAGTATCTCGGTAACGAGTGCATCTACCTCGGCCGCCGTCGCCGCCTCCACGTTGAGTCGCAGGAGCGGTTCGGTGTTGGAGGCCCGCAAGTTGAACCACGCGCCGTCCGCCAGTGCGACCGTGACACCGTCGAGCCGATCCACGTCCGCGGTGCGCTCGGCGAACTCCGACAGCACCGCGGCGGTCCGTTCGGCGGCGTCCGCGACGGTCGAGTTGATCTCGCCCGACGCCGCGTACCGCTCGTACTTCGCCATCAGTTCGGACAGCGGACGATCCTGCTCCCCCAGTGCCGCGAGGACGTGCAGTCCGGCGAGCATGCCGGAGTCGGCGCCCCAGAAGTCGCGGAAGTAGTAGTGCGCGGAGTGCTCGCCGCCGAAGATCGCGCGCGTCTCGGCCATCTGCTGCTTGATGAACGAATGCCCCACCCGGGTGCGGACCGGGTGTCCGCCCAGCTCGGTCACCAGCTCCGGCACCGCGCGGGACGTGATGAGGTTGTGGATGACGGTCGCGCCGGGCTCCTTGGCCAGCTCCCGCTCGGCGACCAGGGCCGTGACGGCGGACGGCGACACCGGGTTGCCGAGTTCGTCGACCACGAAGCATCGGTCGGCGTCGCCGTCGAAGGCCAGACCGATGTCGGCCCCGGTCTCACGGACGTACCGCTGCAGGTCCACGAGGTTCGCCGGGTCGAGCGGGTTCGCCTCGTGATTCGGGAACGTGCCGTCGAGTTCGAAGTACAGCGGTTCCAGCTTCACCGGCATCGGCTCGAACACGGCGGGGACGGTGTGCCCGCCCATGCCGTTGCCCGCGTCGACGGCCACCGTCAGCGGGCGGAGGTCGGAGAGGTTCACCAGTCCGCGGACGAAACTCGCGTACTGCTCGAGCACGTCCTCCTCGGACACCGTGCCGGGAGCACCGTCGAACGCGGGAACCCCGTCGACGACCTCGGCTGCAATGGTGGCGAGGCCCGTCTCCTGCCCCACCGGCTTCGCGCCTGCGCGGCACAGCTTGATGCCGTTGTATTTCGCCGGGTTGTGGCTCGCCGTGAACATCGCACCCGGGCAGTCGAACAGCCCCGAAGCGAAATACAGCTGATCGGTGGACGCGAGTCCGATGAGGACGACGTCCAGACCCTGGGCGGTGACGCCGTCGGCGAACGCGCGGGCCAGATCGGGGGAAGACGCGCGCATGTCGTAGCCGATCACGACCTTCGTGGCGCTGTCCTCGCGAACGAGTCGTGCGAATGCGCCACCCACGTCCTGCACGAACGCGGAGTCGATGTGTTCACCGACGACACCCCGCACGTCGTAAGCCTTGATCACGGCATGTACGGACTCGGCTGATCGCGCCACTTCTTGTTTCTCCTTTACGAGCACCAGTGCTGGCGCAAGCCTAATGCCTGCCCGTCGCGGACACGGCACGCCGCGGACCGCAGGCCCGGAAACAGGCTGGACGTCAGTTGGAAGGGTCGGGAAGTACCCGCAGGTGGCCGCGACGACCGGTGCGCGCCGGGCTGGGCTGGGTGCCGGTCTCCGCGCGATCCTCGGTGGACAGGGCCCGTTCGGACCGCCCGCGATCGCCGAGGCCCGCCTCCCGCACGGCCTCCGCCAGCGCGGTCAGGTCGTCCTCGTCCGGGGTGCTCGACGAGAACCCACCCTCGTACCGAACCAGTTCCCAGCCCTTGGGTGCGGTGATCCTCGACGCGTGCGTTTCGCACAGATCCCACGAGTGCGGCTCGTCGACCGTGGCAAGCGGGCCGACGACGGCGGTGGAGTCGGAGTAGACGTACGTGAGCGTCGCGACAGCGGGGTTCTTGCACCCGGGGCGGCAGCATCGACGCAGAGATCTCACAGCTAGGAAGCCTAGCCCCACGAGGGCCCGACACCTACTCGGACACACCGAGAGTGTGCGGCTGTCGTAATGTCCACACCATGTCCAGAGCACGACGCAGGCGTCCCGTGACCACCCGATCCGTCGACCGACGGGGACGGGGAATCCGCGGGTCCGTCTTCCCTCCGGACGCGCCGGCACGACGGAGCCGCGCAGAGAAGTTCGATCTGGTGGTGCTCGAGGCATTCGCGCCGATCGACGCGCGCTGGCGCGAACGCCTGACGAAGCTGGACATCGCTGTCGACGAGGTCCCGAAGATTCATGCGCTCGACCCGGATTCGGTCAACTGGCCCGCCGAGGTCGTGGCGGACGGGCCCGTGCCACTGTCCCGACTGATCCCGGCCGGCATCGACCGGCACGGATCCACGACGCGGGCGCGAGTCGTCCTGTTCCGACGACCGCTCGAACAGCGCGCCAAGGACCCGGACGACCTCACCGACCTGGTGCACGACGTGCTCGTACAGCAGGTGAGTACTTACCTCGGAGTCGAACCCGAGGTCATCGACCCGGATCTGCCGGGCGACGAAGACTGAACTAGACGATCCCCCGCTTCAGGCGCCGGCGCTCACGCTCCGACAGGCCACCCCAGATACCGAACCGCTCGTCATTGGCCAGTGCGTAGTCGAGGCACTCGTCCCGCACCTCGCAGCCCAGGCAGATGCGCTTCGCTTCCCTGGTGGAGCCTCCCTTTTCAGGGAAGAAGGCCTCCGGGTCGGTCTGCGCACAGAGCGCGCGTTCCTGCCACTGGTCCTCGATGGTCTCGAACAGTTCGTCGAAACCGGTCACCAGACTCAACGCCGGGCGGGGGCCCGTCGTCTCGACTTCCTGTGCGACGAGTTCCGGCACAGGAATTTCTTTCACACTGCCTTCTTGCACACAGACTTCTTGAACACAGACGCCGTCCGCTGCGCCTGCTTCGGAATTGGTCTGCGGTTCGTCGCTTACTGTGCTCCAGCGAGTCTCCGACTCGATCTGCTCATTGGGCATCGTTCCGCCTCCTCACCTGTGATAGCGCAGAAAATTTCGATCGATCATGTACCCCGAACCGAACACCCCTGCCACCCGTTCGAACAACCGTTCGAATTGATCCCCGCTGCAAGTGATTCCACGCCCACAACGTCGGAATGACATATTTGTGATTAGACACGCCCAGCGTGTCGCGGTCAAGCTAACCGTCGAAAGTCGATTACTATTTCGCGCTCTCGATTCGCTTCGGGGAAGCAGCTCACAGGAGGCGGTCGGCCACCGCCTAGGCTTGCACCGTGAACGTGACTGTATTGGTTGGCGGGGTGGGCGGGGCCCGGTTCCTGCAAGGTGTGCGGAGGTTGCTCGGGGCCGATGCGCCCGGTCGTGCGGGCGCCGATTCCGGCCATTCCATCACCGCTGTCGTCAATGTCGGCGACGACGTGTGGATGCACGGACTACGGATCTGCCCGGACCTGGACACCTGCATGTACACCCTCGGCGACGGCATCGACACCGAGCGTGGGTGGGGGCATGCCGGTGAAACCTGGAACGCCAAGGCCGAACTCGCCGCCTATGGTGCGAAACCGGATTGGTTCGGGCTCGGTGACCGGGACATCGCCACGCACCTGATCCGCACGCAGATGCTGCGGACGGGGTATCCGTTGTCGGCGGTGACCGAGGCGTTGTGCAACCGGTGGCAGCCGGGTGTGACGCTGCTGCCGGTGACCGACGATCGTAGTGAAACTCACGTCGTGATCACCGATCCCGAGGACGGGGAGCAGCGGGCGATCCACTTCCAGGAGTGGTGGGTGCGGTACCGCGCCCAGGTCCCGACGCACAGCTTCGCGCACATCGGCGCCGAGCAGGCCGCCCCGGCGCCGGGGGTGCTCGAGGCGATCGAGACGGCCGACATCGTGCTGCTGGCACCGTCGAATCCCGTGGTCAGTGTGGGGGCGATCCTGGCGGTGCCGGGGATCCGCGGTGCGTTGCGCACCACCGCGGCGAAGGTGGTCGGGATCTCGCCGATCGTCGGCGGAAAACCGTTGCGCGGCATGGCCGACGAATGCCTCGACGTGATCGGCGTCGACACCTCCGCGGAGGCGATCGGCCGCTGGTACGGGGCCCGGAGCGGGACCGGGATCCTCGACGGCTGGCTGGTCCACGACACCGACACCGCCGAGGTTCCCGGGGTGGAGGTGGCCCGGGTGCCGCTGATCATGTCCGACCCCGACGCCACCGCCGCGATGGTGCGGGCGGCGCTGGACGTGGCGGGGGTGGCGCTGTGAGCGACGCCACCGGTTCCGCCCGGCTCGATCACGCCCCGGGCGGTGCGCTCGAGATCCGCCCGGTGATCGGTCTGCCCGAGTTCCGGCCCGGCGACGACCTGGCGGCAGCCGTGGTCGCGGCCGCGCCGTGGCTCGCCGAAGGGGACGTGCTGGTGGTCACCAGCAAGGTGTTCTCGAAGGTCGAGGGCCGGATCGTGTCCTCCCCGACCGACCCGGAGGAACGCGATGCCGCCCGGCGGCGGCTGGTCGAGCAGGAAGCGGTCCGGATCGTGGCCCGCAAGGGCCGGACCCTGATCACCGAGAACCGGCTCGGGATCGTGCAGGCCGCCTCGGGCATCGACGGCTCGAACGTGGCGGGCTCCGAACTGGCGTTGCTGCCGGAGGATCCCGATGCCAGCGCCCGCACCCTGCGCGACGCGATCGAGGTGGCGCTCGGCGTGCGGGTGGCGGTGGTGGTCACCGACACCATGGGCCGGGCGTGGCGCAACGGCCAGATCGACGCCGCGATCGGCGCGGCCGGGCTACCGGTGTTGCACGGGTACGCCGGGTCCCGCGACAGTCAGGGCAACGAACTGGTGGTGACGGAGGTGGCGGTCGCCGACGAGATCGCCGCGGCGGGCGACCTGGTGAAGGGCAAACTCGGCGGGGTACCCGTCGCGGTCGTGCGTGGTCTGGATCTGGCCGACGACGGTTCGCGGGCACAGGATCTGATCCGGCGTGGCGCCGAGGACCTGTTCTGGCTCGGCACCGCCGAATCGGTCGAGCTGGGCCGGGCCGAGGCGTTGCTGCTGCGCCGCTCGGTCCGCCAGTTCTCGACCGACCCGGTCGATCCGGATGCGGTGCGGGCGTCGATCGCGGACGCCCTGACCGCGCCCGCACCGCACCACACCCGACCGGTCCGGTTCGTGTGGGTCCGCACCCGCACCGTCCGAGACGCCCTGCTGACCCGGATGCGGGAGCAGTGGCGCACCGACCTGGCCGCCGACGGGATGGGCGCGGACGCGGTGGCGGCGCGGGTGGCCCGCGGCAACATTTTGTTCGACGCACCGGAGGTGATCATCCCGTTCTGCGTCCCCGACGGCGCCCACACCTACCCCGACAAGCGCCGGCAGGCGGCGGAGTCGACGATGTTCACCGTCGCGGTCGGCGCCGCGGTGCAGGGGCTGCTGGTGTCGTTGGCCACCAAGGGAATCGGCAGTTGCTGGATCGGGTCGACGATCTTCGCCGCCGATATCGTCCGCAGCACCCTCGACGTCCCCGCCGACTGGCAACCCCTCGGAGCGGTCGCCGTCGGCCACCCCCTCGAACCACTCACCCCCCGACACGCCGCCGACCCCGGCGACGCCCTGATCGAGAGATGACCCACGCGCAATGAGCGCCGAATCACTACACCGCACCGCGACCGCCGCGCTCGAGGGCTGGAAAACGCTCGACGAGAACGACGAATCGTTGCGCCACACCATGCTCGCGTTCCTCGCGTCGGCGCCGCTCGGGTGCCTGCGTGAGCACGCACCCGGACACATCACGGCGTCGTCCCTCGTCCTGGACGAGGGAGGATGTCACGTGCTTCTGACCCTGCATCCCCGGGTCGGCCGGTGGATCCAATTGGGCGGTCACTGCGAGCCTTCCGACGAGACCGTCGTCGACGCCGCGCTGCGGGAGGCGTGCGAGGAATCGGGAATTCCCGACCTCCGCATCGATCCCGACCTGCTGTCGGCGCACACCCACCCGATCACGTGCTCACTCGGACAACCCACCCGGCACCTGGATCTCCGGTTCCTCGTCCGCGCGCGTCCCGACGCCCACATCGTGCGCAGCTCCGAATCCACGGATCTCCGCTGGTGGCCGGTGGACGCACTGCCGCCGAACGCGGAGAAGTCCACGATCGACCAGCTCGTGCACCTGGCCGGACTGCGCTAGCGGAGCGGTTCCAGCGTCGGGCGCTTCGCCGCGATCCCGTCACCCGAGGACGTGCCACGGACACGTCGGCCGATCCACGGAACGAGAAAGTCCTTGGTCCACAGCAGATCCGCTCGGCGCTGCTCCGATTTCGCCAGAGCGGGCGCCGGACCGAGATCGGGCGGCGCGATGTCGTGCGGGGTGCCGAGAACCTCCAGCACCCGCAGGGCCATGTTCTCGTGACCGGCGACGGACATGTGCAGCCGGTCCCAGTCCCACATCCGCGCATCGTCGTATTCGTCGAACCGCCAGAAGTCGACGAGCGCCGCGCCGTGCCGATCGGCCACCTCGCGCACGAGTTCGTTGTAGATCGCCAGGCGCCCACGAAGTTTCCCGAACACCGGCGACCAACCGGCGTCGTACGCCGTGAACATCAGCACCCGCGCGCCGGTGGCCGCGAGCTTCGCGATGCCGGTGTCGTACTGCGCGACCATCGCGTCGATGTCGAGTTTGGGCCGCATCAGGTCGTTGCCGCCGGCGTAGACCGTCACCAGATCGGGTTCGAGTGCCACCGCGGCGTCGACCTGCTCGTCCACGATCGGGCCGAGCAGCCTGCCCCGGATCGCGAGGTTGGCGTAGCCGAAATGTGCCGACCGCGCCGCGAGTTGCTCGGCCACCCGATCGGCCCAGCCGCGTAATCCGTTGGGATGCCTCGGGTCCGGGTCGCCGACCCCCTCCGTGAAGGAGTCGCCGAGCGCCACGTAGCGCGTGAAGTCGTGCATCACTTCACCTATCACACGTCCGTGCTGAACCGGACCCCGCCGTCGGGCAACGTCACGCCCGGCCACACCCGGGCGCCGCGCAGGAGTTCGCATCGGGCGCCGATGTCGGCTCCGTCACCGATCACCGCGTCACGCACCAGAGCCCGCGGCCCGATGCGTGCGCCGAAACCGATGATGGACCGTTCGACGGTCGCTCCGGCCTCGACCACGGCGCCGTCGAACAGCACCGCGCCGTCGAGTCGTGCGCCCGCACCCACCTCGGCGCCGCGACCGACGACGGTTCCGCCGATCAGTAGTGCACCCGGGGCGACACCCGCGCCCGGGTGGACGAGCGATTCGCCGCGGGGCCCGTCGAGCGCAGGTGACGGTGCGATGCCGCGCACCAGGTCCGCGGAACCGCGCACGAAGTCCTCGGGGGTGCCCATATCGCGCCAGTACGAGGAGTCGACGTGTCCGTAGACGCGGGCGTCCTCGGCCAGCAGCGACGGGAACACCTCGCGCTCCACCGACACCGCGCGTCCCTCGGGGATCCGTTCGATGATCTCGCGCTTGAAGACGTAACAGCCGGCGTTGATCTGGTCGGTCGGCGGGTCCTGCGTCTTCTCGAGGAACGCGGTCACCCGGCCGTCCGCGTCGGTCGGCACGCAGCCGAACGCCCGCGGATCCCCCACCCGCACGAGGTGCAGGGTGACGTCGGCGTCCCGGTTCCGGTGGGTGTCGAGGATCGCGCCCAGGTCGGTGCCGCCGAGGACGTCGCCGTTGAAGACCATGGCGTGGTCACCACGCAGCTTCGGCAGAACGTTGCGGATGCCGCCACCGGTGCCGAGCGGCTCGGTCTCGGTGACGTAGTCGATCTCGAGTCCCAGCTTCGAGCCGTCGCCGAAGTACTCCTCGAAGACCTCCGCCTTGAAGGATGTGCCGAGGACCACGTGCTTGATCCCGGCCGCGCCGATCCGTGCGAGCAGATGCTGGAGGAACGGCAGACCCGCCGTGGGCAGCATGGGCTTGGGCGCCGACAACGTCAGCGGGCGAAGCCTCGTTCCCTTACCGCCGACCAGCACCACTGCATCGGTCGCCTTCTCAATTGCCATGAGTCGTTCCCCCCTCGTTCTGGTTCGTGTGTCGTTCCCGGACTGCGGCAGCCACGGCGATCTTCGACCGCACTGCCAATCCTCCCCGAAGTGCCCACCGCAGCGGCGCCTGCCACCAGTGGGGATGACGATCGGCCTGGAACCGGTACGCGCTCTGATGGTGAGCGGGCAGCATCAGTTCCGGATGCTTGCCCGCGGCGTGCCCCTTTGCGTGGGTGACCTCGGCGGAGGGCACGTACACGTTGAGCCACCCGGCCTTGCCCAGACGGTCGCCGAGGTCGACGTCCTCCATGTACATGAAGTAGCGGGAATCGAAGCCGTTGATCGAGTCGAACGCCGCTCGCCGCATCAGCAGGCACGAACCGGACAACCATCCGACCGACCGCTCGCTGACCGTCTCGTTCTCCTGGCGGTAGCCGGCAGTCCACGGGTTGGACGGCCACACGGTGCCCAGAATCGCGTGCCCTGCCCCCGACACGAGGTCGGGCACCTGGCGCGCCGACGGGTAGATGCTCCCGTCGGGTTCCAGAACGAGAGGTCCGAGCGCCCCCGCTCGCGGCCAGCGCTCGGCGGCCGCGAGAAGAACGTCGATCGATCCGGGCGCCCAGCGAACATCCGGATTGGCGATGACGACGAATTCGATCTCGTCGTCGATCTCCGCCACAGCCCTGTTGATGGCACCGCCGTAGCCGATGTTCCCGCCGGTGCGCAGCAGGCGCACGTGGTCGTGCGCCGCGTCCGCGGCCTCGGGGGCGCCGTCCGTCGATCCGTTGTCGGCCATCACGACCTGCGGATCTTCTTTCGTCGCCTCGGCGAGAGTGCCCAGGAATTGCTCCAGATGCTCACCTGGCGAAAAGGTCACCGTCACCACGGCCAGCTTCGAACTCACGCGGGCAAGCGTAGCCGTTGAGAGAGGGTCCGCCTCACACCGCTGCATGCAGGGCGGCATGCAACGCGTCTCGCCACGGCCGCAACGGGGTCAGCCCGGCGTCGGCCCAGGCGCGACCGGACAGCACCGAGAACGCCGGTCGAGGGGCGGGCCGCACGAACTGGGCACTCGTGCACGGCCGCACTCGCTGCGGGTCCGCGCCTGCTTCCTCGAACACGGCGCGCGCGAGGTCGAACCAACTCGCCCGGCCCGAATTGGTGGCGTGCAGCACCGGCGCGTCGACGTCGCTGCGACCGGCGAGTTCGAGCAGCGCGCCGGCCAGGTCACCGGCGAATGTGGGCGAGCCCACCTGATCGTCCACGACGTCGACCGTGTCACGTTCGCGCTCGAGCCGGAGCATGGTGGAGACGAAGTCGGAGCCGACCCCGGTGTAGACCCATGCGGTGCGCACGACATGGGCGGACGGAAGCGCTGCGTGGACGGCGCGTTCGCCGGCGAGCTTGGTGCGTCCGTAGGCAGTCGCCGGACCGGTCGGGGCGTCCACCTCGTACGGCGTGTCCCCCTGCCCGGCAAAGACGTAGTCGGTGGAGACGTGGATCAGCCGGGCACCCACCCGGGCGCACGCCGCCGCCAGGTTGGCAGGCCCCAGCTCGTTCACCGCCAAGGCGGTGTCCTCATCCGACTCCGCAGCGTCGACCGCCGTGTACGCGGCACAGTTGATCACCACCGATCCACCCTCGACCTGCGCATTCACCGCGTCGGCGTCGGTGATGTCGAGCTCGTCCGACCCCACACCCCGGGCCGGGATTCCGGTCGCCTCGGCTCGCCGAAGAAGGTGCCCGCCCAGCTGTCCCCGGGCGCCGGTCACAAGGATGTTCGTCACGGGGGTCAGTCTGGCACGCCGATCGACGCCTCCCTGCTCCCGGCGCGTCGACCAGTAGCCTGGTTTCCGTGTCACACGAGCAACCCGCACCAGACGCACCCCCGAGCACGGCTCGGCGGCCGATTCACATCGCTGTGGCGGTGCTGTCGGTGCTCGCCCTCGTCGTGACGGGATTCGCCTGGCGGAGCATCGACTCGCTGCGCAACAATCTGGCAACCGCGGGCGGTCTGGGACTCGGCGGAAGCGCCGACGGCGCCGTCGACATCCTCATGGTCGGAACCGACAGCCGCACCGACGCCCACGGCAACCCCCTGTCCCAGGACGAACTCGACTCGCTGCGGGCCGGCGAAGAAGTGGCGTCCAACACCGACACCATCGTCCTCATCCGCGTTCCCAACGACGGAAGCTCCGCCACCGCCATCTCGATCCCCCGCGACTCCTACGTCGACGTGCCGGGCATCGGCATGTCGAAGATCAACGCCGCGTACGGCGCAACCAAGGAGACCGAGCGGCTCCGACTCGTCGAGGACGGAGCCACCGACAAGGAAGCCGAGGAGGAGTCGACGAAGGCCGGCCGTGAGGCGCTCATCCAATCGGTGGCCGATCTCACCGGGATCACCGTCGACCACTACGCCGAGGTCGGACTGCTCGGATTCGTCCTCCTCACCAACGCCGTCGGCGGCGTCGACGTCTGCCTCAACGAACCGGTGGACGAGGACATGTCCGGCGCGCACTTCCCCGCCGGTGAGCAGACCCTGAAGGGGGCGGACGCACTGAGCTTCGTGCGTCAGCGCCACGACCTCCCGCGCGGCGACCTCGACCGCATCGTGCGTCAGCAGGTGTTCATGGCCTCGCTCGTCGGCAAGGTGCTGTCCGCGAAGACTCTCAGCGACCCGGGCAAACTGAACGAACTCAGCGGCGCCGTGCAACGCTCGGTCGTGCTCGACGACGACTGGGACATCATCGAATTCGCCACCCAACTGCAGGACCTCGCCGGCGGCAAGGTGCAGTTCGAGACGATTCCGGTCGCGGATCTCAACGGCATGACCGACTACGGCGAGTCCATCGTCGAGGTCAAGCCGAAGGACGTGAAGAAGTACGTGGCCGGTCTCGTCGGCGAGGAACCCACCGACTCGGAAGACCCCACCACGTCCGAGACCCCGAAGATCGACGCCTCGACCGTCACCGTCGACGTCGCGAATGCCAGCGACGTCGGGGGCCTCGCGAACGGCGTCGCCGACGCCCTGACGTCGCTCGGCTACGGCCAGGGTGAGGTCGGCAACTACACGGGCGCGTCGGTGAGCGAGACCACCGTCTTCGCGCACTCCGCGGACGACGACAGCGCCAAGGCGGTCGCCGCAGCACTCGGCGGACTCCCCACCGACACCGACGCGACACTGCCCGAAGGCTCGGTGCGGGTGGTGCTGTCGAGTGACTACCAGGGCCCGACGTCCGCCGAGACAACCAGCACCACCACGTCATCCGAGTCGTCGGAGACAGGCCTCGAGCCCGCGTCCACAGCCGGGACGACACCCACCCCGGCACCGCCCGGCCCGCCCATCGATGCCGGCTCGTCGGGCCCGCGTTGTGTGAACTAGAAAACGAGAGACGGATCGTGTCCATGAACCATGCGTCCCGCACGCTGACCGACGCCCTGCTCGACCCCATCCTGAAGAACGACCCGGCCGGACCCCGCGTCACGTTCTACGACGACGCCACCGGCGAACGGGTCGAACTCTCGGCCCTCACCCTCGCCAACTGGGCGGCCAAGACCGCCAACCTGCTGCGTGACGAATTCGGCGTCGAGCCCGGCGCCCGCGTCGCGGTGCTCCTTCCCGCGCACTGGCAGACCGCCGCGGTTCTGCTCGGCGCATGGTGGGCAGGCGCCGAAGTCGTCCTCGAAGCCGATGCGGACGCCGAGATCGCACTCGTCTCGGCCCAGCACCTGGGCGACGTCGAGGACGTACCCGAGGTAGCGGCGCTGTCGCTGGACGCATTCGGCAGGCCCGTCCCCGACCTCCCCGTCGGCATCACCGACTACGCCACGTCCGTGCGCGTCCACGGCGACCAGTTCCGGCCGACGGTCGCCGGACCCGCACTGGCGGGCAAGAGCGTCGACGACGTTCTCGCCGCAGCGCTCGCCTCCGCCGAATCGCAAGGGATCACCGGTACCGACCGGGTGCTGTCCGAAGAGGCGTGGGACTCCCCCGACGCCCTGATCGACGGTCTGGTGGCCGTCTTCGCGGCCGGAGCGTCACTCGTGCAGGTCACCAACGCCGACGACGCAGCCCGGTCGAGGCGCGTGGACACCGAGAAGATCACCCGTCAGCTCTCCCGGTAGCCGCCGTCCGCGAGGCCCGCGGCGATCTCGAACCTGTTCCGGGAACCGCGGTGCCGCAACTCCTCGAACAGGTACCGCAGCGCGAAGGTCCACCCGTACGCAGCCCACTGGTCGGCGTGGACCGCTTCGTGTCGCACGAGTGCTCTCGCCGGATCCCGGCCGGTGAGAAATGCGCCGCCGATCGTCGTCCCGCTGCGCGCGTACCCACCCCGCATCCGGCTGCACACGAAGATGCCGAACTCGGCGTCGAACGTGATGCGGGCGCCCCACAGCCGGGCATACGCCAACGCGAGCCGTGTGATCGCCGCGGACTGGGGGTTCCCCCGCGACGCGCGGATCATCGGCACACCGCGGCTGCGTTTCACGGGCGCAGGATACTCAGCCCAGCAGCTTGTCGCGCAGTGCCTTGTCCTTGTCCAGGACCATCTTCTCGAGCCCGTCCTGGAACGCGACCATCTGCTGCTGCAGGGCGGGGTCGGAGGCGCCGAGGATGCGGACGGCGAGCAGACCGGCGTTGCGGGCGCCACCGATGGACACGGTCGCGACGGGGACGCCTGCGGGCATCTGCACGATCGAGAGCAGCGAGTCCATGCCGTCGAGGTATTTCAGCGGGACGGGCACACCGATGACGGGCAGTGGGGTGGCCGACGCGACCATGCCCGGTAGGTGGGCGGCGCCCCCGGCGCCGGCGATGATCACCTGGATGCCACGGCCGGCCGCGTCCTTCGCGTAGTCGAGCATGCGCTGCGGTGTGCGGTGCGCGGAGACGACACCGACCTCGAAGCGCACACCGAACTCGGCGAGCGCCTCCGCGGCGGCCTCCATGGTGGGCCAGTCGGAGTCGCTGCCCATGATGAGCCCGACCTGTGCGCCCTGCCGTGCTGCCGTGTCACTCACCGTGTACATCCCATCCGTCGGTCCATTCAGCGTGCGAGAGCCAGTGCGCTGCGCGCTCGGCGCGCTCGCGCACCCGCGCCACGTATTCGGGGTCGTCGATCGAGCCGGGTCCGCCGACGATGTTCACGTGGCCGATCTTCCGGTCCTCACGTTCACCCTTGCCGTACAGGTGAATCTTCGCGTCGGGCATCCGGGCGAAGAGGTGGTGGACGCGTTCGTCCATGCTCATCTCGGGGGCGGTCGGCGCACCGAGCACGTTCGCCATCACCGTGATCGGCGCGAGCGGTGCGGTGTCGCCGAGCGGGTAGTCGAGGACAGCGCGCAGGTGCTGCTCGAACTGGGAGGTGCGGGCACCGTCCATGGTCCAGTGGCCGGAGTTGTGCGGGCGCATCGCGAGTTCGTTGACGACGAGCGCGCCGTCGGTGGTTTCGAACAGTTCGACGGCCATCGCGCCGACCACACCGAGTTCGGAAGCGATGCGGAGCGCCAGTTCCTCGGCAGCCTCGGCGACCGAGTCGGGCAGTGCGGGGGCGGGGGCGAGGACGACGGCGCACTGCCCGTGGCGTTGCACCGTCTCCACGACGGGCCACGTGGCGCCCTGGCCGAACGGCGACCGCGCCACCATCGCGGACAGCTCACGCCGCATCTCGACCTTCTCCTCGACGATGAGGGAGACACCCTTGTCGAGTTGCTGGGTGACGATGCGCTCGGCTTCGTCGGAATCGTCGGTGATCCACACGCCGCGACCGTCGTATCCGCCGCGGACGGCCTTGATCACGACCGGCCATCCGTGTTCAGCGCCGAACTTGACGACGTCCTCGGCCCAGGTCACCTCGGCGTACGCCGGAACGGGTGCGCCGAGTTCCGCGAGCTTGCGGCGCATCGCCAGCTTGTCCTGCGCGTAGATGAGCGCGGTGGGCGGCGGTTGCACGTTGACACCCTCGGCGACCAGGATGTCGAGATGCTCGGTCGGCACGTGCTCGTGGTCGAAGGTCAGCGCGTGCGACCCGACCGCGGCCCTGCGGAGCGCGTCGAGGTCGGTGTGGCTGCCGAGGACGACATCGGGGCTCACCTGCGCCGCGGGTTCGTCGGCGGTGCCGGAGAGCACCCGCAGGGTCTGGCCGAGCGCAATCGCGGCCTGGTGGGTCATCCGCGCGAGTTGGCCGCCACCGATCATCGTCACGACGGGTTGCCCGGCGGTCAGATCGCGGGGTGTCGTGGGACGCGGTGTGGAGTCAGAGTTGCCGGTCACGGGTCACTAGTTTGTCACGTCCGGCGCGAGGTTCCGCCGCCGAGGTGCCGGACCGCAGTTTCTGTGATTCTCCTGATGATCTCGCCGCCAATTGGTGGTATTCGGTCGGACTTTCGTAAACTCATCCGTTGTGTCATTTGTCGACGGCGTCCTAGCACGCGTTCCCCAGCCTTTTCGGGCTCTCGCGTTGCGGCATCACGAACTGATCAAGTTCGCGATTGTGGGCGGCACCACCATGATCTTCGACCTCGCGATCTTCTATTCGCTGAGCCTGACGATCCTCGAAGAGAAGCCCGTAGTCGCAAAAGTTCTGTCGGGAATTCTCGCGACCGTCCTGAGTTACATTCTCAACCGCGAATGGTCGTTCAAGAACCGTGGTGGGCGTGAACGACACCACGAGGCCCTGCTGTTTTTCACAATCAGCGGGATCGGCGTGCTCCTCGCCGCCGCGCCCCTGTGGATCGCCAACAACGTGTTCGACATCCGTGCCAGCCAGGAGAACCTGACCACGCTGGTGGTCGTCGACTTCGTGCTCAACTACATCATCGGAAACCTGCTGCAGATGGTGTTCCGTTTCTGGGCACTCCGCCGGTTCGCCTTCCCCGACGAGAACGTGCACATCATTGATCCGGACCTCGCCGACGAGGCCGTCGAGGAAGAGTTCGGCCACTCCTGATCGTCAGCGCGGTTCCCGGATCCCAGTGACCCGCGTCGGCACGTGTTCGCGCGCGAGGGGAACGAAGATCGCGAACAGGGCCGGACGGCGACGCTGCAGTTCCAGCCGGCCGCCGTCCGCCTCGATGAGTGCACGGGCCAGCGCCAAGCCCACACCGGTCGAACCGGCCCCCGAGAAGCCGCGGTCGAAGATGTGTGGCGCGAGGTCGTTGCTGACCCCGACCCCCTCGTCCGACACCTCGACGCACACCATGGTCTCGCGCGGCGACGTCTCCTCGCCGGGCGTCCTGAGATTCTGCCCCTGGATCAGGCGCACCGCGACGGTGCACGTCCCCGCCCCGTGCATGAGCGCGTTGTCGACGAGCACCGCGACGGCCTCGCGGAGCCGGGAACCGGTGGTCGACGCCATCACGTTCGTGTCTCCGCGCAGCACCAGCTCGCGGTCCGCGTCTTCGAACGGCCGCTTCCAGTCCGCGATGACCACGCTGAGCTCCCGGATCACCGACACGTGGGTCTCGGTGCCGTTGCTGCGTGACGAGCGGACCAGTTCGTCGATCGCGACGGTCAGACGGTCCACCTGCGCCATCGCCTCGTCGGCCTCGACCACGACCGCGGGATCCGAGTGCACGGACAGCTCGTCGAGCCGGAGACGGACAGCTGTGAGGCGGCTGCGGAGCTGATGGGAGACGTCCGCGACGAGCGCGTGTTCGCGCTGCAGCCGGCCCGCGATCTCGACGGTCGCGGAGTCCAGGACGTCGGAGACACGGTCGAGTTCGGGGATGCCGTGACGTCGCACGTCGGGCCGGAAGTCACCCTCCGCGAGCCGGGCCGCCCGGTTGGCGACGTCCCGCAGCGGATCGGCGAGCCGCTTCGCCGTGACGTAGGCGACCACGGTGCCTGCGGCGATGGACACGAGCACCAGCAGCGCGACGGCACCGACCGCCTGTCGTTGCTGGGTGCGCATCTCGTCGGACGGCACCTCGAGGCGGAGCGAACCGGACGTGCCCATGGCGAGAGATTCCACGAGAGGCGACGGCACGGACGATTCGCCGATGTCCACCCGCGCGGCGCCATCGTCGGTGGTCGGATAGACCACCACCAGGCGGCCCCCGGCGGGCGTCAGCAGACGCAGCGAGTTCGTGTCGAGATCGCCCTCGACGACGCCGTTGATGCCCTCCTGGGTAATGATCTCCGTCGCCATCCGATCGAGCCGGACCTGAAGATCACTCCGATTGAAATCTTCGACCCACAACCACGCCGTGTAGATGAGCGGCACACCGAGCAGCAGCGCCGTCAGGATCACGACTGCGAGGATCGACTGGAGAATTCTGCGGCGCACTACCCCGCCTAGTCGGTGTTGATGCGGAAACCGACGCCGCGAACCGTCGCGATGCGACGCTCGGCGGCGGGGCCCTCGTCACCGATCTTCCGGCGAAGCCACGACATGTGCATGTCGAGTGTCTTCGAGCCGCGCAGTTCCACGTCGCCCCACACCTCCGCGAGGATGGTGTCGCGGGACACCACCTGTCCCGCGTGTTCGAGCAGTACCCGCAGAAGCTCGTACTCCTTGTTGGCGAGGGCGATCTCGGTTCCGTTCACGAGCACCCTCCGGGCCGCCGGTTCGAGCCGGATCCCGCCGACCTCGACGACGGAATCCTCGCCGCCGCCGCGGCGGCGCAGCAGGGCGCGCACCCGCGCCATCAGTTCCGCCAACCGGAACGGCTTGCCCACGTAGTCGTCGGCGCCCGCGTCGAGCCCGACGACGAAGTCGACCTCGTCGGTGCGCGCGGTGAGCATGAGCACCGCCAGTTCCGAACTGTGGGCGCGCACTTGCCTGCACACCTCGAGCCCGTCCATCCCGGGGAGTCCGAGGTCCAGGATCAACAGGTCGTACGCTCCGTCGAGCGCCTGCTCCAGCGCTGCCGGGCCGGTCTGCTCGATGGTGACGTCGTATCCCTCCCGGCCCAGTGCCCGCGACAGCGGGGCAGCGATGGCTTCGTCATCTTCGGCAAGCAATACAGCAGTCACCTCCACAGCGTACGGAGGTGCCGGGACGGCTGTGACCGGTTACCAGCCTTTGCCGGTGTCGGCGTCGCCGCGCGGGTCGTCTCGCTCCCGTTCGCGGTGGAGATCCATCGCGTCGAACACCTGGTGATAGAGCAGCGAGTGGACGCGCTGGACGTCGGGGATGTCGTCGAATTCCAGTGGATCGTCGGAGGACGACACGATGACCAGCGTTCCGGTGCGGAGCATCCGGTCCAGGAGGCCGTGCCGGAACTGGACGTTGCTGATGCGCCCCATCGGAATGTCGATCCCGGTGTGCGTCATCACACCCTGGCGGATGAGGACTCGACGATCGGTGACGATGAAGTGGGTGAATTTCCAGCTGAGAAACGGCGCGACACAACGCCATACGACGAGGCCCAGCCACACCGCGAGGACGACGACGAGCACGATGTTCAGCGCGGAGCCGTCCAGTTTGTTCTCGGCGAAGCCCGCCGCGAAACCCGCCACGGCCGTTGCCAACAGAAAAGTGACGGCGGGGAGCAGCAGCATCTTCCAGTGTGGATGACGGTGAAGCAGCAGTTCCTCGTCCTCGGCGAGGGCGTCCTCCGGATATCCCATGCGAAGAGTGTGCCTCTACCGCATGCGGCTGAGCACTATCGGGGTGATGACGATGATGATGCCGTACAGCACCATCCACACTCCGACCACGATCACGAACACCTCGAGCGACAGTTCGGGCTGCAGGAGCACGAAGCCCCCAGCGACGACGCTGATCACGCCGAGCACGATGGTCAGCCCGCGATCCGCGACCGAACCCGAGGCGCCTTCCACGATTTCGAGGACACCCCGGAACACCCACCACGCACCGACGACGAGCGCGACGATCACGACGGTCTGGAGGGGGCTCCTCAGCACGAGGAACGCCAGAAGTATTGCCAGGGCGCCGGATACGCCCACGAGGGTCCGTGCGGCTCCCCCGGCCTCGACGTCGGCGAACGCCCGGATGATCTGGACGATCCCGAAGCCGAAGAACTGGATGGCGATCAGGACGGCCAGCACCGTGAGCGTCACGTGCGGCCAGACGAGCACCGCGATGCCGAGACCCAGGGTGAGCAGACCGAGCACCACCGTGAGGCCGGTCAGCGTGCGCCGGGCTGCGGTGACGGAGGACTCCGGAATCGAGGTACTCATGTACCACAGTGTGGCACTACTCGGTGCGCACCGGGCGTAAATGTGTGATGTCACCTGCGGCGACGGCGATCGTGCCGGGCTGGCCGTCGGGGGCGATCACGACCCGGCCCTCCGCGTCGACGTCCGTCGCGATGCCGATCAGTTCACGCCCGCCGGGTAGTTCGGCGCGCACTCGCTGGCCGAGCGTGCCGCAGCGGGCACGGTAGGCCTCGGCGAGTTCCGTGACGTCCCAGTCGGAGTCGTGCCATTGCTGCCAGCGATCGGCGATGGCGCGCAGCACCGCCCGCACGAGGGTGTCGCGGTCACTGACCTCGGCGCCCTCGAGGACGAGCGACGTCGCATGCTCGACGGGCAGTTCGTCTCTCGTGAGGCTCACGTTGAGACCGATCCCGACGACCACCGCCGGATCCGGTGCCGTGGCGGACACCTCGGCGAGGATGCCGGCGACCTTGCGGCCGTCGATGAGCACATCGTTGGGCCACTTGAGTTCCGCGGGAACCTTGGCGGCGGCGCGGAGCGCGTCGACGACGGCCACACCGGTCAGCAGCGGCAGCCACCCCATGTCCTGGACGCTCATCCCCGGCATCGTCAGCAACACGGAGACCGCGATCTGCGCCTGCGGCGGACTCACCCAGGCGCGGGAGTGGCGGCCCCGGCCGCTGCCCTGGAATTCGGCGAGCAGCACGTGCCGGTCGCAGGTCGACGCCGCGGCCCGCGCGAGAAGATCGGCGTTGGTGGACCCGGTCTCCTGCACCACGTCGAGCCGCTCCCAGAACCTGCGGGTGTCGCTGTCGTCGTCACCGCGGACGAGCGCCGCCCGCAGATTGTCGGCGTTGAGAGGAGGTCGGTTCAGGTCGGTCCACATCACCACAGCCTAGGACGAACAGGAAAAGGTACTGGTCAGTAGCCGGGTCCGGGCAACCCGCCGCGTGACCACCTCCCTTGGCAGAAGTTCGCCGGCTCTCGTTAAGCTGACCTGTCATGACCACTGTTCAGGAGCCGAGCGCGGCGGAGTCGGCGAGTACGCCCGATATTCACACGACGGCGGGAAAGCTCGCCGACCTGCGTAATCGTCAGGCCGAAGCGCAGCACCCCAGCGGTGACGCCGCGGTCGAGAAGGTCCACGCCAAGGGCAAGCTCACCGCCCGCGAACGCATCACCGCCCTGCTCGACGACGGCAGCTTCGTCGAACTCGACGCCCTCGCCCGGCACCGCTCGGTGAACTTCGGCCTCGCCGACAACCGCCCCGTCGGCGACGGCGTCGTCACCGGCTACGGCACCGTCGACGGCCGCGACGTCTGCGTGTTCTCCCAGGACGCCACCGTCTTCGGCGGCTCCCTCGGCGAAATCTACGGCGAAAAAATCGTCAAGGTCATGGACCTCGCCCTCAAAACCGGCCGCCCCCTGATCGGCATCAACGAAGGCGCCGGCGCCCGCATCCAGGAAGGCGTCGTCTCCCTCGGCCTCTACGGCGAAATCTTCCACCGCAACGTCCAGGCCTCCGGCGTCATCCCACAGATCTCCCTGATCATGGGCCCCGCCGCCGGCGGCCACGTCTACTCCCCCGCCCTGACCGACTTCGTCGTCATGGTCGACCAGACCTCCCAGATGTTCGTCACCGGCCCCGACGTCATCAAAACCGTCACCGGCGAAGACGTCACCATGGAAGACCTCGGCGGCGCGCACACCCACATGGTCAAATCCGGCGTCGCCCACTACGTCGCCTCCGGCGAAC